>JAICYG010000157.1 GCA_025934335.1 Thermoleophilia bacterium | reverse complement strand
TCAAGCGACCGCCGGACCTTGTCGTCGCGGCGACCGGCGACGACGAAGACAACATCGTCATCTGCCAGCTCGCCCGCGAGCGGTACGGCGTCGGCAACGTGATCGCCCGCATCAACGATCCGCGCAACCAGCCGTATTTCGACCTGCTTGGCATCTCGCCGACCGTTTCGGCGACCGGCGCGATCATGGGCCTGATCGAGCACGAGGTGCCCGAGCACGGGCTCGTCCACCTGCTCGAGCTGCGCAAGGAGAACCTGGAGATCGTCGAGGTGACGATCGACAAGGGCGCGAACTGCCATGGCAAGCGCGTCCGGACGCTGAAGCTGCCCGAGGGCGCGCGCCTCATCTCGGTCGTGCGCTCCGGCAAGGCCGAGATCCCGGACGAGGAGACCCAGCTCGAGACCGGCGACCAGGTGCTCGCGATTCTCGAGCCCGGCAAGGAGGACGAGCTGCGCCGCGTCCTCCTGCACGACTGAAGCCCCGGCTACCTTGTAGGGCGTGCGCCGTCCGGCCACCCCAGTCGTGCTGGCGTGGGCCGCCGCCCTCGCCGGCGTGATCTCGATCGTCTCGGCGCTGACACCCGAGCTCGCAAACCGCGCCGAACTCGTCCGCAGCGTGCTGCCGCCCGGCGTGCCCGAGGCCGCGCGGACCGTGGCGCTCGCGCTCGGGCTCGGGATGATCTTCCTCTCGCGCGGCCTGGCGCGGCGGAAAGCGCGGGCGTGGCTGCTCGCCGTCGCCGTCGTCGTCGCCTCCGCCGTCGCGCACCTCGCGAAGGGGCTCGACGTCGAGGAAGCCGCGTTCCACGTCGTGCTGCTCGTCGCGCTCCTTCGCGGCCGCCGACACTTCGTCGCCCCCGGCGACCCGGCCACGGTCGTGCCGCTGCTGCAGGTCGCCGTCGCGCTCTCTCTCGCCGTCCCGTTCCTGCTCATCGGCGTTTACGACACCGATGCGTACTCGCGGCGGATCGAGGTGGCGCTGGCGCTCCTCGTCGGTGCGCTCGGGTTCCGGGCGCTCTGGCTCTGGCTCCGGCCGCACGCGATGACGCCGCCCGTCGACGCCGACCGCGAACGCGCCGCCGAGCTCGTGCACGAGCACGGCCGCGACAGCCTCTGCTACTTCGCGCTGCGGCGCGACAAGAGCTACTTCTTCTCGCCCAGCGGCCGCTCGTTCCTCGCCTATCGCGTCCTCGGCGGCACGGCGCTCGTGGCCGGCGATCCGATCGGCGCGCCCGACGAGCGGGAAGAGCTCATGCGCGAGTTCGTGCGAGTTGCGCATGCGAAGGGCTGGCGCGTTGCGATCGCCGGCGCCTCGCTCGACGCGCTTGCCGACTACGCGGCGATCGGCTTCAAGTCGATGTACCTCGGCGACGAGGCGGTCGTTCGTCCGTCCACCTTCACGCTCGAGGGCCGCGCGATCCGCAAGGTGCGCCAGTCGGTGTCGCGGCTCGAGAAGGGCGGCTACTCCGTCCGCGTCCTGACGGCGGCGGCGGCCGACGACATGCTTCGGGCCGAACTCCGCTCCGTCTCGAAGGAGTGGCGCGGGAACTGGCCGGAGCGGGGCTTCACGATGGCGATGGACGCGCTCTTCCGCTATCCCGACACGGTGCTCGCCGTCGCGCTCGGGCCGGACGGGCGGGTCGGCGGGTTCCTGCAGCTCGTGCCGTCGCCGGCGAGCGAGGGCTACTCGCTCGCGTCGATGCGACGCCGGCCCGACACGCCGAACGGGCTGATGGAGTTCCTGATCACCGAGACGGTCGCCTGGGCGCGCGAGCACGCGGTCACGGAGGTCTCCCTCAACTTCGCCGTCTTCGCCGACTTCCTCCGCTCCGGCGACGACGTGGGCAGCTTCGCGCGTACGTTCCGCTGGCTGCTCCTGAAGGCCGACCGGCTCTTCCAGGTCGAGCGGCTCCACAGCTTCAACCGCAAGTTCTTCCCCCACTGGCGCCGGCGCTACTTCTGCTTCGAGCGCTGGGGCGACCTCCCGCTCGCCGGCCTCGCGTATCTGCAGGCGGAGTCGCTGTTGACGCCGCCCGGGCCGTGGGTGCGCACACCCGACCTGACGGCGCAGTGAAGCCGGCCGCGCTCGTCGCTGCAGTGGCGGCACTCGTGGCGGCCGCCTGCGCGTCGGCGCGCCCCGACGCGCTCCGGCTGGTGCGCGTGGCGACGTTCTCCTCGCCGGTGTACGCGACGGCGGCGCCGGGCGAGCCGGGCAACCTCTACGTGGTCGAGCAGGCAGGCGTCATCCGCGTGCTCTCGGGCGGACGGACCCGCTCGACGCCGTTTCTCGAGATCCGTCCGCGGGTGCTGAGCGGCGGCGAGCAGGGGCTGCTCTCGGTCGCGTTCGCCCCCGACTACGCGCGCTCGCGTCGCTTCTACGTCGACTACACCGACCGGAACGGCGACACGCGCGTCGTCCAGTATCGCTCCGACGGGACGAAGGCGATTCCGTCGTCGGCGAAGCAGCTGCTCCTCGTCAAGGACTTCGCGCCGAACCACAACGGCGGGCAGCTGCAGTTCGGGCCGGACGGCCTCCTGTACTGGGGCAACGGCGACGGCGGCGGTGGCGGCGATCCGCAGCGCAACGGCCAGAGCCTCGCGAAGCCGTTCGCGAAGATCATGCGCCTGAACGTGAACGCGGCAACCCCGCGCTGGCAGCTCGTGGCGTACGGGCTTCGCAACCCCTGGCGGTTCAGCTTCGACCGTGCGAACGGCGACCTCTACATCGGCGACGTCGGGCAGAGCGCGTGGGAAGAGATCGACTACGTCCCGCGCGGCGCGCGCACGATCTCGAACTTCGGCTGGAACCGCTTCGAGGGTCGCCACGTCTACGACTCGTCCACATCCCTGCTCGGGCGCGGCACGTACCGTGCGCCGGTCGCCGAGTACCCGCACTCGCAGGGCTGCTCCGTCACCGGCGGCTACGTGTACCGCGGGAAGGAGGTCCCGTCGGCAGTCGGCCGCTACTTCTACGGCGACTACTGCTCGGGCACCGTCTGGAGCCTGAAAATCGTGCGTGGGAAGGCGACCGGGGTCCGGCGCGAGCCGTTCACGGTGGGCGGGTTGTCGTCGTTCGGGGAAGACTCCGGCGGCGAGCTCTACCTGATGTCGCTCGACTCGGGCAGCCTCTACCGGCTCGCCTCGTGAAGTGCCTCGGGCTCGTGTTCGCCGCGGCGATGCTGGTGACCGTCGCCAGCGCCTCGGGGGCCGGAACCTCGTCGAATCGCGACTGGCCGGTGTTCGGGTACGACACCGCGCGCCACAACGCGTCGCCCGACGGGACGATCACGGTGCAGAACGTGACGCGCCTGCGGCGTGTGCGCGTCCGGCTCGACGGCACCGTCGACTCCTCGCCGATCTATGTGGCCGGCGGCGTGCGTGGGCGCGATGCGTTCGTGGTGACGACCACGTACGGCCGCACGGAGGCGCTCGACGCGAGCACCGGGCGGGTGCTCTGGCGGTTCACGCCGCCGGCCTACTCGCGCCTCGCGGGGACGGCACAGATCACGAACGCCACGCCCGCGCTCGCGAGCGATCGGAGTGCCGTGTACGCGGCTGCGCCGGACGGTCGCATCCGGAAGCTGCGCCTCTCCGACGGACACGTGCTCTGGACGACCCGGATCACGCTCGACCCGACGCACGAGAAGATCACGTCGTCGCTCAATGTCTCGGGCGGTCGCGTGATCGCGACGACCGGCGGCTACATCGGCGACGCGCCGCCGTACCAGGGGCACGTGGTGACGATGAGCGAGCGGACGGGGCGGATCGCGCACGTGTGGAACTCGCTCTGCTCCGACCGGCACCGGCTGATCGTCCCGAGGACGTGCGCCTCGAGCGACTCGGCGATCTGGTCGCGGAACGGAGCGGCGGTCGATCCAGCGACGGGGAATCTCGTCGTCGCCACGGGCAACGCGCCCTTCGACGGGCGCACCGATTGGGGCGACTCGCTGCTCGTTCTCGCGCCCGACGCCTCGCGTCTGCTGCGGCACTGGACGCCGACGGACCACCAGCACCTGAACGACAGCGACCTCGATCTCGGCTCGACGAGCCCCGGCCTGCTCGCCGGCGGACTTGCGGTGCAGGGCGGGAAGGACGGGAAGCTGCGTCTGCTCGACCTGCGCCGCCTGCCCGGCCCGACCCCGCGCACCGGCGGTGAGCTGCAGACGCTTCCGGTGCCGGGCAGCGTCGACATGTTCAGCGCGCCCGCGGTCTGGCGCGGCAAGTGGGTGTTCGTCTCGACGAGCGGCGGCACGGAGGCGCTCCTCCTGCGCGGCCGCCGGCTGCACGTCGTCTGGTCGAACGGCACCGGCGGCACCTCGCCGGTGGTGGCCGGGAGCCTGCTCTACGTCGCCGGCAGCGGCTCGGTCAGCGTCTACGTCGCGACGAGCGGCCGCCGGCTCGCCTCGCTCCCGTCCGGCACCGTGCACTGGCAGAGCCCGATCGTCGCCGACGGCCGCGTCGCGGTCGCCGAAGGCGACGCGAACGAGCACGCCACGAGCGGTTTCTTCGACATCTACCGCCGTCCGTGACGCGTCGGAGCCGGCGGCCGCAGTCAGCCGTGCCCCTCCGGCCGTGTCGTTCGTGTAGCGCGCACTGCACGGTGGCTGCCACCACCACGAAACGCGCACAGCTTTGTGTCGGAAGGGAGGGCGCGCTCAGCCGGCTCGGCGGCGGCGGACCTGGGGGCCCTGCGTGCCGAGAGCGGCGTACGTGATCGCCTGCAGCGACTCGTTCAGGTTGCGCAGCTCGTGGGCGATCACCGTCAGCTCCTCGCGCCGCTCCTCCCGCGCGTTCAGCCGGGCGAGCTCCTCGACCACCCGGTCGAGCCGCTCGAGCAGCGCCTCGAGCCGGCGGTCGGCGACTTCTCCGTGCTCCACGCCTCAAGGCTATAGTCATCGCCACACACAAGGGCGAACGGTGAGGGAACCCGGTGCAAGTCCGGGACGGTCCCGCCGCTGTGAGGGGAGATGCCCTCCGCCACGACGCCACTGAGCCGAGGCTCGGGAAGGCGGCGGAGGGGGAGCCCCGAGTCAGAAGACCTGCCGGTCGCCCACGAACCCCGAACCCCTCGCGGAAGGAGGATTCGTGGCCAAACGGCTCACTCTGCTGCTCGTCCTCTGCCTCGCCCTGCCGGCGACGGCGTTCGCCGCCACCGTGAAGGTGCGCGTCGAAGGCAAGACCCGCACGCTCTTCGGCCCGACCGAGGTGACGGTGACGGCGGCGACCCCGCTCGACGCGCTCGAGCAGGCGTCGCTCGCCGGCGAGCTCTACTACCACGTCACCACCGCCTCGTTTGGCCGCTACGTCGACCAGGTCGGCCGCTACGGCGGCGACGCGTCGAGCGGCTGGGTCTTCAAGGTCGACGACGCCTCTCCCCCCGTCGGCGCCGACAAGGTGCAGCTATCTGACGGCGACCGCGTGCTCTGGTACTACGCGACGTTCGGCCCGACCGGCGGCCCACCGACGCTGCGCGTTCAGCCGGCGGCGAAGAAGGGCTGCTACACGGCGACCGCGTACGACGACAACGGCAAGGCCGCCACGCTCGCCCGCGTCACCTGGCACGTCGGCTCGAAGAGGAGCTCCGACGCGCTGGGTGGCGCCTCGTTCTGCCCCGGCAAGCATCGCGGGCTCCTTGTCCGCGCGACCGCGACGGGCGCCGTGCGCTCGAACGCCGTGAAGTGAAGCGCCTCGCCGTCGTCCTGGCCGCCCTCGCGCTCGCCGGCTGCGGCGGGAGCGAGCGCGGCCACGGCACGGCGACGCTGTGGGTGACGCGCGACCGCGGCGCCCACGTCGTCTTCTCCGGCAGCGTGCCGGCGGGGCTGAACGCGATCCAGACCGTGGAGCGGAAGCTGAAGGTGACGACCCGTTACGGCGGGCGGTACCTCCAGTCGATCGGCGGCCTCGACGGGTCGCTGACCGCGCAGCGCGACTGGTTCTACTACGTCGACGGCATCGAGGGCGACCG
>JAICYG010000011.1 GCA_025934335.1 Thermoleophilia bacterium | reverse complement strand
CGTCCGCACGATCCTGATCGACAACGACGTCCTCGACAACACGCACACGCCGATCGGCTGGCTGAACCCGGCGAAGCCGGCGCAGCTCCTCGCCGCGGCGAAGAAGATGGTCAAGTTCGACGGGAACGGCAACGTCACCCGCATCGGCTTCGACCCGAAGATCCCCGAGTTCTTCCCGCTCTGGGCGAAGGCGTACGGGGTCGACATCCTGTCGAAGGACGGCCTCCACCCGCACCTGAACGACCCGCGGGCCGTCAAGTCGCTGACCTACGCGATGAGCCTCATCAACGCGCAGGGCGGCTGGAACAAGTTCAAGGCGTTCCGTGACACCTGGGACTTCTTCGGCAAGGGCAACCAGGTCGCGCACAACCAGGTTGGCGCGTGGCCGATGGAGCAGTGGTACTACAACGTGCTTGCGGGCTCGTCGCCGCAGGTGCACATCACGGCGCTCCAGTTCCGCAACCTGAAGGGTCAGCCGATCAACTACGAGACCGGCTCGGCGTGGGCGATCCCGAAGGGCGCACACAACACCGCGGCCGCGTGCACGTGGATGCGGACGATGACGTCCGTCAGCACGTGGATGGCGGCGGCGAAGAACCGCGCGGCGCTGCGCAAGGCGTCGAACCAGCCGTACACGGGCATCTCGACCGGTAACTCGGTCGCCGACCAGCAGATCTACAAGCAGACCTACACGTCGATCAACAAGTACTTCGATCAGGCGGTCAAGAAGGTGCTGGACGTCCAGCGCTTCTCGTTCGGCATCCCGGCCTCGCCGGCGAGCGCCGAGTTCAAGCAGGCCTGGAACGACGCGATCAACCGCGTCCTCGCCGGTCAGCAGTCGCCGAAGGCGGCCCTGAACCAGGCGCAGAAGGAGGCCGTCGCGGCCATCAAGGCAGCGACGAAGTAGCGAAAGTCGCGGCCGACTCCATGGCCACTGCGACCGCAACCGCGCCGGGCCCTCGTGTGAGGGCCCGGCGCTGGTTCTCGGGCTTCGGCGACCGCGACACCTGGGCGGCGTTCGCGTTCCTCAGCCCCTGGCTCTTCGGCTTCGTCGTCTTCACGTCGGGGCCGATGATCGCCAGCCTGATCATCTCGTTCACCGACTACTCGATCATCCAGACGACGCATAACGTCGGCCTGGAGAACTATCGCGCCGCCTACCACGACCCGCAGGTGCGGACGGCGCTCCGCAACACCTTCGTCTACACGCTGATGTCGGTGCCGGCGCACGTGATCGTCGCGCTCTGGCTGGCATCGCTGCTCGCGCGCGTCGGCCGCGCCGCCGGCTTCTTCCGGACGGTCTTCTACCTGCCCGTGATGTCGCCGGGCGTCGCGACCGGGATCCTCTACCTGCTGATCTTCAACGGCTCCTACGGCCTCCTGAACGAGGCCCTGCGTTGGTTCCACATCACGGGGCCGTTCTGGACGACCGATCCCCTGTGGGTCAAGCCGGGCCTCGCCCTGATGATCTCGGTCTGGGGCGTCGGCGCCAGCGTCGTCATCTTCCTCGCCGCCCTGAAGGGTGTACCGCAGCACCTCTACGAGGCCGCCGCGATGGACGGCGCCGGCAAGTGGCGTCAGTTCCGCGACGTGACGCTGCCGATGATCAGCCCCGCGATCTTCTTCGTGGTGATCATCAACACGATCGCGGGTCTGCAGACGTTCGATCAGGTCTACACGGCGTTCTTCAACGCGTCGACGCCGTACGGCACGAGCGCATCGCTGATGTACGCGATCTACATCTTCCAGGAGGCCTTCACCCTCTTCAAGTTCGGCTATGCCTCCGCGCTCGCGTGGGTGCTGTTTGCGATCATCGGCGTGATCACCGCGATCCAGATCGTCGCGAGCCGTCGCTTCGTCTACTACGAGGGTCAACGGTGAGCTCGAGCAACGCGTCGCCGGCACAGGCGCAAGGTCCGGCGCAGGCGATCCCGCCGACGCCGCCGTTCACTCCGGCCCGCCGCCTCTCGCTGCGTTCGACGGCCGGCGGTGTCCGCAAGGCGATCTACTTCGCGATCCTCGCCGGCTGCGTCGTCATCTTCACGTACCCGTTCCTGTGGGCGGTGAGCGCGTCGTTCAAGCCGCGGCCGGAGGTGTTCGACAACGCGCTCATCCCGCACAACTGGCACCCGTCGAACTACCTCGACGTCTTCCGCGGGGTGGCCGCGACCGCCTACAAGGCGCCGTTCGCCTCGTGGCTCTGGAACAGCCTCTGGATCGGCGTCCTCGCCGCGGTGACGGTGACGATCTCGAGCGCGCTCGTCGCGTTCGGGTTCGCCTACTTCCGCTTCCCGCTACGCAACTTCTTCTTCGGCTGCGTGCTCGCGACGATGATGCTTCCCGGCGTCGTCACACTCGTGCCGACCTACCTGCTCTGGAACAAGATCCACTTCACGGGACCCGGGACGTTCCTCTTCCTCTCGAAGAACCAGTACCCGCTCTGGGCCCCGAACCTGTTCGGCAGCGCGTTCTACATCTTCCTGTTGCGACAGTTCTTCCTCGGCATCCCGCGCGAGCTCTTCGAAGCGTCGCGCATGGACGGCGACAACTACTGGACGATGTTCTGGCGGATCGCTGCGCCGCTCGCGCGGCCGGCGATGATCGTCACGTTCGTCTTCGAGTTCAAGGCCAGCTGGACGGAGCTGCAGAAGGCGATCATCTACCTGCGCGCCGATCAGACGTTCACCATCCCGCGCGGCCTGAAGGTGCTGCTCGACCTGTACGGCCCGTCGGCGGGGGGCCAGGGCGACTACCAGGTGATCATCGCCGGCACCGTCCTCGCGACGCTGCCGATGATCATCATCTTCTTCCTCGGCCAGCGGTACTTCGTCGAAGGCATCGCGACACAGGGACGGAAGGGCTAGTTGGCCACGTCGGCAGCAGCTCCGGCCGCGGGCGTTCCCGCCGGCTCGCTTCCCTCGCCCGTCCTCGCGCTCGACATCGGCGGGACGAAGCTCGCCGCGGGCGTCGTCGACGCGAACGGCGTCGTCCACTCGTTCGCGGTCGAGCCGACCCGGGCGCAGGAGGGCCCCGACGTTGCGCTGCCGCGGCTGTTCGAGCTCGGTCGGCGTGTCGTCGCCGAGTCCGGCGTCGACTGGCCGGCGATCGAGGCAGTCGGGATCGGCTGCGGCGGCCCGCTCGACGCGGCGCGCGGCGTCCTGATCGCGCCGCCGCACCTGCCCGGCTGGCGCGACGTGCCGATCAACGACCTTGCCGCACATGCGTTCGAGCGGCCGGTGACGCTCGAGAACGACGCGACCGCGGCCGCCGCGGGTGAGCACCGCTGGGGCGCCGGCGCCGGCGTGCGCCACATGGTGTACCTGACGATCTCGACCGGCGTGGGCGGCGGTGTCGTCATCGACGGAAGCCTCTACCGCGGCGCGAGCGGCAACGGCGGCGAGCTCGGCCACGTCACGGTCGACTGGCGCGGCCGCCGCTGCCGCGGCTGCGGCCGGCTCGGCTGCCTCGAGGCGTACGTGTCCGGCACGTCGATCGCCGAGCGCGCGCACGAGGCCGGGCTGCCCTATGCCACGTCGAAGGACGTCGCCGCTGCCGCGCACGAGGGCGAGCCGGCTGCTCGCGCCCTCTGGGACGAGACCGTCGAGGCGCTCACGTGCGGACTGATCTCGATCGTCGACCTGTTCGAGCCCGAGCTCGTCGTGCTCGGCGGCGGCGTCACGGGCTCCGGTGCGCTGCTGCTCGACCCGGTGCGCGCGGGCGTTCGCCGGGGGGCGATGAGGCCCGCGGGCGAGGCCGTCGACGTCGTGCTCTCGCCTTTCGGCGACCGGGTCGGCGTGCTCGGTGCGGCCGCGATCGTGTACGACCGTGCGACGGGAGACGTCCCTGGGCATGGCTGAGGCGCGGCAGGCGGTCGAGGAGCACCTCGCGCTCGCAGCTCGCATCGAGGGCCTCCTGCCCGCCGCCTCGGAGATCGCCGCGGCGATCATCGCCTGCTACGAGCGCGGCGGCCGCGTCTACACATTCGGCAACGGCGGCAGCGCCGCCGACTCGCTCCACTTCGCAGAGGAGCTCGTCGCGCGCTTCAAGCGCGAGCGGCGGCCGCTCGCGGCGCAGTCGCTCGCCGCCGACCCCACGGTGCTCACCTGCATCGCCAACGACTACGACTTCGACGAGCTCTTCGCGCGCCAGGTTCGGGCGTTCGCGCGCGAGGGCGATGTCGTCATCGGGTTCACGACGAGCGGCCGTTCGCCGAACGTCGTGGACGCGCTCGCGGTTGCCCGCGGGCTGGGGGCAGTGACGGTGCTGTTCGGCGGCGGGCAGGGATTGCCCGCCGCCGAGCACGCCGTGCACGCGCTCGTCGTGCCGTCGGACTCGACCGCGCGCGTGCAGGAGATGCACGTGCTGCTCCTTCACGTCGTGCTCGACGAGGTCGACCGCTGGGCGGCCGACTCGTGAGGACGCTGCACATGATCGGCAATGCCCACATCGACCCGGTCTGGCTGTGGCAGTGGCCGGAGGGCTACCAGGAGGTGCGCGCCACCTTCCGCTCCGCGCTCGACCGGATGGACGAGAACCCCGACTTCGTCTTCACGCACACCTCGGTGCTCTTCCTGCAGTGGGTCGAGGAGAGCGACCCCGAGCTGTATGCGCGCATCCGCGAGCGGGTCGCCGAGGGCCGCTGGCAGGTGGTCGGCGGCTGGTGGATCGAGCCGGACTGCAACATCCCCGCCGGGGAGTCGTTCGTGCGCCAGGGCCTCTACGGCCAGCGGTGGCTGCTCGATCGCTTCGGCTTCGCGGCCACCACCGGCGCCAACCTCGACTCGTTCGGGCACAACGCCTCGCTGCCGCAGATCCTGCGCCGCAGCGGCCTCGACTCGTACGTCTTCCTGCGCCCGAAGCCCGACGAGAACGCCGACGTGCCGGGCCCGCTCTTCCACTGGGAGTCGGCCGACGGCTCGAGCGTGCTCGCCTACCGCATCCCGCACGAGTACTGCGCCCCCCGGGACGACCTCGGCGACCACGTCGAGAAGTCGCTCGCGACCCTGCCGTCCGACATGGACGAACTCGCCGTCTTCTACGGCGTCGGCAACCACGGCGGCGGCCCGACGAAGGCGAATCTCCGGTCGATCGCAGAGATCGACGCGCGCGAAGGCGGCACGCATCTGCGGCTGAGCTCGCTGCGGCGGTTCTTCGACGCGGTCGCGGACGAGGACGTGCCGGTGTGGCGCGGCGACCTGCAGTACCACGCGCCCGGCTGCTACACGACCCACTCCGGCGTCAAGCGCTGGAACCGGCGCGCCGAGAACCTGCTGCAGCGCGCCGAGAAGTGGTCGGTAGTCGCCGACATGCTCGGGTCGCAGCCGTACCCGCTGCGCGAGCTGTCGGAAGCCTGGCAGCTCCTGCTCTTCAACCAGTTCCACGACACACTTGCGGGCACCTCGATCCAGCCGGCGTACGAGGACGCGCGCGACCAGATCGGCCACGCGAGCTCGCTCGCGGCGCTCGCCTTCAACCGCGCGGTGCAGTCGATCGCGCGGCAGGTCGAGGTGCCGTTCGAGGAGGGAACGCGTCCGGTGCTCGTCTTCAACCAGCACCCGTGGCGCCTCCGCACCGACGTCGAGCTCGAGTACAACTGGCTGACCGCCGACGGCGTGATGCTCACCGACGCCGACGGCAACGAGGTGCCGCTGCAGCAGACCCGGTCGCTGACGACGATGAGCAGCAACCGCGCCCGCCTCGTCTTCGCGGCCGACGTCCCGGCCCTCGGCTACCGGCTGTACACGATCCGGCCGGCCGCGGCGACACAGGGCCGCGTCGAGGCGAGCGGGACGACGGTCGAGAACGGTCATCTGCTGCTCGAGCTCGACGGTGCCACCGGCCGCATCGCGCGGCTCGTGCACAAGGCGACCGGTGCCGACCTCGCGTCGCCGCATTCCCCGCACGCGGTCGTCGTCGACGACGTGTCGGATACCTGGGGGCACGCGGTGACGGCGTACGACGACGTCGTCGGCGAGTTCGGCTGCGTCTCGGTCTCGCTCGTCGAGAACGGCCCGGTGCGCGCGATGCTGCGCGTCGAGAGCACGTACGGCAGCTCGACGCTCCGCGAGGACTACGTGCTCGGCGCGGATTCCGCGCACGTCGACGTGAACGTCGCAGTCGATTGGCATGAGCAGTTGAAGCTCCTGAAGCTCCGCTACCCGACGACCGTGCTCGATCCGCGGGCGACGTTCGAGACGCCGTACGGCCATCTCGAGCGGGAGCCGAACGGGCACGAGGACCCGGGCCAGTCGTGGGTCGACGTCTCCGGCGCCGGGCGCGGGCTCACCGTGATCAACGACGCCAAGTCGGGCTACGACGTGCTCGGCGCCGACATCGGCGTCAGCGCCGTCCGCTCGCCGGTCTGGGCGTGGCACGATCCGCGCGAGCTCGAGGACGGCGGCGACTTCGAGTACATGGACCAGGGGCGACAGCGGTTCCGCGTGCGCCTCGTGCCGCACGACGGCGACTGGCGCGGCGCGGGTGTCGTGCGGCTCGCGGCGGAGCTGAACCAGCCCGCGTACGCCATGCTCGAGAGCTATCACGAAGGCAAGCTGCCCGCCGAGCGCTCCTTCGCGGACGACGGCGGCGGCCCGGTCGTCATCACGGTGCTGAAGGCCGCCGAGGACGGTGAGGGCTACGTGCTGCGCGGCTACGAGACCGCGGGCCGCGACGCCGATGCGAGCATCGAGCTGCCGCTCCTCGGCCGCACCCTCGACCTCGGCTTCGGCGCGAGCGAGATCAAGACCGTCTTCGTGCCTCGCGACCCGGTGCAGCCGGTGCGCGAGACGAACCTCCTCGAGCTTTGAAGCTCGACGGCGACGGCTGGCAGCTGCGCGGCTTCCTCGGCGACGAGTGGCAGTGGCACGTCGACAAGCCGTGGGACGCGTCCGGGTGGCTGCCCGCGCGCGTGCCGGGCTCGGTCATGGACGACCTCGTGCGCGCGGGCGAGCTGCCCGCTCTGTACTTCGAGCGCAATTCGCGACAGGCGGAGTGGGTGCCCGAGCGCGCGTGGATCTACCGCACGCGCCTCTCCGTCGACAGCGCGTCCGTCGTTCGCTTCGAGGGGGTCGATCACGAAGCGACCGTCTTCCTCGACGGCGGCGAGGCGGCGCATCACGTCGGCTGCTTCACGCCGTTCGACGTCGAGGTGCCCGCGGGCAACCACCTGCTCGCCGTCGTCGTGCACCCGGCGCCGGCGAGCGAGCCGCAGGTCGGCCGCACCTCGCGCGTGCGCGTCCACAAGCCGCGCATGAGCTACGGCTGGGACTTCTGCCCGCGGCTCGTCCAGCAGGGGATCTGGCGCTCCGTGACCCTGAACGAGCCCGTGCCGACGGGCGTGCCGGCGACGCCGCGGGCGACGCTCGACGCCGACTACCGGCTCGTGCGGGGCGCCGAGAAGGAGCTCGTGAAGGGCTGGAACTGGGTCCCCGTCGACGCGCTCTACGGCGTGCCGCGGTCGGAGAAGGTGGAACGGCTGCTGCGCCTCGCAGCGAGCTCGGGTGCGAACCTGATCCGCGTGTGGGGCGGCGGGCTGCTCGAGTCGGAGCACTTCTACGACGTGTGCGACGGGCTCGGGCTCGCGGTCTGGCAGGAGTTCAGCCAGTCGAGCTCGGGCATGGAGAGCGTCCCGTCGAGCGACCCGGCCTTCGTCGAGACGCTGGCGGCGGACGCACGGCAGATCGTGTCGCGACTCGCGCGCCACCCGTCGCTCGCGGTGTGGTGCGGCGGCAACGAGCTCGACGGCGACGACTCGACCCCGGCGCTCGCCGCGCTTCGCAGCGTGGTTCGCGAGCTCGATCCGGTGCGGACGTGGCTCCCGACCTCGCCGCTCGGCGAGGCCGACGCCCACGGCCCCTGGGAGCACCAGGGGCTGAGCGCGCACAACCCGCATTACGACGCGCCGGCCGCGTGCAGGCTGCACAGCGAGTTCGGCGTCGAGGGGATGACGAATCGTGCTGCGCACGAGGCGCTGATCGCCGACGAGCACCGCTGGCCCGCCGACCGCTCGAACCCGGTGTACGAGCACCTCGGCGCCTGGTGGAACAACGCGCCGCTCGTGCAGGAGTGCTTCGGCGGCCGCATCGGCGATCTCGAGACCATGCGGCGTGCGAGCCAGTGGCTCCAGTACGACGGCCTCCGCTACGCAGTCGAGGCGAGGCTGCGGCAGGGGATCGGCGTCATCCCCTGGCAGCTGAACGAGTCGTACCCGAACGCCTGGTGCACCGCCGTCGTCGACTGGCGCGGCGAGCCGAAGCCCGCGTACTGGGGCGTCAGGCGCGCCTACCTGGGCGCGCCGTCCGCACAGTTCGCCACGTGTGCGTGGGGCGGCCGCGACGAGGTTCGCATCGCAGGCGCCGGCCGGATCGTCGACCTCCATGGCAACGAGGTCGCGCGCGGCGACGGCGAGATCGTCGCGTCGCTCGACGCGATCTCCACCGACGTCTTCCTCGTCGACCTCCACGGTGCGAACCGCTACGTCATGAGCAAGAGCGAGACCCTCGCGCCCCTGCTCGACCTGCCGTCGGCGCGCGTCAAGCTGCGCGGCGGCGTTCTTCGGAACACGGGCGACGTCGCGGCGATCGGCATCGTCTGCGGCGACGTCATCGACCTCCTGCCCGGCGAGGAGCGCGCGGTCGATGCGGAGACGTTCGAGGGCTGGAATGCCTGAAACGCATCAAGCCTCCAGGGCGCTCGCTCTCGACGGCTCGCCGGTCGAGGGCTTCGTGTTCGACGGCAACCGCGTCCGCTGGGCCGGCGACGCGCCCGTCGAGGCAGGCATCCGCGTTGAGCTCGAGCTCGACGGCGAGCCGGACTGGCTCGTGCCCGGCGTCTTCTACGGCGAGAACCGGCCGGCAGCCTGCACGCGGATCTATCCCCGTTTCGCGGCGCAGGTCGACATCGAGCGGATGGAGTCGCCCCGCTGGTCGTTCCGCGCAGACAGGTGCGCGACTCCCGCGGTCCTCTCCGGTGGGCGCGGGCTCGCGACCACGGAGCGGAGCCCGCTCGGGCAGGCGGGCGTCGGCTTCGAGCTCCGGGACGGCCGCCCCGTGGTCTGGCTCGATTTCCCCTACCGCGAGGAGCCGCTCCGCTACGACGGCTCGAACGTGCCGGCACCGCCCGACGTTCGGACCTATCGGTGGCAGCCCGGCGAGCAGGTCGAGCTCGACGTGCGCGAGGTGACGCGTGCGGACCTGCGGCCGCGCGAGCCGTTCGCCGATCCCGGCTGGGTGACGGTCGAGGAGGCGGCGCAGCTCGCCGCCTGGGGCCTCTACCGGTGGCACTACAAGCCCGACCCGCCGCGCCTCCTGGAGACGGCCGCATTCGACCGCGACGCGTTCGGCGCGCGCGGGGACCGCGACAACATGCACGTCTCGTGGGTGAGCGGAGCGCCGTACGCGTACGCGCTCCTGCGACACGGGCAGCGGGTCGGGAACGACGACTACGTTCGCGCCGCCGAGTCGGTGCTCGACCACATCGCGGGCAACCTCACGCCCGGCGGCACCTACTGGGCGCAGTGGACGGCGGAGCGCGGCTGGACGACGGGCTGGCACCCCGACCGCAGCCGCCTGCACGCGCGCACGCTTGCCGACGCGACGCTGTTCATGCTGCGCGCGGGCGGTCGCTGGGCTGCGTCGGCGCGCTCGAACATCGCTGTCGCCGTGCGCACGCAGCGCAACGACGGTGCGCTGCCGGCCGCGCACCATGTCGAGACCGGCGACGCAGTCTCGTGGGAGGGGACCGCGGGGCTCGCGTGGGTTCCCGCGCTCGTCCAGGCAGGTGAGCTCGACGCCGCCCGCCGTGCCGGCGCCTACTACGCGCGCTTCGACAGCTGGTACGGCGCACCCGAGGACGTCGACCTGGCGCCGACCTCCGAGGACGGCTACGCCGCCGTGATGGCGTTCGTCGCGCTCGAGGACTGGGAGAACGCGCGGCGCGCGGCCGACTGGCTGCTCACGTTCCGCTACAGCTACGACGTCCACTTCAGCGAGCAGACGCTGCTCGGCCGCTACGGCTTCCGCACGCGCGGCGCCGACCAGGCCTCGCCGGCGAACCAGCACCTGCACGCGTTCGGCCTGATCTGCGTGCCGGAGATGCTGCGGCTCGCCGAGGCGACGGGCGACGACTACTACCGGCAGACGACGATCGAGAACCTCGCGTGCTTCCGGCAGTTCATCGCGCGGAAGGACGGTGACTTCAACGCCTACCGCGGCATGGCGAGCGAGCGCTACTACCAGACCGATTGCTTCCAGGCGAAGGGCATGCTGCTGACGCTCTCGCATGCGTGGAGCGTCGGCGTGCTGCTGCTCGGCTGCGAGGAGCTGCTGGCGTGACGTTCCCCGACGGCTTCCTCTGGGGGGCTTCGACCTCGGCGTACCAGATCGAGGGTGCCGTGTCGGACGACGGGCGTGGGCCGTCGATCTGGGACGTCTTCTCGCACACGCCCGGGAAGATCGAGGGCGGCGGCACCGGCGACGTCGCATGCGACCACTACCACCGGGTCGACGAGGATCTCGACCTGCTCGCCGCGCTCAACCTGAACGCGTACCGCTGCTCGCTCGCGTGGCCGCGTCTCTTCCCGGACGGCCGCCGGCGCGAGCCGCGCGGCTTCGACCACTACGACCGCCTGCTCGAGGGCCTGCACGAGCGCGGGATCGAGCCGGTCGTGACGCTCTACCACTGGGACCTGCCGCAGGCGCTCGAGGACGAGGGCGGCTGGCGCACGCGCGAGACGGCCGAGCGCTTCGCCGAGTACGCGGCGGCGTGCTTCGAGGCCTTCGGCGACCGCGTCGGCTACTGGCTGACGATCAACGAGCCGTGGATCGTCGGTCTGCTCGGCTACCTGCTCGGCCTGCACGCGCCGGGCTACCGGGACGACCTGCGCGGCGAGGTGACCGTGTTCCACCATCTGCTCTACGCGCACGGACGCGCGGTGCAGGAGTTCCGCCGGTCGCGGGCGGGCGGGCGCATCGGCGCCGCGCCCAACCTGCTGCCGCACTATCCGCTCACCGACGACCCGGCCGACGCCGAGGCCTCGTGGGCTTCGGACGGCTACGTCAACCGCTGGTTCCTCGACCCGCTCTTCCGCGGCACGTACCCCGACGACCAGCGTGCGCGTTACGAGGAGCGTGTCGGCTCGCTCGACTTCATCCGAGACGGCGACCTTGCCACGATCGCCGAGCCGGCGGACTACCTGGGGGTCAACTACTACGCGCCACGGTGGCTGGAGGCGGTGCCCGGCGACACGCCCTGGCCATGGCGCGTGGTCGTGCCGCAGGGGACGGAGACGACCGGCGGCTTCACCGCAGGAGTGCCGCAGACCGAAGCGGGTACGCCGATCGTCCCGCGCGGGCTCACCGACCTGCTCGTGCGCGTGCGAGACGACTACGGCGACGTCCCGATCCTGATCACCGAGAACGGTGCCGTCTTCAACGAGCCGCTGCACGACGAGCAACGCGTCAGCTTCATCCACGACCACCTCGCGGCGGTGCACGAGGCGATCGAACGCGGCGTGAACGTGATCGGCTACTGCCACTGGTCGCTGCTCGACAACTTCGAGTGGGCGCTCGGCTACGGCCAGCGCTTCGGTCTCGTGCACGTCGACTACGAGACGCTCGAGCGCACGGTGAAGTGGAGCGGCCGCTACTACGCGCGCGTCGCCGCCGCGAACGAGCTGGTGGAGCCGTGAAGCCCAACGTCCTGCTCGTTCTCGTCGACCAGCTCGTCCCGTTCCTGACGGGGCCGTACGGGGACCCGATGGCGAAGACGCCCGCTCTCGACCGGCTCGCCGCCGAGGGGATCCGCTACGACGCTGCGTACACGCCGTATCCGCTCTGCTCGCCGGCGCGCGCGTCGCTCGTCACCGGTTTGCATGCGTCGACGCTCCGCTGCTGGGACAACGCGTCGGTGCTGCACGCGGACGAGCCGACGGTCGCGCACCACCTGACGAACGCGGGCTACGAGACCGTGCTGAGCGGGAAGATGCACTTCGTCGGCCCCGACCAGCTGCACGGCTTCCGCCGCCGGCTGACGACCGACGTCTTCCCGGCGAGCATGGACTGGGTGCCGACGCAGGACGCGGAAGGGCGGTTCGTCCGCGGCGGCCACGCGCGGCTGTACGTGCCGCCGCGCGTCGGCGTTGCGCCGTGGACGATGTTCCTCTCCTTCGACGAGGAGACACACTTCCGCGCGCTCGAGTTCATCCGCGAGCGCAGCCGCCGTCCGAGCGACGAGCCGTTCTTCCTCGTCGCGTCCTACCATCACCCGCACGACCCGTTCGTCGTCACGCAGGAGCTCTGGGACCTGTACGAGGGCGCGGACCTGCCGCTGCCCGAGCGCCGCGACCCGAACTACACCGCCATGGACGTCTGGGCGAACGAGGCGCACGAGACCGACGAGGTGCCGGGGCTCGACGACCACGACGCGATGCGCGCACTGCGACGCGCGTACTACGGCCTCGTCACCTACGTCGATCGGAAGCTCGGCGAGCTCGTGCGCGCGCTCGAGCAGACGGGGCAGGCCGACGACACGGTCGTCGTCTTCACGTCGGACCACGGCGACATGCTCGGCGAGCGGCGCATGGTGCAGAAGCGAACGTTCTACGAGTGGTCGGTGCGCGTGCCCCTCGTCGTACGGCTGCCGGGCGGCGAGCACGCGGGCGAGACGGTGGCGGCGCCGGTGTCGCTGCTCGACCTGGCGCCCACCTTCCTCGACCTGGCGGGCATCCAGGCGGAGGAGTGGACGCCGCTCGACGGCGAGAGCCTGCTCGCGGCGCGCGACGACCGGATCGTCTTCTCCGAGTACCACGTCGAGAAGGTGCGCGCGCCGTGCTTCATGGCGCGCAGGGGCCGCCACAAGCTCGTGCACGTGCACGGCCACGACGAGCGCCTCTTCGATGTCGAGTCGGATCCCGGCGAGTGGCACGACCTGCTCGGGGCGCCGGAACTGGCCGACGTCGAGCGCGAGCTGCGCGACGCGATTCACGGCCGCTTCGACGCCGACCGGCTGGCGGCCGAGGGCGCCGCCGGCATCCACCGGCGCGAGCTGATCGCGCGCGCGATGACGCGTAACGGCACGCACTGGGATCACCAGCCGTTCTTCGACGCCAGGAGGCAGTACGTCAGATGAAGCTCGCGGTCGTCGGTGCCGGCTCGACCTATACGCCCGAGCTCGTCGACGGGCTCGTGCGCATGCGCGACCTGCTGCCGGTGGACGAGCTGGCTCTCGTCGACGTCGATGGGCGGCGGCTCCAGATCCTGACGGGCATGACGCGCCGCATGCTCGAGCGCGGCGGCCATCCCGCGAAGATCGTGCCGACGCTCCGGCTAGAGGAAGGCGTCGAGGGGGCGGCCGCCGTGCTGATCCAGCTCCGCGTCGGCGGGCAGGCGGCCCGCATCGTCGACGAGTCGCTGCCCCTGCGCTGCGGCTGCATCGGCCAGGAGACGACCGGGTTCGGCGGGCTCGCGAAGGCGCTCCGCACGGTGCCGGTGGTGCTCGACATCGCCGAGCGCGTGCGCCGGCTCGCGCCGGAGACGTGGATCGTCGACTTCACGAACCCGGTCGGCATCGTCACGAAGGCGCTCCTCGACGAGGGACACAGGGCCGTCGGCCTCTGCAGCGCCGCCATGGTGTTCCAGCGGCACTTCGCGAAGGTGCTCGACGTGGCGCCGGACGAGGTCGAGCTCGACCACGTCGGCCTCAACCACCTGACGTGGGAGATCGGCGTTCGCTCCGGCGGCCGCGACGTGCTGCACGAGCTGACGCATGACCACGCCGATCGCGTCGCACCGGCGAGCGGCCTGAAGCCGGATCTCGTGCGGCGGCTCGGCGTCGTTCCCTCCTATTACCTGCACTACTTCTGGGACCACGACGACCTCGTCGAGCACGCTCGCACGCACGAGTCGCGGGCCGAGGAGGTGCACGCGATCGAGGCGGAGCTGCTGCAGATCTACGAGGACGAGGCCGTCGACCAGAAGCCCGAGCTGCTCGGCCGCCGCGGCGGGGCGTTCTACTCCGAGGCTGCCGTCGAGCTGCTCGCGAGCCTCCTCGGGCGGAGCGCGCAGCACCGCCACGTCGTCAACCTGCGCAACCGCGGCACGCTGCCGTTCCTCGCCGACGACGCGGTCGTCGAGGTGCCGGCGCACGTGACGCCGGGCTCCGTCGA
The DNA here is from genome assembly GCA_025934335.1 of Thermoleophilia bacterium. Taxonomy (GTDB): domain Bacteria; phylum Actinomycetota; class Thermoleophilia; order Gaiellales; family Gaiellaceae; genus PALSA-600. The sequence continues at coordinate 11,451 of JAICYG010000011.1, read as the reverse complement.
GCCGATCGCGATGCCGGAGCTCGCGGCCGGGTACCGCGGCCTCGTCGCGCACGTCTCCGCCTACGAGGAGCTCGCGCTCGACGCCGCGCTCCGCGGCGGCCGCGAGCGCGTGTTCCGCGCGCTGCTGGCGCACCCGCTCGTCGGTCAGACGCGGCAGGCGGAGCAGCTCACCGACCTGCTGCTCGAGGCGAATGCGCGCTACCTGCCGTGGGCGACGTGAGCGTCGTCCTCGGCGTCGACGGCGGCAACTCGAAGACCGAGCTCGTCGCCGCGACCACGGACGGAGAGCTGCTCGCCGCCCTGCGCGGCCCGGGCTCGAACTCGCACGCGGTGGGAGCGGACGGCGTCGCGCGGGTCGTCTCCGCGCTCGTCGCCGAAGCGGGTGTGCCGATCCCCGCGGCGTGCGGCGTCTTCTACCTCTGCGGAGCCGACGTGCCGGCAGACCTCGAGGAGCTGTCGCAGATGGTCGCGGCGCACGGTTGGGTGCACAAGGCTGTCGTCGACAACGACACGTTTGCGCTCCTCCGTGCCGGCACCGCCCGCGCGGATGCAGTCGCCGTCATCTGCGGCGCCGGCATCAACTGCATCGGCCGGCGGTCCGACGGCCGCGTCGCCCGCTACCCGGCTCTCGGCTGGGAGACCGGCGACTGGGGCGGCGCCGAGCTGCTCGGCCGCGAGGCGCTGTTTCTTGCCGCGCGGGCCGAGGACCGCCGCGGCGAACCGACGGCGCTCGTCGACGCGATCCGTGCGCACTTCGGCCTCGCGTCCGTGGAGCGGGTGGGGATCGAGATCCACTACCGCCGTATCGAGCAGGCGCGTCTCGGCGAGCTCGCGCCGCTCGTTCTCGCCGCCGCGCGCGACGGGGACCCGGTCTCGGACGGGCTCGTCACGCGGGTCGCCACCGAGGTGGCGCTGTGGGTCCGGCGCGCGTTCGGCGACCTGGAGGTGAACGCCGCGGACGTCGTTCTCGGCGGCGGCATGTTCCAGGGCGAGCCGGGGCTCTTCCTCGAGCGGGTGCTCGAGCGGCTCCCCGCGGGCGCGCGCGCGATCGTGCTCGACGCACCGCCCGTGCTCGGCGCCGCCCTCGCAGCCCTCGACCTCGCCGGCGTCGATGAGGCCGCGAAGGCGCGCCTCCGGGAGGAGCTCCTTGCCCGCTGAGGTGCGCGTGCTGCCGTCCCCGGAGGCGATCGGCGAGGCGCTCGCGGACGAGATCGCCGCGCGCCATGGACTTAGTGTTGACTCAACACAAAGTCCGTTTCTGCTCGGCTGCCCCGGCGGCCGCAGCCTGCGGACGACGTACGCCGCGCTGGCGCGGCGGCCGCGGCTCGAGCGGCTCGTCGTCGTGATGATGGACGAGTACCTCGCTGCCGCGCCCGACTCGCACTACAGCTGCACGCGCTTTGCGCGGGATGAGATCGCCGGGCCGCTCGGCGTGCCCCACGACCGCGTCTGGCTGCCCGATCCAGACGATCCCGGCGCGTACGACGAGCGCATCGCAGAGGTGGGCGGCGTCGACCTCTTTCTGCTCGCGTCCGGTGCCTCCGACGGGCATGTCGCATTCGTCCCACCCGGGTCTTCGCGCGGCGGGGGGACCTCGGTGGTCGCGATCGCCGAGACGACGCGGCGCGACAACCTCACGACCTTTCCGGCCTTCGCGTCGCTCGACGACGTGCCCGCGCGCGGCGTCTCGGTCGGCCTCGGGACGATCCTCGCTGCGCGGTCGCTCCGTCTGGTGCTTCACGGCGCGGGCAAGCGCGAGGCGGTGCGCCGCCTGCTCGCGCTCGACCGCTTCGATCCCGCCTGGCCGGCGAGCATCGTGCACGACCACGGTGATGCCCTGATCCTGATCGACGAGGAGGCTGCTGCATGACGTTGACCCTCGATGCGCTCGCCCGCCCGTCCGGCACGTTCCTGATGGTCGCGATGGACCAGCGCGAGTCGCTGCGCACGATGCTTTCGGAACATCACGACGACGTCGACGACGCCCGGATGGTGCGGTTCAAGCTCGCGGTCGCGCGCGAGCTCGGGCCGTACGCGTCGGGCTTCCTGATCGACCGCCACTACGCCTACGACGAGATCGTGCGCGATCGGCTGCTCCCTGCGAGCTGCGGGCTGATCCTGGCGGTCGACGCGCTCGAGCAGCCGCCGGGCGGGGTCGTCGAGGAGACCGAGCTCGACGAAGGCGCCGACGCCGCAGGCGCCGCCCGCAACGCCGCGGTCGCGCTGAAGCTGCTCGTGATCTGGCGGGACGACGCGCGTCGCGTGCACCGGGTCGAGACGGCGCGGCGCTTCGTCGAGTTGGCACGCTCGCACGGGCTGCTGTCGGTGCTCGAAGCGGTGGTCCGAGGTCCGGAGGGCTTCGACCGCGAAGCGGCGATCGTGGAGGCAGCGGCGGAGCTGGCCGCGGTCGGCTGCGACCTCTACAAGTGCCAGGTGCCGACGCTCGGTGCAGGCGAGCCCGACGAGATCGCGGAGTGGTCGCGGCGCATCGACGCGGTCGTAGCCTGCCCGTGGGTTGTCCTCTCGCAGGGCGTCGACGCCGAGCGCTACCCGCGTGCGGTCGAGGCCGCGTGCAAGGGCGGCGCCTCGGGGATGCTCGCGGGCCGCGCGGTCTGGACGGCGACGCTCGCGGCCGACGACCCGACCGAGCTCCTGCGCGAGCGCTCGGTGCCGCGGCTGCAGGAGCTGGCAGAGATCGTCGATGCGCACGGCCGCCCCTGGCGGGAGAAGTGATCCGCGGCGTCATCGAGGGGTTCTACGGCACACCGTGGTCGCATGCCGAGCGGCTCGACCTGATCCGCTTCTGCGCCGACGAGGGCTTCGATACCTGGGTGCACGCGCCGAAGGACGATCCGTACCACCGCGCAAAGTGGGACGAGCCGTACCCGGACGAGGAGCTCGCGCGCCTCGGCGAGCTGGTGGCCGAGGCGCGCCGCGTCGGCGTCGACTTCGCCTACGCGATCGCGCCGGGCCTGTCCATTCGCTACACGCTCGACGAGGACTTCGAGCGGCTGCTCGCGAAGTGCGATCAGGCCCGGTCAATCGGCGTCGAGACGTTCCAGCTTCTCTGGGACGACCTCGAGCACACGCTCAATTGCCCCGAGGACGACGAGCGGTACGGGCACGAGGATCGCCCGAGCGCCGCCGCGCAGTCGGAGCTCTCGAACCGCTTCGCCGCCGCCGTCGAGCAGAAGGCGCCGCTCGTCATCTGCCCGATGGGCTACGCGGGAACGGGGGACTCGCCGTACCGGCGCGTGATGCGGCGCCTCCTCGACCCGGGCATCGTCGTCTACTGGACAGGGCCCGAGGTCGTGTCGCTCGCGATCACGCGCGAGGAGCTCGACACTGCCGTTGCGCGCTTCGGCGATCACGACCTGCTGATCTGGGACAACTATCCCGTCAACGACTTCGAGCCCGACCGGCTCTTCCTCGCGCCGCTGCGCGCGCGCGACCCGCGTCTCTGGGACGGTCGCGCCTCGGGGCTCGTCGCGAACGGGATGCTGCAGGCCGTGCCGGGGAAGCTGCCGCTCGCGACGGTCGGGGAGTACCTGCGCGACCCGGCGGGCTACGACCCGGTGCCGGCGTTCGAGCGGGCGCTGGCGGAGTACGGCGAGGAGGTGGTGGAGTCACTCCGGAGCCTCGCTTCCGTCGAACAGGTGTCAGACACCTTAAAGGTGTCTGACACCGGGGACAGCGCTGCGCTCGTGGACGCGCTCGCGCTGGGAGTCGACGCGCCCACCGCCCTCGCACTGCTGGAGCCGCATGTCTGACGTCTGCGTGGTCGGTGCCACCGCGGCCGGAGTTGCGGCGGCGGTGGGCGCGCGGGAGAGCGGCGCGAACGCTGTGCTCGTCGAGCGCGGCCGCCACGTCGGCGGCATGGTCTCGGGTGGCCTCTCGTGGACGGACGTCGGCGACACGCGTGTGCTCGGCGGCTTCGCGCGGCGCTTCTACGAGGCGGTCGCGGGCCGCTACGACGCGCCGCTCTGGTCACTGCGCGGGCCCGAGCCCCACGTGGCCGAGTCGATCCTCGAAAACCACCTCGACGGCGTCGACGTGCGGCTCGAGACGACCGAGCTCCCGGACGCGGCCGTCTATGTCGAGGCCACCTACGAAGGTGACCTGCTGCCGCGGTTCGGCGTGCCGCACCGCGTCGGCCGCGAGTCGCGCGCGCTGCACGGAGAGCGCTGGGCCGGCCGCCAGCCCGCGACGCGGCCCGGCAAGCACAACTTCCCCGTGCGCGTTTCGCCGTTCGCGGACGACGGGTCACTCCTGCCGCACGTCGTGCCGCCGGTGCTCGACGACCAGGGCTGGCCGGTCGAGGCGCTCGGCGAGGGCGACGGCGGGCTCCAGGCGTACGGCTTCCGGGTCTGCCTGACGGATCGCGACGAGAACCGCATTCCCTTCACGGAGCCCGCCGGCTACGACCCGGCGGAGCTCACCCTGCTCGACCGCCTGCTCGAGCGGCACCCGTACGAGCCGCGCGAGCTGCTCGGGCTCGTGCCCGACCTGCTGCCGAACGGGAAATGCGACGTGAACTCGATCGGGCCGTTCTCCCTGAACGTGCTCGACGGGTCGAACCGGCGCTATCCCGACGGGACCGACAAGGAGCGCGAGCAAGTTCGCGCGCACCACCTGCGCTACACCCAGGCCTTCCTCTGGCACCTCTCGCAGCGCTTTCCCGAGGTGGCGCGCTGGGGGCTCTGCGCCGACGAGTTCCGGGACACCGGCGGCTGGCCGCACCAGCTGTACGTGCGCGAGGGGCGCCGCATGGTGGGCGAGCACGTGCTCGTCGAACGAGAGCTGCTCGCCGGCTCGCAGCCGGCGGACACGATCGCGCTCGGCTCGTACAACATCGACATCCGCGAGGTCGAGCGCACATGGCGCGGCCTGCCGGAGTACCTGCGGGAGGACGCCGTCTTCAACGAGGGCTATCTCTCGGTCGCGGTGCCGCCCTACGGGATCCCGTACCGGTCGCTGACGCCCGCACGCGAGCACGCCGAGAACCTGCTCGTGCCGGTGTGCCTCTCGGCCTCGCATGTCGCGTTCGGCTCGGTGCGGATGGAGCCGACGCTGATGCTGCTGGGCCACGCCGCCGGCATCGCGGCCGCGCAGGCGGCGCGTCGCGGCGTGGCGGTCCAGGACGTCGACGTCGCCGCGGTGCAGGAGGTGCTGCGGCAGGAAGGACAGGTGCTGCACGTATGAGCATGACCGTCTCGTTCATGAGCGCGAACTACGTCGCGCGCGAGGTGGGCTGGCAGATGCACGGCTGGGGTCATGGCGACCGCGCGACGAACGACGCGTTTCGTCCGCTCGAGACATACGCCGCCCGTTTCGGCGAGCTGCTCGACGACGTGCGCGTGCTCGGCTTCGACGCGATCGACGTCTGGGGCGCGCATCTGAGCCCGGAGTGGGCGACGGACGAGCATGTGCGGGCGGCGGTGACGGCGCTCGGCGAGCGCGGCCTGCGCGTCGCGAGCTACCAGGTGTACGCCCCCGCAGAGCACCTCGAGCGCGCCTGCGAGATCGCGGAGCGGCTCGGGACCGGCGTTCTCTCCGGCTTCGCGCCGGTCGAGGACGAACGGCTGCCGTCGCTGCTCGAGCAGCACGGGCTCGCGTTTGCGCTCGAGAACCACCCCGAGCCGACACCTCAGGTGATGCTGGACAAGGTGGCGGGCCTACCGCGCGTGGGCGTCTGTGTCGACACCGGCTGGTTCGGAACGCAGGGCTACGACGCGCCGCGCGCGATCGAGGAGCTCGGCGAGAGCGTCCTCAACGTTCACCTCAAGGACGTGCTGCACGAGGGGGAGCCGCACGACACCTGCCGCTGGGGCGACGGCATCGTCGACATAGAAGGCTGCGTCCGGGCGCTGCAGCGCATCGGCTACGCGGGGTCGACCAGCGTCGAGCACGAGCCGGAGACGTACGACCCGAGCGGCGACATCCGCGCGATGCGTGAGCAGCTCGAGGGATGGCTCGCGTGAAGCTCGGCATCGTCGGCTGCGGCAACATCGCCACGCCGTACGCGAAGTCGATCGCCGCCGCGGACGGAGTGGAGGTCGCCGCCGCCGTTGACGCCCTGCCCGGGCGAGCCGACGCGCTGGTGGCCGAGTTCGGCGGGGTCGCGCATCCGACCCTCGCCTCGCTCCTCGCCGACGAGGCGGTCGACGCCGTCGTCAACCTGACCGCTGCAGTCGCGCACGCCCAGGTGACCCGGGCGGCGCTCGAAGCAGGGAAGCACGTTCACTCCGAGAAACCGCTCGCGCTTCGCTACGCGGATGCGCTGGAGCTCGTGGCACTCGCAAACGAGCGCGGGCTGCTGCTCTCGGCCTCGCCTGCGACGCTCCTCGGCGAGGCGCAGCAGACGTTCTGGAAGCTCGTCCGCGACGGCGCGATCGGCGAGGTGCGCGTCGCCTACGCCGAGGCGAACTGGGGACGGATCGAACACTGGCACCCGACGCCGCTCTCGATCCTCTCGGTCGGCGCGATGGGTGACGTCGGCGTCTACCCGCTCGCGATCCTGACCGCGATCTTCGGGCCGATCCGGTCGGCGCTCGGCTACGCGACGATGGCGCTCGCGGAGCGCGTCGACCGCGACGGCGCCTCGTTCACGATCGAGACGCCCGACTTCACGGTCGCGCTGCTCGAGCACGAGAGCGGGCTCGTCTCGCGCGTGACCGCGTCCTTCTACACGACGCCCGGCTATCAACGCGGGATCGAGCTGCAGGGCGACCACGGCCTCCTGTGGCTGCCGACGTGGCTCGACGCGAGCTCACGCCTCCTGCTCTCGCAAACCGGGAACGCCGACGACTACGCCGAGGTGGAGCCGCTGCGGCCACCGTACCCGGGGGTCGACTGGAGCCGGCCGCTCGTCGACCTCGCGGCAGCCGTGCGCGAGGAGCGTCGCCCGCGCGCGAGTGGGAAGCACGCGGCGCACCTCGTCGAGGTGCTCGAGGCGATCGAGCGCTCGAACCGCGAAGGCGGCCGCGTCGCGGTGCGGTCGTCGTTCCCGCAACCGGAGCCGATGCCGTGGGCGAGCTGAGGCGCGACCCGCTGAGCGGCGACTGGGTCGGCATTGCCGGCTCGCGCCAGGGGCGGCCGAACCGGCCCGCGGAGGAGTGCCCGTTCTGCGTCGGCGGCCTCGAGGCGCCGGAGCCGTACGAGGTGAAGGCGTTCTCGAACCGCTGGCCGATGTTCGCGCCCGGGGAGCCGGTCGAGCTTGCCGGCGAGGTCGTTCCCGCGCGTGGCGCCTCCGAGGTCGTCCTCTATTCGCCGGAGCACAACGCGAGCCTCGCCTCGCTCGGCGTCGAGCACGTTCGGCTCGTGGTCGACCTGTGGGCGGAGCGGAGCGACGCGTTGCTCGCCCGGCCGGAGATCGAGTACGTGCTCGTGTTCGAGAACCGCGGCGCAGACGCCGGCGCGACGATTCCGCATCCACACGGCCAGATCTACGCCTTCCCGTTCGTGCCGCCGGCGCCGGCGCGCGAGGCGGAGGTCGCGGCGCGCGAGGGCTGCCCCCTCTGCCGCGACGTGGCGGCGGAGCTCGTCGTCCACGAGGCCGGCGGCTGGCGCGCCTGGGTGCCGTACGCCTCGGCGTGGCCGTACGGGATGCTGCTCGCGCCGAACCGGCACGTCGCATCGCTCCAGGAGCTCGCCGCCGCCGAGCGCGACGGCCTCGCCGCGGCGCTGGTCGACGCTCTCGGCCGGCTCGACCGGCTTTTCGACCGGCCGTTCCCGTACATGTTCTGGATCCATCCGGGCGTGCACGTGCACGCCCACGTCGCGCCGCCGCGCCGGTCGGCCGACACGCTGCGCTACGTCGCGTCCGGGGAGGTCGGGAGCGGGACGCTCACGAACCCGGTCGTGCCCGAGGAGGCCGCGGAGGCGCTGCGCGATGCGTGAGATCGCGGTGCGCGCGCCGGGTCGCGTCAACCTGATCGGCGACCACACCGACTACAACGACGGCTTCGTGCTCCCGCTCGCGATCGACCGCGACTGCCGTGTGACGGGGCACGCCACGGACGGGGAGCTGCGCCTGCGCTTCCTCGACGGCGGCGACGACAACTCGCACCGGATCGCGGAAGCCGTTCGCGAGGCGCTTCACCTACGCGTCGGGCTGGATGCAGACGTGACGTCGACGGTGCCGATCGGAAGCGGCCTCTCGTCGAGCTCGGCGCTCGCCGTCGCGCTTGCGAACGCGTTCTGCTCCGCCGCCGACGTGGCGCCGCCGCCGGACGAGGTCGCGCGCGCGTGCCAGGCAGCGGAGACGGCGGCGACCGGAGTGCCGGGCGGGATCATGGACCAGCTCACCTCGGTGCGCGGCCGCGCCGGCTGCGCGCTCCTGATCGACTGCCGGACGCTCGAGGTGACGCCGGTGCCGATCGGAAAGCTCGACGTGGTCGTGGTCGATTCCGGGTTGCCGCGCAGGCTCGCGCACAGCGCGTACGCCGAACGGCGCGCGCACTGCGAGGCGGTCTCAAAGGGCCTCGGGCTGCGAGCGCTACGAGACGCGACGCTCGAGCAGGTCGCCGACGACCCACGCGCGCGCCACGTCGTCACCGAGAACGCGCGCGTCCTCGCGGCTGCCGACGCGCTCCGCGCCGGTGACGGGGAAGCAGTCGGGAAGCTGATGCTCGAGAGCCACGCGAGCCTGCGCGACGACTACGAGGTCTCGACGCGGGAGCTCGACGTGCTCGTCGAGCGGCTCGTGGCGGCGGGTGCGCTCGGCGCGCGGCTGACGGGCGCCGGTTTCGGCGGCTGCGTGGTCGGCCTCGCGCCTCCCGGGAGAGGTGAGGACATCGCGGTGGCAGTCGGCGGCTTCGTCGTGCGCGCGGTGGACGGCGCCGGCCCTATGGCTGGATGATGACGATCCGCTCTTCGGTGAGCTCACGCACCACGTAACGCGGGCCCTCGCGCGTGTTGCCCGACTCCTTGATGCCGCCGTAGGGCATGTGGTCGACGCGAATAGAGGGGGCGTCGTTGACGACGACGCCGCCGAACTCGAGCTCGCGTGCGGCGCGCAGGGCGAGCGAGAGGTCGCGCGTGAAGATGCCGGCGTGCAGCCCGTAGGGCGTCGCGTTCGCCCGGCGGAACGCGTCGTCGACGTCGTCGTACGGCTGGACCGTGCAGACGGGCCCGAACGCCTCGGCGCACGCGAGCTCCGACTCGTCCGCCGGTGACGCGACGACCGTCGGTCGGATCAGGCCGTCGTCGGTGAGCGTGCCGCCTGTCAGCACGTCGCCGCCCGAGCGGGCGACCCAGTCCAGGATCCGGTCGCGGCTGCGCTCGTCGATCACGGGGCCGACGTCGGTGCGCTCGTCGGCCGGGTCGCCGACGACGAGCGCCTCCACCTTCGGCAGCAGCAGCCGCACGAACTCGTCGTAGACGCTGCGGTGCACGTAGACGCGCTGCAGCGAGATGCACGTCTGGCCCGAGTACGCGAACGCGTACGTGGTGGCCGCCGCCGTCGCCCGCTCGAGATCTGCGTCGGCGGCGACGATCATCGGCGTCGAGTTGCCGAGCTCGAGCGCGACGCGCTTCCGTGCAGCGCGCTCGCGTAGGCCCCAGCCGACGGGACCCGAGCCGGTGAAGGTGAGCGCCTTGACCCGCTCGTCCTCGACGAGCACGTCGCCGATCTCCTGCGCGGGGCCGCACACGACGCTCAGCCAACCGGACGGGAGCCCTGCCCCGGCCGTGATCTCCGCGAGCATGAGCGCAGTCAGCGGCGTCGCCGGCGCGGGCTTCAACACGACGGGGCAGCCGGCCGCGAGCGCCGGCGCGAGCTTGTGGGCGACGAGGTTGAGCGGGAAGTTGAACGGCGAGATCGCGCCGACGATGCCGATGGGCACGCGAATCGTGAACGCAAGCTTCCCCTCGCCGGCAGCCGAGGCGTCCATCGGCACCGTCTCGCCCGTGAGCGTGCGGGCGGCGTCGGCCGCGGCGACGTAGGTCTCGACGGCGCGGCCCGCCTCGCCGCGCGCCGCCCTGATCGGCTTGCCGGCCTCCGCGGAGAGGATCTGCGCGAGCTCCTCGTGCCGCTCGCGGATCATCCCCGCGACACGGTCGAGGATCGCTGCGCGCTCGTGCTGCGGCAGCGGGCTCCGCAGCGCCTGCTCCGCCGCGTCGACGGCTGCACGCGCGTGCTCGGCGCCGCCGCGCGCGACGCGCCCGACCACCTCACCGGAGTAGGGCGAGCGCACCTCGTCCCATTCCCCTGTCTCGACCCACTCGCCTGCGAGGAAGAGGCCGCGGCTCCCAACACGCTCGATCGTGCTGGCCATGATTCGAGTGTAGCCGTTTGCCTATCGGCCCCCGATGGAAGGGAAGCACATGAGGATCGGGGTCGTTCTCGTCGTCCTCCTCTGCCTGCTCGCCGCCGGCTGCGGCGGCGGCTCGTCGTCGAGCGAGGGAACGACGTCGAGCGCCGCCGGCGGCCCGACGGGGGCCGGTCAGATGCTCGTGATCATGGGCTTCGGCACCGGCGACGAGATCGCGACCACCCGTACGAAGCTCGCGAAGCAGGCGATCGCGCCCGCGAAGGTGAAGAACCCGAACGGCGCCTTCAACGACCAGCAGTTCCTGACCGCGGTCGCCTCGGGAACGACTCCCGACCTGATCTACCTCGACCGGCAGAAGGTCGGCACGTACGCCGCGAAGGGCGCGCTGTTGTCGGTCGACGTCTGCGGCATCGACATGAGCCAGTTCCGGAAGCCGGCCGTCGACGAGGTGACGTTCGACGGGAAGCGGTACGGCGTGCCCGAGTTCTACGACAACCGCACGCTGATCATCAACGGCGACGTGACGAAGAAGGCCGGCGTCACCGACCTCTCGACGACCGACTGGGCGAAGCTGAAGGAGGACACGAAGAAGGAAGCTGACGGCTCGCTCGGGCGGCAAGCTGACGCGGATCGGCTTCGACCCGAAGCTGCCCGAGTTCTTCCCGCTCTGGGCCAAGGCGAACGGCGTCGACCTGGTCAGCAAGGACGGCAAGACCGCGCATCTTGACGACCCGCAGGCGATCGAGGCGCTGAAGTACGCAGTCTCGCTGATCAACGAGCAGGGCGGCTGGGGCAAGTTCAAGTCGTTCCGCGACACGTGGGACTTCTTCGGCGGCGAGAACGAGTTCACGCGCGACCAGGTCGGCGCGTTCCCGATGGAGGACTGGTACTACAACGTGCTTGCGGAGAACTCACCGCAGGTGAAGATCACGGCGAAGCCGTTCACCGACCGGAACGGCAATCCGATCGACTGGGTGACCGGAAGCGCGTGGGCGATTTCCAGGGGCGCGAACCACGTGACGCTCGCGTGCGAGTAGGCGAAGACGATGACCGAGAAGTCGTCGTGGATCGCCGCCGCGAAGGTGCGGCTCGCGCAGACGAAGGCCAAGGGGCTCGCGTTCACCGGCCTGTACACGGCGAACAAGGCGGCCGACGACGAGATCATGAACGTGCTCTG
>JAICYG010000050.1 GCA_025934335.1 Thermoleophilia bacterium | reverse complement strand
TCGAGTTGAAGCGCCAGATCTTCAGACCAACCTGCACTAGTACTTCCTCTCCATCGGCTCGTACTTGGTGAACCGGACCTCCTTGTAGGAGAGCTCCGGCCCGTCGGGGGTGTGCCGCGAGATCGAGTGCTTCATGAAGTTCTCGTCGTCTCGGGTCGGGTAGTCGTACGGACGCGCATGCGCGCCGCGGCTCTCCCTGCGCGCGACGCCCGCCTGGAGCATGCAGCGCGCGAGGTCGATCATGTTCCCGAGCTCGATCGCCTGTGTCAGGTCGCTGTTGAAGACCTCGCCCTTGTCCTCGATCACGACGCCGCGCTCGAAGCGCTCCTTCAGCCCTTCGAGGATCTCGACCTGCTCCTCCATCTGCTCCGCGCGCCGGAAGACGCCGAAGTTCTCGAGCATCGAGGTGCCGAGGTCCTGCCGGATCTGCCACGGCCGCTCGCCGGCCGACACGTCGAGCATCGCCTTCAGCTCGCGCTCGGCGTCCGTCTCGGCGCTCGCCGGCACGTCGATCGTCGTGTGCGACAGCGCCCACTCCGCGGCGGCGCGGCCGGCGCGGCGCCCGAAGGTGATCGTCTCCATCAGCGAGTTGCCGCCGAGGCGGTTCGCGCCGTGGACGGACACGCAAGCGACCTCGCCGGCGGCGTAGAGCCCCGTCAGCTCCGAGGCGCCGTCGTTGTCGGTCTCGACGCCCCCCATGTGGTAGTGGGCCCCGGGGCGCACCGGCACCGGGTCGTAGATCGGGTCGACTCCGGCGAACGTCATCGCCAGCTCGCGCGACCCCGGCAGGCGCTCGATGATCCGCTCGGCGCCGAGGTGGCGCATGTCGAGGTAGATCGAGCCGTTCACGCCGCGGCCCTGGTCGATCTCGGTCTGCTCGGCGCGGGAGACGACGTCGCGCGACGCCAGCTCCATGGCGTTCGGCGCGTAGCGCTTCATGAACCGCTCGCCCTCGCTGTTGACGAGGTACGCCCCCTCGCCGCGGCAGCCCTCCGTGAGCAGGATCCCCGACGGATACAGCGTCGTCGGGTGGAACTGCATGAACTCCATGTCCTTCAGCGGGACACCGAGCCGGTAGGCCATCGCTGCGCCGTCGCCCGTGCAGGCGTACGCGTTCGTCGTCGTCCGGTAGATCCGGCCCTGACCGCCGGTGGCGAGCACCACCGTCTTGCCGCCGACCGTCTTCAGGCCGCTGTTCAGCAGGTCCCAGCAGATGACGGCCTGGCAGCGGCCGTCGTTCTCGACGAGCTTCCAGGCGTGGTACTCCTCGTAGACCTTGATGTCGCGCTTGACGAGCTGCTCGTAGAGCACCTGGATCAGCACGTGCCCGGTGATGTCGGCCGCGTAGACCGTTCGCGGCGACCCGGCGGCGCCGAACGGCCGCTGCGCGAGCTTGCCGTCGTCGCGGCGCGAGAAGAACGCGCCCCAGTGCTCGAGCTGGTAGATGTCGGCCGGCGCCTCCCGGCAGAAGATCTCGATCGCGTCCTGGTCGCCGATGTAATCGGAGCCCTTGACGGTGTCGAAGGCGTGCGTCTCCGGCGAGTCCTCGGCGGCGTTGCCGAGCGCGGCGTTGATGCCGCCCTCCGCCGCGCCGGAATGGCTACGCGTCGGGTGGAGCTTCGAGATGACGCCGACGTTCGCACCCGCGTCGTGCGCCTCGATGGCAGCACGCATGCCGGCGCAGCCTGCGCCGACGACCAGGACGTCGTGGGTCGCCTCCACGAGCGTGGAAGCTAGCGGAAGCAGCCGAGCGGCCGCGTCACTGGCCGAGTCCCGCAATGCGTGCCACGGCTGCCCTCAGACCGTCGGACCGGCGGCGCGAAGACGCTCGTCGACGTCGCCGAAGCGCTTCGAGAAGTTCTCGACGAAGAGCTCCGCGAGCTCCCGCGCCTTCACGTCGTACTGCTCCCGGTCGCGCCACGTGCCGCGGGGGTCGAGGAGCGCGCCCTCGACGCCAGGGACCCCGAGCGGCACCTCGAAGCCGAAGAGGTCGTCGGAGCGGAAGCGCACGTCGTCGAGCTCGCCGCAGAGGGCGGCCCGCAGGATCGTCCTGGTCGCCTCGATCGGCATCCGCTGCCCCTCGCCGAAAGGCCCGCCCGTCCAGCCGGTGTTGACGAGCCACACGGTGGAGCCGTGCTCGTCGAGCTTCTCGCCGAGCATGCGCGCGTACACGGCCGGCGGCTGCGGCAGGAACGGCTGCGCAAAGCAGGTCGAGAAGGTCGGCTGCGGCTCGGTCACGCCGATCTCGGTGCCCGCGAGCTTCGCCGTGAACCCCGAGAGGAAGTAGTAGAGCGCCTGGTCGCGCGAGAGGCGCGCGATCGGCGGCAGGATCCCGAACGCATCCGCCGTCAGCAGGATCACCGAGCGGGGGTGGCCCGCCTGCTTGGCGGGCAGCGCGTTGCCGATCTGCTCGAGCTTGTACGCCGCGCGGGTGTTCTCCGTCTTCGAGGAGTCGTCGAGGTCGAGATGCCCGAGCTCGTCTACGGTCACGTTCTCGAGGATCGTCCCGTACGTGTTCGTCGCCCGGTAGATCTCAGGCTCGGCGACGGGCGAGAGATGGATCGTCTTCGCGTAGCAGCCGCCCTCGATATTGAAGACGCCGTTCGCGCCCCAGCCGTGCTCGTCGTCGCCGATCAGCAGGCGCTCCGGGTCGGCCGAGAGGGTCGTCTTCCCGGTACCGGAGAGACCGAAGAAGATCGCGACGTCGCCGTCGTCGCTCACGTTCGCCGAGCAGTGCATCGGGAAGACGCCCTCGAGCGGCAGTCGGTCGTTCATGACCGTGAAGATCGACTTCTTGATCTCGCCTGCGTAGAACGTGCCGAGCACGAGCAGCTCCGTCCTGCCGGGATGCAGCACGATCGCCGTCCCGCTACGCGTGCCGTCCTCGTCCGGGTCGGCCTCGAGGTCGGGCGTGTGGAGGACGAGCGCCTGCGGCGCGAACCCGGTGAGCTCGTCGGCCGTCGGGTCGATGAACATCGTCCTCGCGAACAGCGCGTGGTACGGGTGCGCGGTCACGACGCGCACCGCGATCCGGTGTGCCGAGTCCGCGCCCGCCCACGCATCGACGACGTACAGCGTCTCCGCAGCCGCGAGCCGGGAGGCGACCCTGTCGCGCAGACCGTCGAAGCGCGCCTCGGCGAGCTTCTGGTTCACGTCGCCCCACCAGATGCGGGCGCTCGACGTGGGCTCGTCGACGAGGAACTTGTCCTTCGGCGAGCGGCCGGTGTACCTGCCGGTGTCGACGACGAGCGGGCCGCCCTCGGCGAGCCGGCCGTCGCCGCGCACGAGCGCGTGCGTGTAGAGCAGCGAGGTCGTCGGGTTGCGATAGGTGCGGCCGGAGGGGTCGATCCCGTGCTCCGAGAGATCCACGCGGCCGGGAAGCTCTGTCGTGGTCATCGGGAGCTCCTCCTTCGAGGTGTCGAGTTCAAAGCGGGCTGCATGGTACGGATTCAGCCATTCGGCAGGTCGGCGAACCGTCCTCCGCGGCTAGCCGGTCGCGGCCGCAGGCTGCCGCTCCTCGATCGCAACGTAGTCTCGCTCCTCCGCGCCGACGTACAGCTGCCTCGGCCGGGCGATCTTCTGCTCCGGGTCCTGGACGCCCTCGAGCCACTGCGCGAGCCAGCCCGCCGTGCGCGGGATCGCGAACAGCACCGGGAACAGCTTGGGCGGCAGCCCGAGCGCCTGGTAGATGAGGCCGGAGTAGAAGTCGACGTTCGGATAGAGCTTGCGCGAGACGAAGTACTCGTCCTCGAGCGCGATCCGCTCGAGCTCGAGCGCGATGTCGAGGAGCGGGTTGCGGCCGGTGACGGCGAAGACGTCGTCGGCGGCCCCTTTGATGATGCGCGCCCTCGGGTCGTAGTTCTTATAGACGCGGGGGCCGAAGCCCATCAGCCGGCCCTCGCCGCCCTTCACGCGCTCGACGAACGCCGACACGTTCGACACGTGCCCGATCGTCCCGAGCATGCGAAGCACCGCCTCGTTCGCGCCGCCGTGCAGCGGGCCGTACAACGCGGCCGCCGCACCCGCGAGCGCGACGTACGGGTCTGCCTGCGACGAGCCGATCGAGCGCATCACGTTCGCGCTGCAGTTCTGCTCGTGGTCGGCATGGAGGATGAAGAGGATCTCGAGCGCGCGCTCGAGCGCCGGCTCGGCGTGGTACTGCGTCTCCCCCATCCGGAACATCATCGAGAGGAAGTTCGCCGCGAAGCCGAGGTCGTTGTCCGGGTACACGTACGGGAGCCCCTTCGCATGCCGGTACGACCAGGCGGCGATCGTGGGCGTCTTCGCGATCAGCCGAACAACCTGCTCCATCCGGGTCGTGGCGTCGTCGACGTCGCGCGCCTCGGGGTAGAACGTCGACAGCGCCGCGGCGACGCTGACGAACATCCCCATCGGGTGCGCGTCGTAGCGGAAGCCCTCCATCAGGCGCTTCACGTTCTCGTGGAGGTACGTGTGGAAGGTGATCTCGTGCGCCCAGCGCGCGAGCTGCTCCTGCGTCGGCAGGTCGCCGTGCACGAGCAGGTAGGCGACCTCGAGGTACGTCGAGCGCTCGGCGAGCTGCTCGATCGGGTACCCGCGGTAGCGGAGAATGCCGGCGTCGCCGTCGATGAACGTGATCGCGCTGCGAACGGACGCCGTGTTCAGGAACGCGGGATCGTAGCTGACGAGACCCGCCTGCTTGAGCGCGGTCGCGCGGACCGCGTCGTCCTCGATCGGCGCCTCGAACGACGAGCCGTCGCGGCCGTCTGTGATGGTCAGGGCTTCGGACATGCGTTTTCGCTCCTTCTCGGGATGCAGTGCAGCCTTCGTGCTACGTCTACCCCTCGACGTCAGATCTGCCACTCACCCGCGCGCAGCACGGGCATCCGCTCACCCGCCGCGGTGATTCCGTCGACCTCGACCTCCGGCGACCCGACCATGAAGTCGATGTGCTGCGCGCTCTCGTTGACGCGGCCGACGTGGTCGGCGTCGACGAGGAACGGGAAACCGGCGCCGAGCGCGATGTGGCTGGCGGCGTTCTCGTCGAGGAGCGTGTTGTAGAAGACGGTGCCGAGCGGGCCGATGCGGCCGTGGCGGTCGACGAGCGCGAGCTCTCCGAGCCGCCGTGCGCCCTCGTCGATCTCGAGCAGTCCGCGCAGTGCATCGATGTTCTCGTCGGCGTCGATCTCGACGGCGACGCCGTCCTCGAAGCGGACGCGGAGGCCGCGCACGATCGTCCCGTCTCTCAGAGCGAGAGGCTTGGTGGACGTGACGTGACCCGACGTGCGCTGCGGGTCGGGCGTCGTGAACACCTCCTCGGTCGGCAGGTTCGGGAGGTGGCGGAGGCCGTCGGCGCGCGTGAAGTCGGCCGCCCAGAAGCGGTGCGTCGGCAGCATCCCGACGCTCAGCTCCGTCCCGGGCCCGCGCAGCTCGAACGCGTCGAACGCGCGCTCGGTGAGCCGGCGCGCGGCATCGTTCAGCGCCGACATGCGCTCGTCCCAGGCAGCGATCGGGTCGGGCTCGTCGAGACGCAGCACGTGCTCGAGCTCCGACCAGAGCCGCTCGTACGCCTCCTCCTCGGGCAGATCGGGGTAGACGGTCACCGCCCAGCGCGGATGCGGCGCCGGGACGATGCACCAGTTGGTGGAGCGATCGCCGACGATCTGCGTCAGCTCCTTGACCCTCGGCAGCATGTCCTTGCCGACGAGCTTCTTGTCCAGGTCGTCGAGCAGGTTCGGCGCCGTCAGCGTCGCGAATGTCACCCGCGCGCCCTGCTCGGCGGCGTGCTCGAGCATCCGCTCGCCGTACCAGGGCGGCACGAAGTCGAGCGTCCCGGGATCGGCGTGCTCGATGCGCGCGCGCTTCACGTACGGGTCGAAGTAGTCGACCTCGACGAACTTCGCGCCGCGCCGGTAGCCCGCGGCGGCGACCGCGCGCGCGGTCTCCTCGTTCCCGATCTCGGCGGTGATCATCAGGATCTGCCGGGGTTGCACGTTCGCGCCGTGGACGGCGAGGGCGGCGAGGCGCTCGAGACGGCCCGCTTCGGCGCCGTCCACGCCGGCGCCTGCGCTCTGTTGATCGGCTCCGTCGAGCCTACGCCGAACGGCCACGGCAGGCCATCGTAGCCACCACGCCGAACTCGTCAGCGTGACAACCGACGCAGCGATCGAGCGGTTCCTCGCCGCGGCGGGGATCTCTGACGGCACGCGCCGCGGCTACGCCGCCGACCTGGACGAGTTCGCGCGCTGGTTCGGCCCCGAACGCCCGCTCGAGGAGGTCGACGTGCGCGTGCTCGCGGACTGGGTCGCACAGCTCGGCCGCGCACGGCCGCTCGGCAAGCTCGCGCCCGCGACGATCGCGCGCAAGCTGGTGGCGGTTCGCTCGCTCCTTCGCTACGCGCTCGGGCCGGAGCACGTGCCGGACGCGAAGCTCGCGCCGCGTCTGCCGCGGCGCCTGCCCGACGCGCCGAAGCAGGACGAGGTCGAGGCGATCGTCGACTCGGTTGCCGTCGAGGGGCCGCTCGGGCTGCGGAACGCGGCGCTCGTCGAGCTCGTCTACTCGGCCGGCCTGCGCGCGTCGGAGGCGGTCGGGCTCGACCTCGGAGACGTCGACTTCGAGCAGGAGCACGTGCACGTGCGCCGCGGCAAGGGCGGCAAGGACCGCGTCGTCCCTCTCGGCGAGGAGGCCGGCGCCCTCGTCGCGCGCTACCTCCGCGACGCGCGACCCCGGCTCGCGCGCGGCGCGCAGAACGCGCTCTTCCTCTCCGCCCGCGGCCGCCGCCTCGACACCTCGACGCTACGCCGCCTCGTCCCCCACCCCCACCGCCTGCGCCACGCCTTCGCCACGCACCTGCTCGAAGGCGGCGCCGACCTGCGCACGATCCAGGAGCTGCTCGGCCACAGCTCACTCTCCACGACCCAGATGTACAGCCACGTGGACGCGAAGCGGCTGCGTCGCGTCTACGACCATGCCCATCCGCGATCCTGACCGGTGTCTGACCCTTTGAAGGCGTCAGACACCACTTCGAGCACGCGCAGGCCGCTCGACCCCGACGTCGAGGGGTATCTGGCGCTTCTCGCCGCGCGCCGCTCGCCGCGGACGGTCGACGCGTACCGCCGCGACCTCGCCGCCCTCTCGGCGTACCTGGCAAAGCCGCTCGCGACCGCGACGGTGGAGGATCTCGAGCGCTACACCGCGCAACTCCGCGCCGACGGGCTCGCCGCCACGACGATCGCGCGGCGCGCGGCGGCCTCACGCGGCTTCTTCGGCCACCTGCAGCTGCTCGGCGCGCGCGGCGACAACCCGGCCGCGGCCGTGAAGCTGCCGCGCCGGCCGAAGCCGCTTCCGAAGACGCTGTCCGCGGGCGAGGCGGAGCGCCTGATCGACGCCGCGAAGGGAACGCAGCCGCGAGACCTGCGCGACCAGGCGCTCGTCGAGCTGCTCTACGGAGCCGGCCTGCGGGTCTCGGAGGCGCTCGGGCTCGACCGTGCCGGCGTCGACCTCGAGGGCAGGCTCGTCCGCGTCATCGGCAAGGGCGGCAAGGAGCGCGTCGTGCCGATCGGCCGCCTCGCGGCCGAGGCGATCCGCCGCTACCAGTCGCGAGGACGCCCGTACCTCGACCGCCGGCACCGGCCCGAGCTCTTCCTGAACGCCCGCGGCGGCGCACTCACGCGCGCCGGCGCGTTCCTGATCCTGCGCCGGCTGGCCGAGAAAGCCGGGCTCGACCCGACGCGTGTCCATCCACACCTCCTCCGCCACTCGTTCGCGACGCACCTGCTCGAAGGCGGGGCCGACCTCCGCTCCGTCCAGGAGATGCTCGGCCACGCCGACGTCTCGACCACGGAGATCTACACCCACGTATCCGACGCCAGGCGTCGGGAGTTGTACTACCGGGCACATCCACATGCCCGAAGAAAGCCGACGGAGGAGAATGGTGTCGATCGATCTGCACGTGGAACTGATCATGGCTCTGGTTGCGGCGGCGGCGTGGCTGATGACGAAGGCCGGGCTCTCGAAGAACGTCCTCGAGCCTAGGCGGCGTCGCACGGTGTGCCCGTCCTGCGGGCGCCACGACGGCTGCAGCTGCCTCTGAATCCGATCCCGACGGACGGCGCCTCGGACGCCGCCCGCCGGGCCGACTCTCTCTCAGACCCGCGCGGGGACGCGCGGTGGGACGACGATGACCGGAACCTGCGCATGATGCAGGAGCTCCTTCGAGACGCTGCCGAGCAGCGCGCCGTGGATGCCTCCGTGACCCCGGGTCCCGCAGACGATCGCCTCGACTTCCAGCTCCTCGGCCGCCCGTACGACGCAGTGCGCGGGCGAGTGGTGGGTGGCGCCCACGACGAGCTCGACGTCCACGCCCTCCGCGGCCAGCTCGGCAACACGAACGCGGAGCCGCCGTTGCCGGTCGTCCTCGTCGGGGAGCACGGGCAGGCCGTCCGCGCGCCCACCCGAGAACCGCTGGTCGCAGTGGAACGCGATCAGCTTCCCGTCCGGCGCGAGCAGACGCAGCGCCTCCTGCAACGCGGCCCCGGCGCCGTCGGACGCGTCGGTTGCCCAGAGGAGTTTCGTGTACATGGTCTCCTCCTTTCGCCACCAGTCTCCGTCCAGGGCGACCCGGGGGCATCGGAGAAAACCCCTACTTCGTCGACCTGCGCCGCAGGAGCTGCGCCACCTTCGCCGCGGTCTCGCGAAGCTCGCGCGGCTCGTCGTCGTTGTCACCGAGCGACGCGAGGATCTGGATCGTGTCCGGGCGCGGCGAGCCGTTCTTCAGCGCCGCGACGCCGAGCCGTCGCACCGCCTCGTTCGGGTCGTGCGCGACGAGCTCGTGCAGGAGCGGGCGCACGTCGTTGACATCGCCGGGGTGATCGCGCGAGAGCCGCTCGAGCGCCAGCAGCGCCGAGCCGCGAACGGCCGGGCTCTCGTCCTCGAGGCCGCGCCGCAGTAGCTCCTTCTTCGTGCGGAAGCGGAACTGGCCGATCGCTCGATAGGCGACGGCCCGCTCGCGGAAGTCCGAAGTGCGCGCCGACGCCTCGAGCTCGTCGTCCCACTGCGCGCGCAGCTGCGAGAGCTCGCGCTCCTTTCCCTCCTCGGCGAGGGCGTCAGCCTGCGCTGCCGCCTCGGTCAGGTTCACAAGTCTGCGAGCGTGCGGGGCGGCGGGCCGACGTAGCGGGCCGACGGGCGGACAAGGCGGCCGAGGCGCTTCTGCTCGAGGATGTGCGCCGACCAGCCGGCGACGCGCGCGCAGCCGAACATGGCGGGCGTCAGGTCGGGCGGGATCTGCGCGTAGTCGAGGACGACCGCGGCCCAGTACTCGACGTTCGTCTCGAGCTGGCGGTCGGGCGAGCGCTCGCGCAGCACCTTCAACGCTGCGTCCTCCAGCGCGGCGGCGACCTCGGCACGCGGCGAGCCGAGCTCCCGCGCGGTGCGCTTCAGCACCGTCGCGCGCGGGTCGTAGGCGCGGTAGACGCGGTGGCCGAAGCCCATGATCCGCTCCCCTCGCGCGAGCATGTCCTTCAGGTACTGCTCGAGGTCGTCCGCGTGCTCGGCGCCTTCGAGCATCGGGAGGACGCGCGCGGGCGCGCCGCCGTGCAGCGGCCCGGAGAGAGTCCCGACGGCCGACGACATCGCCGCAGCGCAGTCGGCGCCGGTCGACGCCGCGATGCGCGCCGTGAACGTCGACGCGTTCATGCCGTGCTCGGCGGCGGAGACCCAGTAGGTGTCGAGCGCCTTCACCTGCTTCGGGTCGGCCTCGCCGCGCCAGCGGATCAGGAACCGCTCCGCGGCGGTCTTCCCCCCGGCGATCTCCGACTCCGGCACCGGCGCCTGCTTGCCGCGGGCCGCCTGCGCCACGATCGTCAGGGTCGCGCCCGACAGCTTCGCCAGGTCGTCGCGCGCCTGCTCGTCCGAGATGTCGATGATCTTCTTCATCCCCCACTTCGGGCCGAGCGTCGCGAGCGCCGCCTGCAGATCGGCGGGGACGGAGCCGCTCGGGTCCTGCAGCTCGATCCCGTCGACCGGCTGCAGCGGCGACTCGATGTCCTCGTCGACGAGGAGACCCCAGACGTTCTCGAACGGGTAGCGGCCGACAAGCTCCTCGATGTCGATGCCGCGGTAGCGAAGGGAGCCGCCGTCCTTGTCCGGCTCGGCGATCTCCGTCTCGAACGCGATCACGCCTTCGAGGCCGGGGCGGAAATCCGTGGTGCTCACGGGAGCGGAGCGTACAGAACGCCCGCTGTGCGCCGGTCAGGAAAGGTCGATGTATTGCGCGAGGAACGCGCGCGCCGACGGCGTGTCGAGCCGGTAGCCGGTCGACTGTCCCGTGCAGTTGCGGTTGCCCGTCGAGGTGACGGCAACCACCATTGTCCCGAGCAGGCGCGGACCGCCCGAGTCGCCGAAGCACACGCCGCCCGGCTTCTGCGAGAGCTTGAGCTCCGTGGGCTTCAGCGACGTGAAGGACGACGTCGACATGCGCCGGTAGCCGTCGAACACGAACGTTCGGTCGAAGTAGCCGTAGCCGACGTTCACGATCTCGGCGCCCTTCAGCGCCTGCTTGTCGAGCGCCCCTGCTTGCGGAAGCGCGACGGGAGCGACCGGCGCCTTGTCGTCGAGCACGACGACGGCGAGGTCGTGGGTGTCCTTCGCACCCGGCGACCACTCCTTGTCGGGATAGAGCGTCCCGGCGAAGACGCTCGAGGAGCCGGCCGCATAGGCGTCGTCGAAGCTCACCTCGACCCGATTCGAGCTCGTCCCTTCCGTGCAGTGCGCCGCCGTCACGAGCACCTGCGGAGCGACGAGCACCCCCGAGCAGTCCGGCTCGGGCCCGTTGCCGCGGTCCGCGAGCAGGAGCGCTACCGCCGGATGCGCGCTCCCGTCGAGCCCGCCGCCGGTGATCGCAGGTGCCGGCGCCGCGACCGCGAGAGCCGCGACGCCGGCGAGGATGGCCCAGAAGGGACGCATCAACCGCCGCTGAAGAACCCGTAGCCGTTGCCGTGCGGATGGTGGCCCACCTTGGCCGCGGCGAAGAACACCGCGAGGGCGACGAGAAACAGCAGCACCGCGACGACGTCGATTCTCTTCTTCACGTTCGTTCCTCCTTGCTCGCTAGAAGTGGAAGTCCTGCAAGGCCTCGGCTGCGCGCCGGTAGAGCGCGGCGGCCGCATCCATGTCCCGGAGGCGCGCGTAGGCGTCGCCCTCGGCCGTCCACGCGGCGGCGAGATGGCTCGTCGAGCCGAGCCGCCGGAAGAGCCGCTCCGCCGCCGCGAACTCCTGGAGTGCCTCGTCGGGGCGCTGCTGCGCGAGCAGCGCGCGCCCGAGGACGAGGTGGGCGTTGCCGCGCTCGTCCAGGAAGTCGTCACGGCCCGCGAGGATCGAGAGCGCGTGCCGCGCCTGCTCCTCCGCGAGCTGCGGCGCGCCGGCGCGGAGGTGAATCTGTGCGAGCGTCGACACCGCCTGGGACGCGTCGGCATCGGCGCCGACCTCGAGGAAGAGCGCGAACGAAGCCTTGACCTGAGCGACCGCCTGCTCGGCGCGGCCGAGCAGGAAGCTGAGCCCGCCCAGGTTGTTCAGGAGCCGCGCCTCGGTCTGGCGGTCGCCGCATTCGACCGCGAGCTCCCGCGCGTGCTCGGCGAAGAAGAGCGCGAGCCGCGCGTTGCCTCGGCGCTCGGCGATTACCGAGCACTGCATCGTCGCGAGCATCTGCAGGCGAACGTCCTTGAGCGACTCCGCAATCTCGACGGCGTTCTCGGCGTCTCCTTGCGCGGCGTCCCAGTCGCGTTGAAGCGCGTAGCAGCGCGCCCGCCACTCGAATGCCTGTGCGCGCACCCGGTCACGGCGCGCACCGCCGGGCTTGGTCAGTCGCAGCGCCTCGCCGAACAGCGAGACGGCGTTGCTCACCTTCGCCGCCTTCAGCCGGCACGCTCCGAGGCGGAAGAGCGCCTCCGCCCGGTCGGTGTCGTCGAAGACCTCGCTCTCTGCGAGCGCGCGGGCCCGCTCGCAGAGCGCCGTCGCCGCATCGAGCTCGCCGAGGTACATCCGCGCCCAGGCCTCCGTGTGCAGCACGCGCAGCGCGAGGTCGGGCGCAGACGAGGCCGGCACCTTGACGCCTGCCAGTACGTCGACCGTCTCGCGCCAGCGGCTCTCGGCCGCGAGGCGCTCCGCGCGTGCGAGCGCGGCACGCGCCTCGCCGCGCCGGACCGGCGTCGACGTCGTCCTGACCGCAGGCAGGATCACGAGCTCCGCAGTGCCTTCCACCGCTGCTCATGGTGCGCGCGCGACGAGCGCTGTCGATCACCGGGATGCGCTCACCTTCGTCACCCTTCGGGAGTAACTCGATCTGTACGCTGGCCCGCGGCGATGGCTCATCGTGTCACTCTCATCCCCGGCGACGGCACCGGCCCCGAGCTGACGGAGGCGACGCGCCGTGTCCTCGAGGCGACGGGCGTCGACTTCGACTGGGACGTGCGCGAGGCCGGGGTCGACGTGATGGAGACGGCCGGCACGCCGCTTCCCGAGGAGACGCTCGCGTCGGTCAAGACGAACAAGGTCGCGTTGAAAGGCCCGATCACGACCCCGATCGGCACCGGCTTCCGGTCGGTGAACGTGGCGCTCCGCCACGAGCTCGGGCTCTATGCATGCCTGCGCCCGTGCAAGACGTACCGGGGCGTGCGCTCGCGCTACGACAACGTCGACCTCGTCATCGTCCGCGAGAACACGGAGGACCTCTACGCAGGGATCGAGTACGAGGCCGGCACCGTGGAGGCCGAGCAGGTGATCGGCGAGTTGAACGCCCTGCAGAGCAAGCAGATCGCGTCGGGCTCCGGCCTCTCGATCAAGCCGATCAGCCGCGAGGGATCCGAGCGGATCATCCGCTTCGCCTTCGAGTACGCGCGCGCCCACGGGCGCAAGCGCGTCTCGTGCGTGACGAAGGCGAACATCATGAAGTTCACCGACGGGCTCTTCCTCGATGTGTTCCGGGGGGTCGCGAAGGACTACCCGGAGATCGACCCGTGGGAGAACCTCGTCGACGCGATCTGCATGGGGCTCGTGCAGCGGCCCGAGGAGTTCGACGTGCTCGTGCTCCCGAACCTGTACGGCGACATCGTCAGCGACCTGACGGCCGGCCTGGTCGGCGGCCTCGGGGTCGCGCCCGGCGGCAACATCGGCCCCGACGCGGCCGTGTTCGAGGCCACGCACGGGTCGGCGCCGAAGTACAAGGGACAGAACAAGGTCAACCCGACCGCCATGATCCTTTCGGGGAAGCTCATGCTCGAGCATCTCGGCGAGGCCGACGCCGCCCGTCGCCTGGAGGACGCCGTCGCCGCCGTGATCGCGGAGGGCGACCGGGTCACCTATGACATGAAGCCGTCGCGCGACGACCCGACCGCGGTCGGGACGAGCGAGTACGCCGACGCGATCATCGAGAAGCTGGAGGGTTAGGACATGAGTGAGAGGCGGAAGGTCACGGTTGTCGGCGCCGGGAACGTGGGCGCGACGTGCGCGCAGGTGCTCGCGCAGCGCGACTACGCCGACATCGTGCTGGTCGACATCAAGGAGGGCCTGCCGCAGGGGAAGGCGCTCGACATCAACCAGATGGGCGCGGTCCTCCGCTACGAGCCGAACGTGACCGGCTCGAACGACTATGCGGCGACCGCCGGTTCGGATGTCGTCGTGATCACGGCCGGCCTCCCCCGCTCCCCCGGCATGAGTCGCGACGACCTCGTGACGACGAACGAGAAGATCGTCAAGGACGTCACCGAGCAGGTCGCCGCGAAGAGCCCCGACGCGATCCTGATCGTCGTCTCGAACCCGCTCGACGCGATGTGCCACGTGGCGAAGAGCGTCTCCGGGCTCCCCAAGGAGCGCGTGTTCGGCCAGGCGGGCATCCTCGACACGGCGCGCCTGCAGACGTTCATCGCCTGGGAGACCGGCGCTTCCGTCAAGGACGTGAGCGCGGTCGTCCTGGGCGGCCACGGCGACCAGATGGTCTCGGTGATCTCCGCGACGACGGTCGGCGGCGTGCCGATCCGAAAGCTCGTCGCGGAGGAGCGGATCCAGGAGCTCGTGCAGCGCACCGCGGTCGGCGGCGGCGAGGTCGTGAAGCTCCTCGGCACCTCCGCCTGGTACGCGCCCGGCGCGGCTGCCGCGCAGATGGTCGACTCGATCATCCTCGACGAGAAGCGCGTGCTCCCCTGCACCGCCTACCTCGAGGGCGAGTACGGGATCGACGGCCTCTACATGGGCGTGCCGGTGAAGCTCGGCGCGAGCGGCGTCGAGCAGAT
The DNA here is from genome assembly GCA_025934335.1 of Thermoleophilia bacterium. Lineage (GTDB taxonomy): Bacteria > Actinomycetota > Thermoleophilia > Gaiellales > Gaiellaceae > PALSA-600. The sequence goes on along the minus strand of JAICYG010000050.1, from coordinate 2,118 downwards.
CCTCGAGGTCGACCTCGACGACGCGGAGAAGCAGGCGCTCGGCAAGAGCGCCGACGCGGTCCGCGACGTGGTCGGCGTCCTCACCGTGTAACGGTCGGGTACCTTCCCGCCGCATGGATCTCGGTCTGCGCGGCAAGACGGCGATCGTCTGCGGAGCGTCCTCCGGCCTGGGGCTCGCCGCCGCCGAGGCGCTCGCCGAGGAGGGCGCGAACGTGTCGATGCTCGCGCGGCGGCGCGAGCAGCTCGAACGTGACGCCGACCGGATCGGCGCGCTTGCGGTTCGTGGCGATGTCACGAACGCCTCCGACCTGGAACGGCTCGTCGCAAAGACGCTCGAGGCATTCGGCGCGCTCGACATCCTCGTCTGGAACTCCGGCGGCCCGCCCGGGGGTGGCGCCCGGGAGACGAGCGACGACGCGCTCGAGCGGGCGTTCGAGCTACTGCTCGCCCCGGCGGTGCGGCTGGTCCGGCTATGCCTGCCGCACCTCGAGCGAAGCGGCTCGGGCCGGATCGTCGCGATCACCTCGCTGACCGTGCAGGAGCCGACGCCGAACCTCGCGCTCTCGAACACGATCCGCCCGGGGCTCGTCGGCTGGCTGAAGACGCTCTCGCGGGAGGTCGGGCCGACCGGCGTCACGGTCAACTGCGTCGCGCCCGGCCGGATCGACACGCCCCGGATGACCGAGCTGTACGGCGAGGACGGCCCGCCGCCGGAGGACCTCCGGCAGATCCCGCTCGGGCGGCTCGGGACGCCGCGCGAGTTCGGCGACGTCGTCTGCTTCCTCGCCTCCGCCCGCGCCGCCTACGTGACCGGCACCACCGTGCTCGTCGACGGCGGGCTCTCCCGCGGCCTCCTTTGAAGCGCGCGTTCTCGCCCGGACGCCTTCTCGCGCTCGGGCTGGTGCTGCTCGCCGTCTTCCTCGCCCTGCTCGTCCTGCCCTCGAACGACTACATCTTCCTGCCCGACAAGGCGCACCCCGTCGCACCGCTCGTCACGGTCCCGGGCGGCCAGGATCCGAGGGTCGGCGGCGTCTACTACGTCGACGTGATCGTGCGGCGGGCGAAGCTGCTCGAGAAGCTCTTCGGCGGGCTGCACGAGGGCGCCGACCTGTATCCCGCGAGCGCCATCAACCCCCCGGGAGTCGACGACGCACAGCGGCGGCGCATCGACCTGCAGGACATGCAGGACTCGCAGGTGGTCGCCGCCGCGGTCGCGCTCAGGGCCGCCGGCAAGAAGGTCGTGTCGCGCCCGGTCGGCGCGAAGGTCGAGGCGGTGCAGCCGGGGAAGCCCGCCGTCGGGAAGCTCGAGCCCGACGACGTGATCACCGCGGTCGACGGCACCCGCATCACGAGCCCCGCGGACGTGTTCACGGCGATGCGGCCGCACTCCCCCGGCGACACCGTCGCGTTCACCGTGCGCCGAGGCACGCGCACGCGCGTCCAGCGCATCCGCACGACGGCCGCCGACGACGGCACGAAGCGCGCCGTCGTCGGCGTGCTGCTCGAGCCCGCCCTCGACATCCGCCTCCCGCTCGACGTGCGGATCGACGCCGGCGGCGTCGGGGGCCCATCAGCAGGGCTCGCCTTCGCGCTCGACATCCTCGAGGAGCTCGGCCGCAACGTCGTCCACGGCAAGAAGATCGCCGCGACGGGCGAGATCCTCCCGAACGGCGCCGTCGGGCCGATCGGCGGCATCAAGCAGAAGACGATCGGCGCGCGCGAGACGCATGTGGACGCCTTCCTCGTCCCGGCTGGGGAGAACGCGCGCGATGCGAAGCGCTACGCGCGCGGCCTCCGCATCATCCCTGTGGAGAGTTTTTCACAGGCGTTGCGCGCCCTGGCGACACTGCGCTGAAGGCCGTTTCGGGCCGTTTCGAGCGGCCTCCGAAGTTGCCGGAAACTGCACGTTTTCCGTTTAGGCAAGCCCTTTTCGGGGCGGCGGCTCGGTCGTAGCATCGCCTCCGCAATCGCTCCCAGCCCCCCCGGAAGGACACCCCCCAGATGACCCGACAGAACGCTCCGACTTGCGACGACTGCTACTTCCGCCGTCACGGCCTCTGCGCGATGGCCCCGGAGCGCCCCTGTCCCACTTTCCGCGCCGCGGCTAAGACGCTGCGG
>JAICYG010000037.1 GCA_025934335.1 Thermoleophilia bacterium | reverse complement strand
GAGCCGACCGGCCCCGGCGAGCCGCTCGTCTTCTGCGCGCACCTCGACACGGTCCCGCCGACCGACGACATCGAGCCGGTGGTGGGCGACGACGGCTTCGTCCGCAACGCGCGCGACACGATCCTCGGCGCCGACGACAAATCGGCGGTCGCAGCCATGCTCGACGCCACCCGGCGGCTGCTCGCCGAGGGCCGGCCGCATGCCGGCGTCGAGCTGCTGTTCACGCCGAAGGAGGAGGTCGGCCTCGTCGGGGCGTACGCCTTCGACCACACCCGCCTGCAGGCGCGCCTCGGCTACGTCTACGACCAGGCTGCGCCGGTCGGCACGGTCATCGTCGGTGCGCCGTTCGCCGAGCAGCTCGAGGTGACCTTCCGCGGCCGCGCCGCCCACGCGGGCATGCACCCGGAGGAGGGCCGGTCGGCGATCGCCGCCGCCTCGCGCGCGATCGCCGAGCTGCGGCTCGGGCGCGTGGACGAGGACTCGACCGCGAACGTCGGCACGATCACCGGGGGCACCGCGCGCAACATCGTCCCCGAGTGGTGCACGTTCGTCGCCGAGGCGCGCTCGCACGACGAGCGCCGGCTCGCCGACCTGATCCAGGAGATGCAGGACGCGATCACGTTCGCGGCGGGGCTCTGGGAGTGCGACGTGCAGACGACCGCGCGGAAGAGCTACCGCGGCTACCGCTTCGCGAAGTCGGACCGCGCGGTCGTGCTCGCCGCCGACGCGCTCGCGCGCTGCGGCCACGAGGTGACGTACGAGCTGTCCGGCGGCGCGGCGGACGCGAACGTGTTCAACGAGCGCGGCCTCGAGGTCGTGAACCTCGCGAACGGCATGACGGACATCCACACGCCGAACGAGCGGATCTCCGTCGACGACCTGGAGGCGATGGTCGAGGTCACGCTCGCGCTCGTCGAGGCTGCGCGCCGGCCCGGTTGAGTCAGATGACCCACTTGCCGCCCTCCTGGACGACGCGGCCGTCCAGCTCGATACGGCCGCCGCCCCGCAGATCCTTGACGAGATCCCAGTGGATCGCGGACTCGTTCGTCCCGCCAAGGTCGGCGAACCCGAACCCGAGCGCGACGTGTACCGATCCGTCGATCTTCTCGTCGAAGTAGACGTTGCCCATGTAGCGGGTGATGCCGGGGTTGCAGCCGATTCCGAGCTCGCCGATGCGGCGCGCGCCCTCGTCGGTGTCGAGCGTTCGGATCAGGAAGTCCTCCTCGGCGTCCGCTGACGCGTCGACGACGCGACCTGCGGCGAACCGCAGTCGGACGCCCCGGAGCTGACGGCCGTCCCGCAGCTGCGGGAACTCGTCGAAGGAGATCGTGCCTTCTGCGGAGTCCTCCACCGGGCAGCCGAAGAACTCGCCGCCCGGGATGTTGCCCATTCCGGCGTCGACCTCCATCCGCCGGCCGCGCAGCGACAGCCGTAGGTCGGTACCGGCACCGACGACGCGGACCTCGTCGGCCGCGTCGAACAGGGCGGCGAACCGCGAGAGGCGCGCATGCTCTGCCGCCCAGTCCAGGAGCACCGCGCCGTACAGGAAGTCCTCGAACGCCGTGAGGGTCATCCCGGCGTCCTGCGCGAGTGCGGGCGTCGGATACCAGCACATCACCCAGGGGAAGTCGCTCGCATTCACGCGCTCGGTCGAGCGACGGTAGGCGGCGCTCACGGCCGCCGTGCGCTCGGAGGCGACGTCGCTCCCGTCGCGTGTGTTCTCGGGTGCCGCAACGGCGAGCAGCGCGTCGCAGTTGTCGAGCGCGTGGACGTCGATCGGCGCGGGCTCGGCGAGCCGGTCGAGCGATGCGTGCCGGAGCCACTCGCGGTGGTAAACGAGCCCGCCGCCGAACGTCAGCCGAAGCAGCGGATACGCGTCCCGCTGCGCGAGCCCCCGCAGGACCGCCTCGAGCAGCGGCCGCGCCTGCGGATAGCCCCACACGAGCACCTGCCATCCCGGCTGCACGCGGAGGCAGTTGTCCAGGAGAAGGTCTGCATACCGTTCGACGCGAGGGTCCGGCACGGCGCGCGATCCTAGTAGAAGAGATCGGTGCGAATCCGGCTGCGCAGCTCGCGGCCGTCGAGGTAGCGGCGCAGGTTGTCTGCGAAGAGCTCGACGATCCGCTCGTTCTCGTGTGTCGAGAAGGCGGCCGTGTGCGGGCTCAGGATCACGTTGTCGAGCTCCCAGAGCGGGCTGTCCGGCGGCAGCGGCTCCTCGACGTAGACATCGAGTGCGGCTCCGCGCAGGTGGCCGTCGCGGAGCGCATCCACGAGCGCGTCCTCGTCGACGACGGGCCCTCGCCCGACGTTGACCAGGATCGCGCCGCGCCGCATGCTCCGGATCCTGCGCCGGTCGAAGAGCGCGTGCGTCTCGTCGGTCAGCGGCAGCGTGATCACGACCGAGTCTGCCTGCGGCAGCAACTCGTCCAGATTCCCCTCGGTCCGCGTCGTCGAGACGACGCGCATGCCGAAGGCGCGGCCGAGCCGTGCCACCTCGCGGCCGATCTCGCCCAGGCCGGCAACGAGGAGGGTCGTGCCGCGCAGCTCGTCGAGCGGATAGTGGTTCCAGCGGCGCGCGGCCTTGTCTGCGCTCAACCGCGGCAGCTCCTTCGTGAAGGCGAGGATCCCGAAGAGGCTCCATTCGGCGAGGGGAGTGGCGTGGATGCCCGACGAGCTCGTCCAGGCGATGCGGTCCAGTTCCTCGTGCGCCAGCCCCGCCGCCGCGAGCTGCTGCCCCGCCCCCGCGAACACCGCCTGCACGAAGCGCAGGCTCGGCGCCGTGCGCACCGCCCAGGCGATCTGCGCCGGCTCCTCGCGCGGATATCCGAACAGGACCTCCGCCCGCGCCACGAGCTCGGTGAAGCGCGCCTGCTGCTCCGGCGTCCGCTCGAAAGCCGGGTCTCCGACGTGGTCGGACGGATAGCGGGCCGGCGGCAGCAGCGCCGGCTCGAAGAGCACCTCGAGCCGCTCGTCGACGGCACGCAGGCGCTCGGCGAGCTCGGGCTCGATGGGTGTCGCGACGACGACCGTGACCATTCGGCAGGATCTTGCCGATGCCGCTGTACGAGGGGGCGATCTTCAGTGTCGAGCGCCGCGACGGGTGCGACGTCGTCGTCCACGGCCCGGCCGTTGCGATCGTGCCGGTCGACCGCGACGGGCACGTGACCCTCGTGCGGCAGGAGCGCGTACCCGCCGGCGGGAAGGTGCTGGAGCTGCCCGCGGGCGGCGTCGAGGAGGGCGAGTCGCCGCTCCAGACAGCGCAGCGCGAACTCCGTGAGGAGACCGGGTTGCACGGCGGCGACTGGGTGGAGGTGGCCGCCTTCTTCACCTCGCCCGGCTACAGCGACGAGAAGCTGCACCTGTTCGTCGCGAAGGACCTCGAGCAGGGCGACGCGAGCCCCGAGGGAAGCGAGGAGATCGAGGTCGTCCGCGTCCCGGTCGCCGAGCTCGACCGCCTGATCGCCGGCTGCGAGGACGCGAAGACCCTGGCCGGGCTCCTGCTCCTCGCGCGCCATCTGTAGGCTTCCGCGCGCATGAAGATCGGTGTCGCGAAGGAGATCAAGCCGGACGAGTACCGTGTTGCGCTGACGCCGGCGGGCGCGCTCGAGCTGATCAATCGCGGTCACGACGTCGCGGTCGAGCGGGGTGCCGGCGCCGGCAGCGCCTTCCCCGACGGCGACTACGAGCGCGTCGGGGCGCGCATCGTCCCGGTCGACGAGGTGTGGGAGGGCTCCGACCTCGTGCTCAAGGTCAAGGAGCCGATCGAGCCGGAGTACCGGCGCCTGCGCGAAGGCCTGATCCTCTTCACGTACCTGCATATCGCCGCCGACGAGCCGCTGACGCGCGTGCTGATCGACTCGGGCATCACCGCCGTCGCGTACGAGACGGTCGAGGTGGGGCGGACGCTGCCGCTGCTCGCGCCGATGTCCGAGGTCGCCGGTCGTCTCGCATCGCAGGCGGGCGCGTACTTCCTGGAGAAGCCGATGGGCGGCCGCGGCCTCCTGCTCGGCGGCGTCCCCGGCGTCGCACCGGGCAAGGTCGTGATCGTCGGCGGCGGCGTCGTCGGGTACAACGCGGCCGTGATCGCGCTCGGGCTCGGGGCGCACGTGACGATCCTCGAGCGCTCGATCGACCGCATGCGCCACCTCGAGGAGGTGCTCTCCGGTCGCGTGACGCTGCTGATGAGCTCGAGCCTGCAGGTCGCCGCCTCCGTCGAGGACGCGGATCTCGTCGTCGGCGCCGTCCTGATTCCGGGGGCCGTCGCGCCGAAGCTCGTGACGCGCGAGATGATCGCGACGATGAAGGACGGCGCGGTCGTCGTCGACGTCGCGATCGACCAGGGCGGCTGTTTCGAGACCTCGCACGCGACCACGCACGCCGATCCCGTCTACGTCGTCGACGGCGTCACGCACTACTGCGTTGCGAACATGCCGGGTGCCGTGCCGATTACCTCGACGAAGGCGCTGACGAACGCGACCCTGCCGTACGTCGAGGCGATCGCCGACCACGGCCTGCGGGCGGCGGTGGCCGCGGACCCGGCGCTCGCGAAGGGCGTCAACGTGATCGACGGCAAGCTCACGTACGAGGCGGTCGCCGAAGCGCACGGGCTCGACTACACGCCGCTCGTCGACGTCGTACCGCTCAGCGCCGTCTAGGGCGTCCTAACTCTCGGCGCTCGCGCGCTGCTTCTTGCGGTTCGGGTTGGGGCTGAAGCGCACCACGACCCATGTGACGCCTGCCGCGAGCGAGATGATCGCGACGATGAACAGGGCGATCCCGATCAGTCCGAGTACGTTCGCCACGAAACTAGGATAGCTTCGAGTTCATGGCCAGGGCATGCGTGATCGTGCTCGACGCGGTCGGCGCGGGGGAGCTGCCGGACGCGGCGGAGTTCGGCGACGAGGGATCGGACACGCTCGGTAACGTCGCGCGCGCCGTCGGCGGCCTCGACCTGCCGACGCTCGAGGCGCTCGGGCTCGGCAACGTCGAGCCGCTCGAGGGCTGCGCCCCCCAGCCCGGGGCGCCCGCCATCGCGGGACGCCTCGTCGAACGCTCCAAGGGGAAGGACACGACGACCGGTCACTGGGAGTTGATGGGCGTCGTGACGCCGCAGGCGATGCCGACGTATCCGCTCGGCTTCCCGGACGAGGTGATCGACCCGTTCATGAACCGCACGGGCCACGGTGTGCTCGGCAACAAACCGGCCAGCGGGACGGAGATCATCCAGGAGCTCGGCGAGGAGCACCAGCGCACCGGCAAGTGGATCGTCTACACGAGTGCGGACTCGGTCTTCCAGATCGCGGCGCACGAGGAGACGGTGCCGCTCGAGGAGCTGTACGGCGCCTGCCGCATCGCGCGCGAGATCCTCGCCGGCAAGCATGCAGTCGGGCGTGTGATCGCCCGGCCGTTCGTCGGCTCGCCCGGAACGTACGAGCGGACGCCGAACCGGCACGACTTCTCGCTCGAGCCGCGGCGGCCGAACTACCTGACGCTTGTCCGGGAGGCGGGTCACAAGGTGTACGGCGTCGGGAAGATCCCGGACATCTTCGCCCACCAGGACGTCGACGAGGAGCTGCCGACGAAGTCGAACGTGGAGGGGATCCAGCGCACGGAAGAGCTGCTGCGCACCGTCGACGACGGCTTCATCTTCACGAACCTTGTCGAGACGGACTCGCTGTGGGGTCACCGCAACGATCCCGAGAATTTCCACCGCTGCCTGCAGGACTTCGACCGGCGGCTACCCGACCTGCTCGACGCCCTGCGACCGAACGACCTGCTCATCCTCACCTCCGACCACGGCTGCGACCCGACAACACCGTCCACCGACCACAGCCGCGAGCATGCGTTGCTGCTCGTCTACGTCGAGGGGCGGAACGCGGCGGGGCGGATCCACGAGGGCGAGTTCGCGGACGTCGGCGCGACGGCGAACGCCTGGCTCGGCGGCAAATCGGCGCGCGGCCTCCCCGGGTCGCCGATCGTCGAGCCGTGAGCTGGCTGCAGGACCCGGCGAAGACCGCCGCGAACTACGCCACCGAGTCGAACCTCCGCGCGCGCCAGGCGCTTTACGAGGAGGTGGACGGCAAACCTGCGCACGACGTCCTTCGGCAGGCGATCGCTGCCCGACGCCCACAGCGGGTGCTGGAGGTCGGCGGCGGGCCGGGCGAGCTCGCCGGGTGGATGCACGACCAGCTCGGCGCAGAGATTGCGTACCTCGATCTCTCACCGCGGATGGTCGAGCTGGCGCGGGAACGTGGGGTCGCGGCGCGGCAGGGGGACGTACAGGACCTCCCGTTCGCGGACGGATCGTTCGACACCGTCGTTGCGGCGTGGATGCTCTACCACGTTCCCGACCTCGAGCGCGGCCTTTCGGAGATCTCGCGCGTGCTCGTCCCCGGCGGGGCGCTGATCGCAGTCACGAACTCCGTCGAGCATCTACAGGAGCTCCGCACCCTGATGCACTACACACGGGCGGCCGAGCCTTTCAGCCGCGAGAACGGCGAGCAGCTCCTGTCCCCGCACTTCTCGACGGTCGCGCGTCACGACATCGACGGGAAGGTGACCGTTCGCCGTCGAGAGCAGCTCGTCGGCTACCAGCAGTCGATACCCGTTGCGACCCGCTCGATCCCGGACGACGTCGAGCTTCCGTTCGTGACGTGGACGCGGGTGTCGATCTTCGTCGCGACGAAGTGATCCGCGCCGCAGAGCTCATCCAGCGGAAGCGCGACGGCGAGGAGCTGCCGGACGCCGACCTGACGGAGTTGATCCTCGGCTACGCCCGCGGCGAGGTGCCGGACTACCAGATGGCCGCGTTCTGCATGGCGGTGTTCTTCCGCGGCCTGTCGCCGCGCGAGACGTACGTGCTCACCGAGGCGATGATCAGGAGCGGCGAGACGATCGACATGAGCGGTGCGCTCGGCCGCAAGGTGGTCGACAAGCACTCGACGGGAGGTGTCGGCGACAAGACGTCGCTCGCCGTGGCGCCGATCGTCGCCGCGTGCGGCGTGCCGCTCGGAAAGATGAGCGGCCGCGGGCTCGGCCACACCGGCGGCACGCTCGACCAGCTCGAATCGATCCCGGGCTACCGCACCGAGCTCTCGCTCGACGAGTTCATCGCGCAGGTGCGCGAGGTCGGTACCGCGATCATCGGGCAGACCGGTGATCTCGTGCCGGCGGACAAGCTGCTGTACGGGTTGCGCGACGTGACGGCCACGGTCGACCAGCTGTCGCTGATCGCGGCGTCGATCATGTCCAAGAAGCTCGCGGCGGGGGCGCAGGCGATCGTGCTCGACGTGAAGGTCGGCGACGGCGCCTTCATGAAGACCCTCGAGGATGCGCGGCACCTCGCGGAGGCGATGGCGTCGCTCGGGGAGCAGGCGGGCCGGGACGTCGTGTGCCTGTTGACCGACATGGATCAGCCGCTCGGCGCAGCCGTGGGGAACAGCCTCGAGGTGCTGGAGGCGCTCGACACCGTCCGCGGTCGTGGGCCGGCCGACTTCACCGAGCTCGTGCTCGACGCGTGCGCGAAGCTCCTTGCGCTCTCCGACCTGGAGGTAGGCGAGGCGGAGGGGAGGCGGCGCGCAGAGGCTGCGGTCGCGGACGGGAGCGCCGAGGCGGTGTGGCGCCGCTGGATCGAGGCGCAGGGCGGGACGGCCGACGAGTCCGCGCTTCCGGTCGCGCCCGTGCAGCACGAGGTGGCGGCGCCGGTCGGGGGGTACGTGTCACGGCTCGGCGCGATCCGGGTGGGAGTCGCAGCGGTGCGGCTCGGCGCCGGACGTCGGACAAAGGATGACGCGATCGACCACGCGGTCGGCGTCGTCCTGCACGCGAAGCGGGGGGACCGCGTCGAGGCGGGTCTGCCACTCGCCACGATCCACGCGCGCGACGAGGACGCAGCCCGGCACGCGGCGGACGAGGTGCTGGCCGCGTACGAGATAGAGGACGCGGAGGTGCCCGAGCGGCCGGTGCTGCTGGAGGTCGTCGGCTAGATACCGTGAGCTCGTGCCCGAGCTGCCCGAGGTCGAGACGGTTCGTCGTGGCCTCGCGCCGGCCCTCGAGGGCAGGACGCTCGAGCGCGTCGAGATCTCCGATGCGCGCCTGACGCGGCCGCTCGACCCCGTCGCGGTCGCCGCCGAGCTGGAGGGCGAGCGCGTGGCGATGGTCGACCGGCGCGGCAAGTACCTGATCGTGCGCTTCGAGTCCGGGCGCGCACTGCTCGTGCACCTGCGGATGACCGGCTCGTTCCGACTTGGTGTTGAGTCAACACAAAGTCCGGATCCGCACGGGCGGGCGCTCCTGGCGCTCGACGACGGCACGCAGGTGGCCTACCGGGACGTACGCCGGTTCGGGACGTGGCTCCTGCTCGAGCCGGAGGAGGTCGACGCGTACATCGACGCGCGGGTCGGGAGGGAGCCGCTCGAGGACGCCTACCGGGCAAAGCACCTGGCAGAGCGGCTCGCGGGGCGGCGGGCGCCCGTCAAGGCGGCGCTGCTCGACCAGCAGACGGTGGCCGGCGTCGGGAACATCTACGCGGACGAGGCGCTCTGGCGGGCGCGCATCCATCCGCTCCGGCCGGCGGAGTCGCTCGGGCCGGAGGAGGTGAAGGAGCTCCACAGGGCGGTCCGGCAGGCGCTACGGGTCGGGGTCCGGCGCCAGGGGTCGACGCTCCGCGACTACCGGCAGCCGGACGGCGCCGAGGGCGGGGCGCAGCACGAGTTCAAGGTGTACGGCCGCGGCGGCGAGCCGTGCGAGCGGTGCGGGACGCCGATCGACAAGATCCGGGTCGCGGGGCGGGGGACGTGGTACTGCCCCTCGTGCCAGCGCCTTGAGGCCTACGCGGCGAGCAGCTCGTCGAGCCGGCCCTCGCGGTCGAGACGCCAGAGCTCCGTGTAGCCGCCGATCGGGCGGTCGTCGATCACGATCTGCGGCACCGTCCAGCCGCCGGTCAGCTCGTTCAGGCGCGCCCGGAAGCCGGGATCGTCGCCCAGGTCGATCTCCTCGTAGGGGAGCCCGCGCCCGTCGAGCAATGCCTTGGCGCGGACGCAGTAGCCGCACCACCGCGTCGTGTACATCCGGATACGTTCCATATGACTTAGAACGCAGATACCCGTTCCGCGATTCCAGCCCCCTGTGGACAGAAAGTCACACTTCAGACACGTCGTTTGGCGAGGGGACACGGCCGCGAAGGACAGGTCCGGGGCCGGATCTAGACTGGCCCCGTGGGGCGGAGCTACAAGACGGAGGCGATCGTGCTGCGGTCGCTGCGCTTCTCCGAGGCCGACCGGATCCTGCACCTCTACACGCGGGGCCGGGGGCGGATCGGCGCGATCGCCAAGGGCGTTCGCAAGACGAAGTCGCGCTTCGGCGCCCGGCTGGAGCCGCTCTCGCACGTCGAGCTGCTGCTCCACGAGGGCGCGGGCGAGCTGCAGACGATCACGGGCGTCGAGCTTCTCAAATCGCATCGCGCGGCTCGCGAGGACACCTACCGCCTGAACGTCGGCCTGATCGGCGCCGAGGCGATGCTCCGCCTGTTCGGGGAGCCGGAGGCGAACGAGCGCGCCTTCGCAGCGCTTTCGCGATTTCTCGACCTGCTCGACGAGGCGCGCGCGGCGGGCACCCGGCCCCCGCTCGACCCGCTCGCACTCGGCTTCCAGCTGAAGCTGCTGTGGCTCGCGGGGTACCTGCCGCACCTGACGAGCTGCGTCGAGTGCGGCGCCGGCGAGGGCCTCGTCGGCTTCTCCGCCCGCTCGGGCGGCGCGGTCTGCGCCGCGCACGGCAGCGGAGCGCTCCGCCTCTCGCCGGAGGGCCTCGCCGGCGCCGAGCGGCTGCTCTCCACACCGCTCGCGGACGCCGCAGCCGCGGGCCTCTCCGAGCGCGCCCGCCGCGACGCGCTCGCCGTCGTCACCTCGTCGTACGAGGAGCACGGCGGTTTCCGGCTGAGGACGCTCACCGCGTGAGGCGCCCCCTCGGTGGCGCCCTCGAGCTCGACGACGACAGCACGCGGATCGACCGCGCCGAGGTGCACCGGTTCCTGAGCGAGGAGAGCTACTGGGCGACGGGCCGCGCCCGCGACACGCAGGACCGGCTGATCGCCAAGGCGGCGCGCGTCGTCGGACTGTACGACGGAGGGCGGCAGGTAGGCTTCGCGCGCGCCGCCACCGACGGCGTCTCGTTCGCCTACCTCGCAGACGTCTACGTGCTGCCGAAGTACCGCGGCCGCGGGCTCGGCGAGGAGCTCGTCCGCGAGATGGTCGAGCGCGGGCCGCTCGCGCACCTCAAGTGGCTGCTCCACACGAGCGACATGCACCCGCTCTACCGCAAGCTCGGCTTCACCGACCCGACACCGAAGCTGATGGAGCGCCTGCCGTGACGGCTGTAGGTTTGGCGCGATGAGCGACCTGCACGCCGGCACGGTGACGTTCGCCTTCACGGACATCGAGGGCTCGACGCGCCTCCTGCAGGAGCTCGGCGACGACGGCTACGGCGTCATCTCGCGCGACCACCGCCGCATCATCCGCGAGGCGTTCGGAAGCTCCGGCGGGCGCGAGATCGACACGCAGGGCGACGCCTTCTTCTTCTCGTTCTCCCGGGCGCGTGACGCCGTCGCGGCGGCGGTCGACGCGCAGCGCCGCCTGCGCGACCACGGCTGGCCGGAGGGACGCGAGGTGCGCGTCCGGATGGGGCTCCACACAGGCGAGCCGCAGGTCGGCGACGAGGGGTACCTCGGACTCGATGTCGTCCGTGCAGCACGGATCGCCTCCGCCGGCACCGGCGGGCAGATCCTGATGTCGGAGACGACGCGGGCGCTGCTCGGGAACACGCTCCCGGAGGGCGTCGCGGTGGTCGACCTCGGCAAGCAGCAGTTGAAGGACATCCAGCACGAGCACATCTACGAGCTGTCGATCGACGGCGAGGCGCGCGGCTACCGGGCCCCGACGAACGCGCCGCGCGAGACGCGTGCCGACGACATCGCCGCGCGCTTCGAGCAGCGCGTCGAGCGCTACGTCGAGGATCAGCTCGAGCGCGCGTTCTCGGGCGAGGCTGTGCGCGTGCCGACGCGGCTCGCGATCGGCGGCGTCGGGATCGCCGCGGCGACGCTCGTCGTCTTTGCCGCCGCGGTCGTCGCGATCATCCTGCTCGCGAAGCTCGCGTTCTGACGGGCAGACCAGTGAGGCCCTGACGGTCTTCGCGCTCAAGCTCGTCCTGGCGCCGGCGTTCGTGCTGGCGACGTCGCTCGTCGCCCGGAGGTTCGGCGCGTCGGTCGCCGGGATCGTCGGCGGGCTGCCGGGGATCGCGGCGCCGATCCTGCTCGTCGTGACGGTGCAGCACGGGAGGGCGTTCGGCGCCGACGCCGCCGCCGGGACGCTCCTCGGCAGCGTCGCGCTTGTCGGCTTCCTCGTTGCATACGGCGGCGTCAGCCGCAGAGCAGCCTGGCCGGCGGCGCTCGCGGCCGCTTTCGCGGCCTTCTTCGGCCTGGTTGCCGCGCTCCGGCCGCTCCACGTCGCCGTCCTCACCGCGCTCGTGCTCGCCGTCACGGCGATCGCCGCGGGCCTCGTCGTGCTGCCGCGCGCGCGGGTCGCCCGCGGCGAGGAAGCGGGCTACCCCCGGTCGGACCTGCCGCTGCGCGCCCTCGCGGCCGCGGTTCCCGTGGTAGTCCTGACGGCGTCTGCGAGGGCGCTCGGCCCGCACCTGACGGGCCTGCTGTCCGCCTTCCCGATCCTGACGCCGGTGCTCGCGGCGTTCACGCATGCGCAGCGCGGGGCCGAGGAGGCCGTCGTCTTCCTGCGCGGCATGACCTCCGGGCTGTTCGCGTACGCGCTCTTCTGCTTCCTCGTCGCGCTCCTCCTGAAGCGACTCGGCATCGGGCCGACGTTCGTGGTCGCCGCCGCCGCGGCGCTCGGCCTGCAGGCGGCGCTCGTCGCGGGCCGTGGCTACGCGAGCCGCTCGACGAGCCAGGCGAGCGAGAGCGGGTAGCGGTGGCTCATGCCGCCGTGGCCGCCCTCGACGAGCTCGAAATGAACGCGATCCTCTGGTAGCCCCGCCGCGAGCAGCGCCTCGCGCAGCGCGAGCGCGCCGAGGTCGAGGAAGTACTCGTCGCGGTTCCCCGCGTCCAGCCAGACGCCGCGCAGCCCTCGCACCGCTTCGACGTGCCGGGGCACGAGGCGGACCGGGTCGTGCTCGAGCCAGCGCCCGAACGCCGTCTCGTCGACGCGGCCGAGCTCGTCGAACGGCAGCGTGCCGTCGCCGAACGCCGCCGCGGCTGCCGACAGCTCGACGACGACCGCATCCGACCGCGAGCGGAGGCCCGCGAACGACGTCCAGTACTCGACGAGCGACGAGCCCTGCAGAGCGCGTGCCGCCTGGGGGAAGCCGTGTGCGAGCGTCACCTCGAACAGCGCATCCGGCGCGTGCGCGGCGATCGCCTGGAAAAGGTCGGGCCGTGCGAGCGCGTTCACGATCGCGCCGTAGCCGCCCGACGACTTCCCCTGCAGGCCGCGCAGGCCGTTCGTCGGGTACGCGCCGTCGACGAACGGCACGACCTCGTCGCGGAGGTACGCGGCGAGCGGCCCGATCCACTGGCCGCCGCCGAGCTCCGTCCACCCGTCGACGAACACGACGACCGCGTCCGGTGCGAGCTCCTCGATCCGCTCCGGGTACGAGACCTCGAACGGCTCGACGTTGAACCACCACGTCGCCGAGCGCATGTGCGCGTGCAGCACGTACACCGTCGGGTAGCGCCGCGAGGGGTCGGCCGGCGCCCGGACGAAGAGCGGGCGGCCGCCGACCTCGTGCCGCTCCCAGCTCAAGTGCCGAGCTTGTCGAGCAGGAGCTCTCTCGCGCCCTCGAGCGGGATGCGGTCCTGCTCGAGCGTGTCGCGGTCGCGCAGCGTGACCGTGGCGTCGGCGAGCGTCTGCTCGTCGATCGTGAGCGCCCAGGGCGTCCCGATCTCGTCCTGGCGGCGGTAGCGCTTACCGATCGCTGCGTCGGCGTCGTACTCCGCCGACATCGTCTTCCGGAGCTCCTCGTAGAGCGCACGCGCTCTCTCGACCATCGCCGCGTCCTTCCCGATCAGGGGCAGCACCGCGACCTTCACCGGTGCGAGGCGCGGGTGGAGTCGCAGCACCGTGCGCGGGCGGCCGGAGATCTCCTCCTCGTCATAGGCGTCGCAGAGGAAGGCGAGCATGAACCGGTCGACGCCGCCGGCCGGCTCGACCACGTGGGGGACGTAGCGCTCGTCCTGGCCGATCCACTCGAGCTTGGTGCCGGAGTGCTCGGCGTGATGGCGGAGGTCGTAGTCGCCGCGGTAGGCGATGCCTTCGAGCTCCTGCCAGCCGATCGGGAACAGGTACTCGACGTCGACAGCGGCGGTTGCGTAGTGCGCGAGCTCGTCGGGCTCGTGCGGCCGGAGGCGGACGTGGCTCTCGCGAAGCCCGAGCGAGACATGCCAGCGTCGCCGCTCCTCGACCCAGTAGCGAAACCATTCCTCGGCATCCTCGGGGCGGACGAAGAACTCCATCTCCATCTGCTCGAACTCGCGCAGCCTGAAGATGAAGTTGCCGGGCGTGATCTCGTTGCGGAAGCTCTTGCCGATCTGCGCGATGCCGAACGGAGGCTTCACGCGCAGCGACGAGGTCACGTTCTTGAAGTTGACGAAGATCCCCTGGGCGGTCTCGGGGCGGAGGTAGGCAACCGACGCGTCGTCGCGCACGGCGCCCACGTGCGTGTCGAACATCATGTTGAACTGGCGTGGCTCGGTCAGGTCGCACTGCGGCGTCTCGCCCGGGTGCTTCGACGGGCGCTTCCCACAGGAGGCGTCCTCGAGCTTGTCGGCGCGGAAGCGAAGCTTGCAGGTCCGGCAGTCGACGAGCGGGTCGGAGAAGCCCGCGACGTGACCGGAGGCGACCCAGACCTGCGGGTTGAGGATGATCGCCGAGTCGAGGGCGACCATGTCGTCGCGCTCCTGGATCATCGCGCGCTGCCATTCGCCCCTGATGTTCTGACGGAGGAGGACGCCGTAGTGGCCGTAGTCATACGACGAGCCGAGGCCGCCGTAGATGTCGGACGAGGGGTACACGAAGCCGCGACGCCGGCAGAGCGCCGCGACCTTGTCGATCGTGACGACGTCGGAGGCCACGCCTCCGAAACTACCTACTCGTCCGTCTCCCCGTCCCAGTACGGGACGTGCTCGATGCGGCCGATCACGCCGAGGCCGCGCCACGAGATCTTGTTCGAGCGCGGGTAGAAGCACATGTCGTTCGGGCGCCGCGTGCCGTAGACGAGCATCGTGCAGCCGTCGTCGCCCGCGACGAAGTGGTGCGAGACGCCGGTGCCGGGCGGCCGCGCGACGACATGGCCCGGTCGCAGCGCGTGCTCCTCGCGCTCGGCGCCGCGCTCCGCGCGGAGCGGCGACGGCCACAGGTGCAGCGTCGCGGAGCCTCCGAGGATGACGAAGATCTCCTCCTCCTCGGAGTGGCAGTGCGGGACGGATCCCATCTGCCCGGGAGCGATCTGCTCCCACGCGATCCCGGCGAGCTCGGTGCCGTCGAAGCCGGCCCATGTCTGGTGGCGATCCCGCCCGAGCTCCACCTCGTCGACGTTGACGATGTTCGTCGGGCGCGGCTTCGGCTCGCCGACCTCGAGCGCCGGCCCCGTCGCCTCGACCTCCCACGGGTCGTCGTCGCGCCCCTCGACCCACGGCCAGCCGATGCGGATCGCGCGGGAGCGGGGGAGCCAGCCGATCTCCGTCGGGTGGCGGGTGCCGTAGACGAGGTACTCGAGGCCGTCGGGCCCCGCGACGAACGTGTGCTCGTGGTGGTCCGCGACCTGGATCACGCAGTCGCCGACACGCACCTCGTGCACGTCCTCGTCCTGCCATGCGAGCCCCGAGCCCGCGAGCACGAAGTACGCCTCCTCGGAGGCGCCGTGCGAATGCGGCGGAGTCGGCAGCTTGCCCGGCGCCACCCGGACGCGATTGACTCCGACTCCGGCGGTGCCGGCCGCCCGGCCGAGGAACTGCCACTCGGCGTCCAGTTCGCCCTTCGCGTTCCGGCTCCACTCGACGTCGTCCCAGTGCGCAGGCCCCATGCCGGGGACCCTACGGCTTCGCGATGTCGACCGTGAACGGGCCGGAGCCCGCGGATCGTTCCACCCTCACGGTCAGCGAGCGAGCCCCGCAGACCTGGTAGACGATCGAGCGCGACGCGCGCGCGACGAGCTTCGTGCCGGCGTAGAGGGCGAGCCGCATGGCCGACCTCGTGGGCGCGTGCAGGCGCAGGACGAGCGAGCCGTCGAGCGGCGTTCCGATCCTGATCGTGCGCTGCATCCCGTAGCCGAACGAGCCGTGCACGTGGGTCACCGTCGGCCCCGTCCACGGCGCCGTCACGTCCTGCTGGACGAGCGAGAGCGCCGTCGCGTCGGGATAGAACGACCGGTCGACGACGTCCCAGCCGATTGCCGTCGCGCCCTCCTTCGTCAGGTTGAGCACTCGGTACGCCTCGGCGAACGCCTCGCCGGGATTCTGGAAGTACAGCGGCCCTTCGTCGCCCGGCGACGCCGTCCCTGCGTTCACGCGCGAGCAGATGCGCTCGTAGGTCGCCCAGCGCTTCGTCCCGTAGTCCTCGGCCGACCACGGTGCATCGTTGCGGTTGTTCGCGACGTGGTGGCCGTACTCGTGCGTCACCACCTCGCGCGCCGGCGGCTCGTCCAGCTGGTCGTCAGGCGTCGCCTCGATCGTCGAGGTCGACGGGTCGTAGCACGCGAGCGCCACGGCGCCGCAGACGTGCGCGACCTCGTCGGGCGGTGCGAGCCGCAGCGTCAGCAATGCGAGCTCGGAGCCGTGCACGAGCGTCCCGAGGAACGTCGCCCACGACTGCGGCAGCGACTCGTCGACCGGGTAGCTGTCGGAGACGTCGATGTGGACGGACGTGCCGAGCGCGTCGCCGGTCGGGTACGTGCCGCCCCACCCGAGCGCCGCCGCCGGCAGGAGCAGGGCGACGGCGACGGCGAGGACGGCGATCCGCACGCGGCACAGAATGCCCTACGCTCCGCCCGTGACACCCGTCGAGCTGCACATGATCTCCGACGCGACCGGCGAGACGGCCCAGCGCCTCGTCCAGGCGCTCGAGGCGCAGTTCCCCGAGCAGGAGTTCCTCGAGATCCGGCACCCGCGGGTCGAATCGATCGCCGACCTGCGGCTCGCCGTCGACCGCATGAAGGGGCGGTCCGCGGTGGTCGTCTACACGCTCGTCGACCCGGAGATGCGCGAGTCGATGCGCGCGCTCTGCCGCAAGGCGCGCCTCCACTACTGCGACCTGCTCGGCCACCCGATCGAAGCGATCGCCAAGGTCTCGGGGCAGACGGCGAAGATGAAGCCGGGCGCGCGGCCGCCGCTGAACGAGGCGTACTTCCGGCGGATGTCGGCGATCGAGTTCGCGGTCAAGTTCGACGACGGCGTCGGCACCGGGCTGCGCGAGGCGGACATCGTGCTCGTCGGCGTCTCCCGCACGTCGAAGACGCCGCTCTCGATCTACCTCGGCTACCTCGGCTACAAGGCCGCGAACGTGCCACTCGTGAAGGGCATCGAGCCGCCGCCCGACCTGTTCACGATCGACCAGGCGAAGGTCGTCGGCCTGACGATCGACGCGCAGCGGCTCTCGGAGATCCGCGGCGAGCGCATCCGCTGGATGCGGGGCGACCGCAAGTACGCCGACCTGCAGGAGATCTACGACGAGCTCGACTACGCGGCGCGGATCCACCGGCGGCTCGCCTGCCCGGTGATCGAGGTCAGCGAGCTCTCCATCGAGGAGCTCTCGCACCGCATCATCCGCGTCGTCGAGCAGCGCCGCGAAGCCGCACGCACCGCGTGAAACCAAAGCCCCCCGTCCCGAAATGGCGCTGGGCGACCTGGTACGCGGCGCTCGGCGCGGCGCTCGTCCTCTTCTACGGCCTCTTCACGCCGTTCTGGTTCGGCCTGCGGGTCGTCGCCTGGGTCGCCGAGTTCCGGGCGCGCCGTCGATAGGCTCCGGGCGTCAGTGGCAGATCGCTACGTCTATGACTTCGACGAGGAAGCGCCGGGCGGCCGCTCGCTCCTCGGCGGCAAGGGCATCGGCCTCGCCGAGATGACGCGGATGGGCGTCCCGGTCCCGGCCGGCTTCACGATCACGACCGACGCCTGCCGCGCCTACATGGCCGCGCGCGACCTGCCGGAGGGGCTCGCGGAGGAGGTCGACGAGCACGTGCGGCGGCTCGAGGAGAAGACCGGCAAGCGGTTCGGCTCGCACGACGACCCGCTGCTCGTCTCCGTGCGCTCGGGCGCGGCGATCTCGATGCCGGGGATGATGGACACGATCCTCAACCTCGGCCTGAACGACGAGGCGGCGGAGGGCCTCGCTGCGCGCACGGGCAACGCGCGCTTCGCGCACGATTCCTACCGGCGACTGATCCAGATGTACGGAGAGGTCGTCGACGGCATCGACGCGCATCGCTTCGAGAGCACGCTCCAGCAGCTGAAGGACGAGCGCGGTGTTCGTCACGACACCGACCTCGGCCCCGACGACCTGAAGGAGCTCGTCGGGAGGTTCAAGCAGATCTACCGCGAGGAGATGGGGGCGGACTTCGCGGCGGACGCCCGCGACCAGCTGCTGCGCGCGGTGCGCGCGGTCTTCGAGTCGTGGGACACGCCGCGCGCGCAGGTGTACCGCCGCGCGAACGACATCCCCGACGACCTCGGCACCGCCGTCAACGTCGTGCAGATGGTGTTCGGCAACAAGGGCGACCGCTCCGGCACCGGTGTCGCGTTCACGCGCGACCCGTCCACCGGCGAGGCGGGCATCTACGGCGAGTTCCTCGCGAACGCGCAGGGCGAGGACGTGGTCGCGGGTATCCGCACCCCGCAGCCGCTCGAGGCGATGAAGGACGTGATGCCGGAGGCGTTCGAGGAGTTTCTCGAGAACATGCGCCGCCTCGAGGAGCACTACCGGGACATGCAGGACGTCGAGTTCACCGTCGAGGACGGGAAGCTCTACCTGCTGCAGACGCGCGCCGCCAAGCGCACGGCAGCGGCCGCGCTGAAGGCGGCGGTGGCGATGGTCGACGAGAGCCTGATCTCGCGCGAGGAGGCCGTGAACCGGATCGACCCCGCGCAGCTCGACCAGCTGCTGCACCCGATGATCGACCCGTCGGCGCAGCTCGAGGTGGCGGCGAAGGGCCTGAACGCCTCGCCCGGCGCCGCGAGCGGCGGCATCGTCTTCGACGCCGACACGGCCGTCGAGCGCGCGAAGGGCGGCCCGGTCATCCTCGTCCGCTGGGAGACGACCCCGGACGACATCCACGGGATGATCGCCGCGCAGGGGATCCTGACGGTTCACGGCGGCATGACCTCGCACGCCGCCGTCGTCGCGCGCGGCATGGGCCGCCCCGCCGTCGTGGGCGCCGACGCGCTCGCGATCGACCTCAAGACGCGCACGATCTCCGTCAACGGCACCGAGTTGCACGAGGGCGACCGGATCGCCATCGACGGCACGAAGGGCTGCGTGACGATCGAGGACGTCCCGCTCGTGGAGGCGCAGGTCGACGAGAACTTCGAGCAGGTGCTGGAGTGGGCCGACGAGGTGCGCCGCCTCGGCGTGCGCGCGAACGCGGATGCGCCGGAGGACGCGACGCGCGCGCGGGAGCTCGGAGCCGAGGGGATCGGGCTCTGCCGCACCGAGCACATGTTCTTCGGCGCCGAGCGGCTGCCGGTCGTGCAGGAGATGATCCTCGCCGACACGGAATCCGGCCGGCGTGCGGCACTCGACCGGCTGCTGCCGTTCCAGCAGTCGGACTTCGAGGGGATCTTCGAGGCGATGGCCGGGCTACCGGTGACGATCCGCCTGCTCGACCCGCCGCTGCACGAGTTCCTGCCGAACGAGGCGGATGCGTCCGACGAGAAGATGCGCCGCCGGATCCAGGCGCTGCAGGAGTCGAACCCGATGCTCGGCACGCGCGGCTGCCGGCTCGGCCTGCAGTTCCCGGAGATCTACGAGATGCAGATCCGCGCGATCGCCCGCGCGGCGCGCGCGGTGCAGGAACGGACTGGAG
>JAICYG010000035.1 GCA_025934335.1 Thermoleophilia bacterium | reverse complement strand
TCGAACGGCACCTTCGGTGTGACGACCGTGGGCGGCAGCTCCGATCCGCTCACGATCGACCGAAAGCGCGTGAACCACTTCTCGCTCGGAGTCTCCGGGAACGTGACGAAGCTGTCGATGTACCTGGAACCCGGCGGCAAGTCGGGAACCGAGGTGTTCAAGGGCGTCATCTACTCGGACAGCGGCGGTAAGCCGTCGGCACTGCTCGGCGTGACCTCGCAGGTGACCTTCCAGTCCGGGTCGGCCGCAGGGTGGTACGACCTGCCGTTCTCCTCGCCGGTGTCGCTGCCGGCCGGAACCTACTGGGTCGGCGCGATCAGCGGCGGCACGGCGCGGGTCGCGGCGCTGAGGTTCACGAGGAGCACGAACAGTCGCGCGTACAACTCGAACTCCTACGGCTCCGGCCCGACCAACCCGTTCGGGAGCGCAACGATCGACAGTGAGCTCATGTCGATCTACGCGAGCTACACGATGGGAGCCGCTCCGTCGCCGCCGGTGAACGCGGTGCTGCCCGCGGTCAGTGGGCAGGCAGGGCAGGGACAGACGCTCACGGTCTCGAACGGCACCTGGTCGAACAGCCCGACGTCCTACGCGTACCAGTGGCTGCGGTGCGATACGGGCGGTGCGAGCTGCACGTCGATCGCGACCGCGACGAGCGCCTCCTATGTCGTCGCCTCCGCGGACGTCGGCTCTACGCTGCGGGCGACCGTCACCGCGACGAACGCCGGCGGCTCTGCCTCCGCCACGTCGAATCAGACGGCCGTCGTGACCGCCGGCACGACGAGCGGCACCTTCGGGACGACGACCGTCGGCGCGAACCCGGACCCGATCCTCGCGGACAGGAAGCGCGTCAACCGGTACACCCTCGGCACCGCCGCCCACGTCTCGAAGCTCTCCATCTACCTGCAGCCGGCCGGCACATCGGGCACGCAGCTCTTCGAGGGCCTCATCTACGCGGACACCGGAGGTGCGCCGGGGGCACTGGTCGCGGTCTCGACCCCGTTCACGTTCAGCTCGTCGAACCCCGCCGGCTGGTACGACCTCGTGTTCTCGTCACCGGTCGCGCTCTCCGCGGGGAACTACTGGATCGGGATCATCTCCGGCAACACGTCGCATGTCGCAGCGTTCCGCTGGACATCCGTCGGAGGCAGCCGAGACTACAACGCCGACAGTTACACGTCGGGGCCGAGCAATCCGTTCGGCACGCCGACGATCGACTCCGAGGAGATGTCGGTCTACGCGAGCTACACGACTCCGTAGGCGTCCGGCCGTGCGGGTGATGGTGCTCGCGGCGGCGGCCGTCGCGATCGTCTGCGGCGGGGGTCGGACGCAGGCGGCGGTCGTGCAGACGCGCCACCTGGAGTACGTGGTCACGGACGGCAGCGTCAGCGTCTTCGACATCGACCACGCGCACCGGCTCGTCCAGACGATTCCGCTCCCGGAGGCGCGCGGCGTACGAGGCGTCGGGGCGAGCCTCCGCTACCAGCGACTGTACGTGTCCTTCGGCGGAGACGGCGGCGGGGGGAGCGGGTCGACCGGCTCGCTGGCTGCGGTCGACCTCCGTAGCGGCCGCGTCGTCTGGACCCGCTCGTACGGGACCGGCATCGACAGCTTCGCGGTCACACCCGACGGACGGACGATCTACCTTCCGACCGGCGAGCTCTCGACCGGCACGGACTGGCTCGTCATAGCTGCCGACACGGGCGCGCTGCGTGGCAAGGTCTCGGGCGGCAGGGGGCCGCACAACACGGTGGTCGGCCTGGACGGCCGCCTGGTGTGGCTTGGCGGCCGGACCGACTCGTACCTCGTCGCCGTCTCGACCTCCTCCGGCCGCGTCGTGCGGCGGGTCGGGCCCCTCCTCGAAGGAGTCCGGCCGTTCACCATCAACGGCCGCCAGACGCTCGCGTACACGACTGCGACGGGCCTCCTCGGATTTCAGCTGAGCGATGCCCGGACCGGGCGTGTCCTCTACACCGTGCGCGTCCCCGGGTACCGGTACGACCCGAGCACGTATCGGCCGAGTGCGCCGAGCCACGGCATCAGCCTCGCGCCGGACGAGCGCCGGCTCTACGTCATCGACGGGCCGAACAGCGCTGTCCATGTCTTCGACGTGAGCCGCGGGGGCGCGCGGCGTCCGCGGCTCG
Organism: Thermoleophilia bacterium; assembly: GCA_025934335.1. Taxonomy (GTDB): domain Bacteria; phylum Actinomycetota; class Thermoleophilia; order Gaiellales; family Gaiellaceae; genus PALSA-600. The sequence continues at coordinate 17,116 of JAICYG010000035.1, read as the reverse complement.
TCGCTTCGATCAGGCTCCGGCACCCCTTGACGGGGAACGAGTCCCCATGCGCCTACGACTGCGCTCGTGACGGGTGGCTCCAGACGTCGCGGGACGGGCGGTACCTCTACGTCGGCGACTCGGGCGACGTCATCGACACACGCACGCGGCGCGTCGTCGCATTCCTGGCGCCCCTGCGGGAGACGCGCAAGATGCTCGAGATCGACTGGCGCGGCACGAGGGTCGTCGGCACGACCACACGAACGGGCCTCGGCTACGTCCGCTGAGGTCCGGAGGAGTCAGGGCGCTCACCACAGCGGCGCCCGCCCGCGGCGCGGGCCGTAGCCGCTGCAGCCGCTGCCGCTCGTGAGCCGCAGGTCGTTCCGCTGCCGCGCGAGATAGAGCGGGTGCTCGACCACGTTCGAGCCGACGGTGAAGCCGTCCGGCGGTGCAATGCCGCCATCGTGGTCGTAGCGGGGCGTCACGTTGCTCGCCCAGAAGCAGTTTCCGGCCACCACGTTGCCGACCGCGCCGCCGACGCCGTTCGGGTACCAGCTCTCGACGTTCCACCGGTTCTGCGAGTTGCTGATGATGTTCCCGCTGACGACGTTGTGATGGGAAGCGTACGGGCCGGTCCCCGAGAAGATGACGCCGGACCCATTGCCGTCGATGACGTTGTGGACGATGAGAACGTGCGCGGCGTCCGGGAAGAGCTGGATGCCGCGGTCACCGTTCCGGTAGATCCAGTTGTTCGCGATCAGCGTGTCTCCGCCCGTGGCCTCGATGTAGATGCCGTGGTTCCCGTTGTCGGAGACGCCGCAGTCATGGATGCGGCTCTGCACGATCGCAGTGTCATGGGGGATGCCCCACCGAGAGGTGTCGCCTAGGACGAAGCAGATGCCGCCCGACGTCCCGCCGTCGCCGGCGTGGTGGTTCGTGATTTCGACACGACGCCAGGTCGTGTGGTCGCCGTTGACGATCGGGCTGGGGAGGTTGCGTGCATTCCTTCCGTCGAAGTTGAGGTCCTCGAGCGTCCAGTACGACGCCGATTTCGCGACCCAGACGGAGCCCTTGATGGTCGCGCGCCGATGGGGGTCGCTGCTGCGAAGCGTCCGCGTCACACCGGCTCGCCCGCGGGTACGCACGACCAGCCTCGTCACGTCGTAGGTGCCGGCGGTGAGACAGCCGACTGCCCCCGCCGGGAGAGTGTCGACGAATCGCTGCAGGTTCCGCCCCGGTGACGTGGTCTTCGTGCAGCGGCTCTTCGTCGGGGCCGCACGTACCGTGGCCACGGCCGCTGCGAAGAACGCGGCGCATGCAGCGAATGCGACGAGCCACGGCGCGCTGTCGAGCTTGCGCGTCACCGGGGCGAGGCTACAACGCCGGGCGGTTGAGTCTCAAGTGCGAACCGTTCGGCGGCATCCGCTACCGTTCGCGCACCTCCGGGGAACGAGACAGGCGTAGAGAGGAGAGACGTGCAGAGCTCGAGCCGGCGTGCGGCATGGCGCGCCCTACTGACAGCGACCGTGGCGGCACTCGTGTCGGTGGGCCTGCTGCCTGCGGCTGCGTCTCAGGCGCGCTCCTCTGCGAAGCCTTCGATCCGTCTGGTCACGGCAGGCATCGCCGATTCGCGGGTCGTCGCGAAGGTCGCCGTCTCCCGCGCGCCGACGGGAGCGAGGTGGAAGCTCCGGGTGGACGGGAAGCAGCAGCGCTCGGTGCCGAAGGCAACGCGTTGGGGTACGAGCGGTTTCCTCGCCCCCGGGACGCACAAGGTGCAAGCGCTGCTCGTGACCCGCCGCGGCGCGCCCCTCTCGGTGTCGGCGACACGCTCGGTCTACGTCAACGTCAGCGTCGCCGCGGCCGGTGACATCGCCTGTGACCCGAACCAGCCCGGGTACGCCGGGACCGGCACCGTGTGCCACCAGCGCCAGACGGCGGCGCTGCTCGGCAAGCATCACTACCACGCCGTCTTCACGCTGGGAGACGAGCAGTACGAATGCGGCGTCCTCGACGCGTACAAGGTCTCGTACGGCTCCACGTGGGGCAAGTACCAGGCGATCACGCACCCGAGCGCCGGCGATCACGAGTACGGCACGACGAAGGTCGGGTGTCCGAAGGGCACCAATGCGAGCGGCTATTTCGCGTACTGGGGAGCCAAGGCCGGCGACCCGACGAAGGGCTATTACAGCTACGACCTCGGCGGCTGGCACGTCGTCGTCCTGAACAGCAACTGTGCGGACATCGGCGGCTGCGGAAAGGGGTCGCCGCAGGAGCAGTGGCTCGCCGCGGACCTCGCCGCACATCCGTCCGTTTGCACGGCGGCGTACTGGCACGAGCCGAGGTTCACCTCCGGGCTGGCCGGCGACGCTACGACGGTCGATGCGCTCTGGCGCGACCTGTACGCCGCGCACGCCGACCTCGTGCTGAACGGTCACGCCCACGTCTACGAGCGATTTGCGCCACAGAACCCGGATGGGGTTGCGGCACCGGACGGCATCACGGAGATCGTCGTCGGCACCGGAGGCAGGAGCCTGTCGGGCTTCGGTCCGCCGGCGGCGAACAGCGTGGTGCGCCAGAGCAGCACGTTCGGGATTCTTTCGTTGACGCTCGGCAAGAGCAGCTTCAGCTGGCGCTTCGTCCCGGAGGCGGGAAGCACGTTCGCCGACTCGGGCACGACCGCGTGCCACTGACGGCCCCCGGGTGCGGATCGGCCGTACGCGGCTAGCGGGCCGCGCCGAGCGGCGTCCGGATCAGGAACTCCCGATCGAGCGCCGTGATGTCGACGTGGTCTCGCGCACGCAGCGTCGCGAGCGTGCTCGCCACGAGCTCTTCGCGTGGATCGAGCGCCTGAGCCTGCTCCAGCTGGGCGATCGCCCCGGCCCAGTCACCGCGCATCGAGAGCGCCAGCCCTAGCTCGAGGTGCGAGTACCAGTTCTGCGGGTTCCGTGCCAGAGCCCGCGCGAACTGGCGCTCCACCTCCGGCCAATCGCGCCGCCGTTCCGCGATCGTTCCTGCCACGACGTACGGCTCGTCGCTGAGCCGGTTCAGGGACGCCGCGTCCTGGAGCCGACCGTACGCCCCCGCGAGGTCGGTGCGCCACGAGGCGGTCGCAGAGGCGATGTCACGTGCGGCGATCCACGCCGGGGCGAGGAGGAGCGCCGAGACGACCACGGCGGCGACCGCGACGAATCGGCGGCCGTGCCGGACGAATGCCGGGAGGACGCGACGGCGCTCCCGTTCGCTTCGGCGACTGCAACACGCGACCGCGACGACGACGGGCGCGGTGACGCCGGGGAACTCCCACAGCCAGTCGACGCTCCCATGGGCAAACCAGTAGGCGAGCATCGCCAGCGCCGCCGAACCGACCGCGGCGAAGGGGTCGCCGAAGCGACGGCGGGCGGCACTGATCGTCTGCCACGCAGCGGCCGCAAGGAAGACGGCGAACAGCGCAAAGCCCACCGCGCCCGTCCCGCCCAGGAGCCTCGCCTCGAGGCTGTGTGGATACGTCGGCTGTTCGTGACTCCGCCGCTCGCGAACGTAGTCCGTCGCGAAGTTGTCCATTCCGGCGCCCGTGAGGGGATCCCGGCGGAACTGCAGCGCCGCGACGCGCCAGAAGTCGTACCGGTGGTTGCCGGCAGTCGAGGTGAAGTGCGACGAGGAGGCCGTCTCGCCCGGAGACCTGAACGCATGCCAGGCGCGATGCGCGGTCTCGCGCGGCCCGCCGAAGTGCGCGACCACGAGGACGAGTGCGATCCCGGAAGCGACCGCCGCCGCAGTCACGAACGCGATGCTCCCGAGGCGCGTCGCCCGGGGTGAACGGGCGACGAGTCGCTCGCCGACGCCGGCGACCAAGACGCCCGTGGCGACCGCGCACGCGAACGACGCGACGATCGCGACCACGGCCGCGGAGACGAGCGACCGCGTATCACCAGTCCGGTCGGCCTGCCTGTAGACGTCCAGAAGGGGAACGTGGAAGAGGAAGGTCACCGCGGCCGCGATCGCGATCGGCAGGAGATGCCGACCGCGCCGTGGGACGAGCGCGATCACCACGGCGACGGTGATCGCGACGGCGATCGCCGCACCCTTGCTCTGGGAGAGGACCGCAAGTTCGACCGCGACGACGGCGACCCCGAGCGCGAGGGCACGGAACGGCCAGCGGAGGCGTGCCTCGGTGAACGCCATGACACAGGGCCAGGCAGCGAGCACGAAGAGCGCCGCGTTCGCATTCGCATACTGAACGGGCGACGAGAATCGTCCGGCGATGAACGCGCCGGCGGGGTTGACGTCGTCGGCACGCGCGAGCTCGGCGACGCCGAAGGCGGTCGTGATCACCGACCACGCAACGAGTGCGACGAGCGCCGCGAGACCGCGCCACCGCCGTCGAGCCACGACGACGAAGAGCACCACGTAGACGAGCGAGCGGTTCGCGCCGGTGAGCGCAAGCCCCCGGTCCCCGGCCCAGAGAATCGACATGAACGCCCACGCCGTAAAGGCGCTCAATGCCGCGAGCGCGATCGTCGAGCCTCGGTCGAGGGATCGCTGCGGGGTCGTCCACGCGAGCATGGCGGCGAGGAGGAGGAAGATCAGGCCGACCGGGTACCAGAGGATCTCGGCGTAGCCGGCGTCGTTCGCGGACCAGAGACCGAGGCCCGCGACCACCACGAGCATCGCGAGTGCGACGTCCGGCGCGATCGTCGCGCCGAGCAGCGCTCTCCGCGGCTGTCCGCCTGTCCGCAAGCGCATGTCGTGAGAGGCTCGCCCGCGAGGACGCGTATCGGTCAGCGCCCGGTACCGAGCAGAAGCGCAGGGATCGTGCGCCCGCAGATCACCAGGTCGATCATGAGGCCCTGATGCCGCAAATACCAGAGGTCGTGCGCGAGCTTCTCCTCCGTCGAGTTGGAGTCGAAGGCGTAGCCCGACCGGAGCTGCGCCCACCCGGTGATCCCGGGCCGCAGGAGATGGCGGCGCGTCCAGTAGGGGACCGACGCTTCGAGCATCTCGAGGAACTCGGGCCGTTCGGGCCGCGGGCCGACGATTGACATCTCGCCGCGGATCACGTTGATGAGCTGCGGAAGCTCGTCGAGCCTCGACCGCCGCAGAACACGACCGATGCGCGTGATCCGCACGTCCGACTCCTCGGCCCAGACCGCCCCGAAGCTCTCCGCATCGGTCCGCATCGAACGGAACTTGAGGATCGTGAACGGCCGCCCGTGCTCCCCGAGCCTCGTCTGGCGATAGAACACGGGCCCGCCGCTGGCGCGGATCATGAGCATGATGAGTGGGAAGAGTGGCGCCGTGAGGAGCAGGCCTGCAGCCGCGACGATGAGATCGAACGCGCGCTTCGTGAACCGGGAGTACGGGCGCTGGTAGAGGTGGAGAATGCTCATGAACCACGCGTCCGTCATCTCGCGGACCGGAACGCGGCCGAAGGCATGCTCGTAGAACTCGGGTAGGCCGACCACGCGAAAGCCGCGCTCCGCGCTCTGCGCCAGCCCGCGGAAGATCTCCGGCCGACCGCGATCGGCGGCGACGACGACGAGGTCGGGAGCCGCGCGCTCGAGCACGGTCGGCAGCGCGTCCACGCCGCCGAGGACAGGGACGCCCGCAACTGCTTCGGCCGTCGTCCCGTCGACGATGCCGGTCACCCGGAACGGCTGCTCGGGGTCTGCGGCGAGCAGCGCGAGGAGGTCGACGGCCGGCTTTCCGCCGCCGACGACGAGGACGTTGGCCCGGAGATCGACGAGCCTGACCTTGCCACTCTCGAGGGCGTACAGCAGGACGAGGACGAGGCAGGCCATCGTGAACAGCTCGATCCGATGACCCAGCCCGGGTGCGATCCAGAGGGTCGCCGCGCTTGCCATGGCGAGTCCGGCGCAGGTCGAGAGGACTGCCGCGCCGAAATGGCCTGCGGCCACGCGAACCGTGCGGAGCGAATGCTCGAGCGTCTGGATGCCGATCGCCCACGACGCGGCGAGGAGCGCTGCGACACCGACCGCGCTCCAGTGCATGCCTTCGAAGCCGAGCCCGACTCCGACCGCGGCCATGACCACGCCCAGAGTCCGCGCACGCCCGTCGTGGAGCGCCCGTCGTCCGGCCGCCGGCAGGACGGACGCCTTGGGGGTGGCGACGACGGCCGGCGATTCCAACTCGAACTGGACTTCGCCCATGTTCAGAGACATCGGTCTGCTTTCATCGATAAACGACCCGTGACCAAAGCCGGCCGACTGTGGTCGAGCCGGGCCCAGCCGTGGTGGCGCCGACGCTAGTCCTCTGAGTGCGCGGTCCGACGATGGAGGAACACGCCCGTCACGATCAGCAGCGCGCCGACGATCGCGAACGCCGTCAGGCTCAGGCCGGTGAACGGCAGTGAGCCCGACTTCTGGACAGTCCCCTGCACTGCGCCGGCCTTCCCCGCGTAGCCGGACTGCGACGACCCGGCAAAGGCCGTCGGGGCTGCGACCATGAACACGGCCGCCGTCGTTACAAGTCGCTTCAGCATGTGATATCTCCCCACTCCCATCGGTGTCGGTCTCTGCCGTGGCCAATCATACCCTCCGCATACGAACGAAAACGGTGGCTTGCCGTCTGGACGACGGACCTTCGGTCGGTTCCCCTCGGACCTACGGCTCAGGTGACGCGACGGGTCGCCGCTGCCCGCGAACCCGGGGTCGGGCGGCGAGCCCGACGAGCGGCATGCGAACGTCCGGAGACTCGGCGTGCCGGTCGTGCTCGACGCCGTGGCGAAGTCGGGCGAGGAGCGACGCGCTGCACGTTCACGCGGTCGACGAGCATGGGATGATCGCGCTGTACGCCGGGGCGAAGTAGCCCGTTGCCGCCTCGAGCACGAACAGGGCCCGACGAGGCGCCAGCGATGACGCCGCCGGCCCCGCCGACGTCGAAGGCGAACCACATCAGCGTGACGTAGTGCAGCGCGTCGCCGAGCTCGCTCGCCGCGACAGCGACGTAAGGCGCGGCGGAAGTCGGGTCGGCGGAGGAGGTCCAGCGTCGCGGTCCGCGCTGCGGGGCCGGCTCGAGCTCGCGTGAGACGTTCAGGACGGAGTCGGACACCGAACCCGAGTACGGCCGGACTACCATGACCGCCGTGGCGGCGACGCACGCGCTCACGGGCGACGACCTCCGGCTCGACGACGTGTGGGCCGTCGCCGTCGAGGGCGCCGCCGCCGCGCCGCTCTCCGACGAGGCGCGGGGGCGGATGCGGGCCGCGCGCGTGGTGGTCGAGCGCGCGGCGCACGGCGCGCACGAGCACACCTACGGGGTCAACACCGGCTTCGGCCGCTTCGTCTCGAGGCAGATCCCCGAGGAGCTGACGGAAGAGCTGCAGCTGCGCCTCCTCCGCTCGCACGCCTGCGGCGTCGGCGACCCCTATCCCGACGCGGTCGTCCGTGCCGCAATGCTCCTGCGCGCAAACGCGCTCGCGAAGGGCAATTCCGGCGCCCGGATCGAGACGGTCGAGCTGCTGCTCGAGTGCCTGAACCGCGGTGTCCTGCCGTACGTGCCGTCGCGCGGGTCGGTCGGCGCCTCCGGCGACCTGGCGCCGCTCGCGCATCTCGCGCTACCGCTCGTCGGCGAGGGGCGTGCATGGCTCGACGGAGAGCTGCTCGACGGCGGTGAAGCGCTCGCGCGCGCGAGCCTCGAGCCGGTGCAGCTCCTCGCGAAGGAAGGGCTCTCGCTGATCAACGGGACCCAGTTCATGGCGGCCCAGGGAGCGCTCGCCCTCGTGCGCGCGCAGCGGCTCGCGCGCGCCGCGGACTGTGCCTGCGCGCTCTCGCTCGAGGCGCTGCAGGGCTCACGCAACTCGTTCCTGCCGCAGGTGCACGCGCTTCGCCCTCTGCGCGGGCAGGCGGCGTCGGCACGCAACGTGATCCGGCTGCTCGACGGCTCGGCGATCATCGAGTCGCACCGCTGGTGCGACAAGGTGCAGGACGCCTACTCGCTCCGCTGCGCGCCGCAGGTGCACGGTGCTTCGCGCGACCTCCTCGACTACGTCGAGTACACGGTCACAACCGAGTTGAACGCCGCGACCGACAACCCGCTCGTGCTCGTCGACGACGGCATGCTCGTCTCCGCCGGGAACTTCCACGGGCAGCCGCTCGCGTTCGCGCTCGACGCGCTCGCCATGGCCGTCTCGGAGCTCGCGAACATCTCCGAGCGCCGCCTCGAGCGTCTCGTCAACCCGAACCTGAGCGACGGGCTGCCCGCGTTCCTGACCAGCGACGGCGGCCTCAACTCCGGGTTCATGATTCCGCAGTACGTGGCTGCAGCGCTCGTCTCCGAGAACAAGTCGCTCTGCCACCCGGCGTCGGTGGATTCGATCCCGACCAGCGCGGGACAGGAGGATCACGTCTCGATGGGTAACGCCTCCGGGCTCAAGGCGTGGCAGGTGGTCGCGAACAGCGAGCGCGCGCTCGCGATCGAGCTGCTCGCCGCGGCGCAGGCGGTCGAGTTCCTGGCTCCGCTCGAGCCGGGCCGCGGCGCGCGCGCAGCGCACGAGCTCGTGCGCTTCCTGTCGCCGCGCCTGCGCGACGACAGGCCGCTCGGCGGCGACATCGAGGCGGTCGCGGAGGCCGTTCGCGACGGGTCGCTCGTCGCGGCGGTCGAGGCCGAGGTCGGGGAGCTCGAGTGACGAAGCAGCGGTACCTCCGCTGGGGGCTGCCCGAGCAGCCCTTGCCGAAGCATCCGTACCGCGACTCGATCGTCGTCTACGGGTTCTTCGCCCTGCTCGTCGTGCTGCTTGCTTGGGTGACGGGGGGCTCGGTCGAGCGTGGGATCGTGGTCGCCGCCGCGGTCTGGGTCGCCGCGTCCCTCTGGAGCATCGTGCGTTGGCGCGAGCGCCTCCGGCGCGAGACGGCCGCGCGCCCGCTCGAGGAGGAGCTCGAGTCGTGACCGTCGCGCCGTCGCTCGACGCGATCGTCGAGGCGCTCGCGGGCGACCTGTCGGCGATCCGCGCGCCGCGCGGCACGGCGCTGAACGCGCGGTCGTGGCTGACGGAGGCACCGCTCCGCATGCTGCTCAACAACCTCGACCGGGAGGTGGCCGAGCGGCCCGAGGACCTCGTGGTCTACGGCGGCAGCGGTCGTGCCGCGCGCTCGCACGAGGCGCTGAAGGCGATCGTGCGCGCGCTACTGCAGCTCGGCCCCGACGAGACCTTGCTCGTACAGTCGGGGAAGCCGGTCGCCGTGTTCCGGACGACGCCGGAGGCGCCGCGCGTCCTGATCGCGAACTCGCTCCTCGTCCCGAAGTGGGCGACGTGGGACGAGTTCCGCCGCCTCGAGGCGGCGGGTCTGACGATGTTCGGGCAGATGACCGCCGGCTCCTGGATCTACATCGGCACGCAGGGGATCCTCCAGGGGACCTACCAGACCTTCGCGGCCGCGGCACAGAAGCACTTCGGCGCACCGTCGCTCGCGGGCCGAACGGTGCTGACCGCGGGCCTGGGAGGCATGGGCGGGGCGCAGCCGCTGGGCGCCACGCTCGCGGGCGGCGCGATCCTGTGCGTCGAGGTCGACCCGCACCGCATCGAGCGGCGCCTCGAGACGCGCTACCTCGACGAGGCGACCGAGTCGCTCGACGACGCGCTCGCGCGCGTGCGTGCCGCGGCGCGCGACGGGAGGCCGCTCTCGGTCGGGCTGCTCGGGAACGCGGCCGACGTGGTGCCGGAGCTCGCCCGCCGCGGCGAGCACTTCGACCTCGTCACGGACCAGACGGCGGCCCACGACCCGCTGACGGGGTACGTGCCGAACGGGCTGACGCTCGCGCAGGCGAACGCACTGCGCATGTCCGATCCGGACGAGTACCTCCGCCGTGCGCGGACTGCGATCGCCGAGCACGTCTGCGGCCTCCTCGAGTACGTCCGGCGCGGTAGCTACGTGTTCGACTATGGCAACAACCTGCGAGGTGAGGCCGAAGCAGCCGGGGTAACGGACGCGTTCACATACCCGGGCTTCGTCCCGGCCTATATCCGACCGCTCTTCTGTCGCGGGATCGGGCCGTTTCGCTGGGCAGCACTGTCCGGGGACCCGGCCGACATCGCGACCATCGACGAGACGCTGCGCGGGCTCTTCCCCGGTGACGAGCTCCTGCAGCGGTGGCTCGGGCTGGCGCCGGCGCGGGTGGCATTCCAGGGGCTTCCCGCACGCATCTGCTGGCTCGGCTACGGCGACCGTGCGAAGGCGGGTCTGGCGATCAACGAGCTCGTCCGCACGGGAAGGGTAAGGGCGCCGGTGGTGATCGGGCGGGATCACCTCGACGCAGGCTCCGTCGCCTCGCCGTATCGCGAGACGGAGTCGATGCGCGACGGGTCCGACGCGATCGCGGACTGGCCGATCCTGAACGCGCTCGTCAACGTCGCCGCGGGCGCGACGTGGGTGAGCGTTCACCACGGCGGCGGCGTCGGAATCGGGAACGCGATCCACGCGGGCATGGTCGTCGTCGCCGACGGCACGGACGGGGCCGCCGAGCGGCTCGAGCGGGTGCTGACGACCGATCCCGGCCTGGGCGTGGTCCGTCACCTCGACGCGGGCTACCCCGAGGCGGAGCAGGCCGCGCGCGAGCACGGCCTCTCCACGCCGGCATTCGACGCCTCCCGCTGACGATGGCCCGGCTGCTGCTCCGGGACCTGGCCCAGGTCGCGACACCGGCCGCGGACGGGCCCGTCGCGCGTGGCGCCGAGCTGCGCGCCGTCGCGGTGGTCGAGGATGCCTACGTCCTCTGCGACGGCGAGAGCGTGCGCGGCGTGGGGCGGATGCGCGACCTGCCGGCGGTCGACGGCGACGTCGAGGAGCTCGACTGCTCCGGGCTCTGCGCCGTCCCCGGCCTCGTCGACTGCCACACGCATCCCGCTTTCGGCGGCGACCGCGTCGTGGAGTTCTCGCTGCGCGCGGGCGGCGCGAGCTACGAGGAGCTGCACGCCGCGGGCGGCGGCATTCTCTCGACGGTCGTGGCGACCCGCGCCCTCTCGGGCGGCGAGCTCGAGGCGCGCGTGCGGCGGCACGCCGGGTGGATGCTCGCGCACGGCATGACGACCTGGGAAGGAAAGTCGGGCTACGGCCTCGACCGCGAGACCGAGCTCGCCTCGCTGCGCGCGATCCGCGCCGCGGGCGGGTTGCCGACGTGGCTCGGCGCGCACTCGGTCCCGCCGGAGCAGCCGGACGCCGACGCGTACCTCGACTTCCTGCTCGCGGAGGTGCTTCCGGAGGCCGCCGCGCTCGCGGATGCGGCCGACGTGTTCCTCGAGCGCGGGGCGTTCGACGCCGCCCGGGCGCGGCGATACCTCGAGGCCTGCCGCGGCGCCGGGCTCGCGCTGCGGCTGCACGGAGACCAGTTCACGGAGAGCGGCGCGATCCCGCTCGCACTCGAGCTCGGCGCGCGCAGCGTCGACCATCTCGAGGCGACGGGCGACGCCGGTGTGCGTGCGCTCGGCGGGAGCGCCGTCGCCGCCGTGCTGCTGCCGTCGAGCGCGCTCTTCCTCGACCGGCCGATGCCGCCCGCTCGCGCGCTTGCCGACGCGGGGGCCGTCCTCGCGCTCGCGACCGACTTCAACCCCGGCAGCTCGTTCACGACGAGCCTGCCGCTCGTTGCGTCGCTCGCGTGCACGCAACTCCACCTGGCGCCCGAGGAGGCCCTGGTCGCGATGACGCTGAACGCCGCGCACGTCCTCGGCGCGACGGGCGCGGGCCGCATCGCTCCCGGCTCGCGCGCCGACATCACGCTGCTCGACGCTCCCGACTGGCGCTACCTCGCATACCACCTCGCAGGCGACGTCGTCTCGGCGGTCGTCCGGAGCGGGGCGATCGCGTTCCGGCGGTAACCTGGCCGTCGATGCCGACCCGGAAGCAGCGCCGCCGCCGCGAGAAGGACTTCCGCCACGACGTGCGCGTCTACGAGGTGGACGATGCGGGCAACGAGGTCCCGATCGCCGAGCTGCGTACGCGCGAGGAGAAGCAGGAGAAGCCGGCGAAGGCGAAGGCGCAGCAGCAGCAGAAGGGCCGTTCCGCGCGCGGGGTCCGCCAGGTGCCGCCGCCGTCGTGGGAGCGGGCGCTCAAGCGCGGCGGGATGATGGGCGGCCTGATGGTGGTCGTGTTCGTCTTCCTGCTCAAGAACGGGCCGCTGTATGAGCGGATCGCGATCGGTGTCTTCTACGCCCTCGCGTTCGTGCCGCTCACCTACTGGGTCGACCGAACCGCCTACCGCAGTTACCAGAAGCGGCTCGCACGCGCGTCGGGCAAGAAGCGGTAGAGGTCACCGGTGCCGCTCGTCGTCGACAGCTTCGTGATGGGGCCGTTCCAGTCGAACTGCTACGTCGTGCGCAGCGAGCGCGGAGCGGCCGAGGCGGCCGTCGTCGACCCCGGCGACGATCCGACGCCGCTCCGCCTCGAGCTGGCACGGATGGGGACGCACACGGGCGGCATCCTCGTCACGCACGCGGACGTCGACCACATCGGCGGCGTCGCGGCGCTCGCCGACGGGGCCGGCGCCGAGGTATGGGTACCGGCGGGCGAGGTCGACGCACTGCGTGAAGGACTGACCCGCGGCGGAATGCGGGTCGCGAGCCACGACCCGGCGCACGTCGTGTCGGGCGGCGACGAGGTCACCGTCGCGGGAATCGCGTTCGAGGTGCTCGACGTGCCGGGTCACAGCGCCGGGCACATCGCGTTTCACGCCGAGGGCGAGCTCTTCTCCGGCGACCTTCTCTTCGCCGGCTCGGTGGGGCGGGTCGACCTCGAGGGAGGCGACTGGGACACGCTCCTCGCCTCGGTGCGGGCGCTCGCCGAGCGCTTCCCGCCGGAGACGGTGATCCGTCCGGGGCACGGGCCGGCGACCACGCTCGGGCGCGAGCTGCAGACGAACCCCTTCCTGCGCGAGCTGCGCACGTGACCCAGAAGTTCCAGGCGCCGCGGGGGACGCACGACGTCCTGCCGGGCGACTCGACCTGGTGGGGAGTGCTGGGCGTGATCGAGGAGACGCTCGCGCGCCGCGCCTGGCGCCGCATCCAGACCCCGGGCTTCGAGGAGACCGGCCTCTTCGCGCGCACGTCGGGTGAGGCGTCCGACGTCGTGCACAAGGAGATGTACACGTTCGAGGACCGTGGTGGCCGGTCGCTGACGCTGCGTCCGGAGGGCACGGCGCCGATCGCCCGCGCGTACGTCGAGCACGGGATGCACCGGGAGCCGCAGCCCGTGAAGGCGTTCACCGTCGCGCCGATGTACCGCTACAGCCGGCCCGGACGCGGCCGCTACCGCGAGCACTGGCAGGTCTCGGTGGAGGCGATCGGCTCGGCCGAGGCGGCGATCGACGCCGAGGTGATCGACGTGTACGCGGAGATCCTGCGACGGCTCGGGGTGACGCAGTGGGAGCTGCGCCTGAACTCGATCGGCGACGCGAGTTGCCGGCCGGCGTACGTCGAGCGGCTGAACGCGTGGCTCGACGCGCACGTCGACCTGCTCGGCGAGGAGGCGCTGCACAAGCGCGCGACGAGCCCGCTGCAGGTGTTCGACGTGAAGGACCCGGCGCTGCAGGCGGCGCTCGACGCCGCGCCGAGGATCGGCGACTCGCTCTGCCAGGAGTGCGCGGAGCACTTCGCCGAGGTGCGGCGGCGGCTCGACGCGCTCGGCGTCCCGTACGTGCTCGACGCGGCCCTCGTCCGCGGCCTCGACTACTACTCGCGCACGACCTTCGAGTTCGTCGGGCCGGACGAGAACGCGAACTCGACCATCTGCGGCGGCGGCCGCTACGACCGGCTCATCGAGCAGATCGGCGGACCGCCGACGCCCGGCATCGGCTTCGGCGCCGGCCTCGAGCGCCTGCTGCTCGCGGTCGAGAACGAGGGCGGGTCGTGGGAGCAGCCCCGGCTCGACGCGTTCGTCGTCGTCGACGGCGGCGACCGGGTCGACGCTCAGGTGCTCCTGAAGGATCTGCGCGGGGCAGGCCTCGCCGCTGACATGGACTGGGCCGGCCGGTCGCTGAAAGGGCAGCTCTCGCAGGCGGGGCGGACGGGCGCAGGGGCGCTCGTGATCGTCGGCGCGGCCGGTGCGACGATCCGCCGGCAGGGCGCTCTCGACGAGGCCGTCGCTCTCGGCGAGGTCGTCGCTACGCTCAGCGCGTGAGCTGGCGCGACCTCCATTGCGGCGAGCTTCGCGGTGACGACGTCGGCAGACGCGTAACCGTCGCGGGCTGGGCCGACACGCGCCGCGACCACGGCGGGCTCGTCTTCGTCGATCTGCGTGACCACACCGGGAAGGTGCAACTCGTCGTCAACCCGGAGCGCGCTCCCGAGGCGTCGGCGGTCGCGCACGAGGTACGCAACGAGTTCGTGCTCCAGGCCGAGGGCGAGGTCGTGCCGCGCGCGCCGGAGGCCGTGAACCCGAGCCTCGCCACCGGCGAGGTCGAGATCCAGGTCGACACGTTGCGCATCCTCTCGCGCTCGACGCCGCTGCCGTTCCAGGTCGACGACGACAGCGTGGAGGAGACGACGCGCCTCCGCTACCGGTGGCTCGACATGCGCGGCGAGCGGATGCAGCGCAACCTGAGGCTCGCGCACACGGCCGTCGCGGGCATCCGCCGGACGATGGACGAGCTCGACTTCGTCGACATCTGGACCCCGAGCATGACGCGCGGGACGCCCGAGGGGGCGCGGGACTTCCTCGTGCCGGTCCGGCTGCAGCCGGGACGGTTCTTCGCGCTGGCGCAGTCGCCGCAGCTCTTCAAGCAGCTCTGCATGGTCGGCGGGTTCGACCGCTACTACCAGATCGCCACCTGCTGGCGCGACGAGGACCTGCGCGCCGACCGGCAGTTCGAGTTCCGCCAGCTCGACTTCGAGATGGCGTTCGTCGAGCGCGACGACGTGCTCGAGGTGATGGAGGCGGCGGTCGTCGGCGCGTTCGAGGCGCTCGGCCGCACGCCGCCGCCGCGGCCGTTCCCGCGCCTCGGCTTCGAAGAGGCGATGGCGCGGTACGGCAGCGACAAGCCCGACCTTCGCTTCGGCATGGAGATCGAGGACGCGACGGAGGCGACACGGGGCTCGCAGTTCGCCGTATTCGCGAAGGCTCCGTGCGTGCGCTACCTCGTCGTCCCGAAGGCGCTCTCGCGCGCCGAGCACGGCCGCCTCGAGACGCTCGCGAAGGAGTGGGGGGCGAAGGGTCTCGCGCTGCTCTCGCAGGTGGCGAAGTTCCTGTCCGAGCGCGAGCTCCAGACGTTCGGCGTCCCCGAAGGCTCGAGCGCCGTCTTCGTCGCCGACGAGGAGCCGGTCGTCGCGCACGTGCTCGGGCTGCTGCGCCTGCACCTCGCGCGTGAGCTCGACCTGATCCCGGATGCCGACGTCTTCCACTGGGTGGTCGACTTCCCGCTCTTCAAGCACGACGAGGAGACGGGCGACTGGACGTTCATGCACCACCCGTTCACAGCGCCCGTGCCGGGAACGGAGCGGTGGGACGAGGCGAGCCCCGCTGCGGTGCACGGGCAGCACTACGACCTCGTCTGGAACGGCTGGGAGCTCGGCTCCGGCTCGATTCGCATCCACGACGTCGAGGTGCAGGAGCGCGTCTTCCGGACGATGGGCCTGACCGAGGACGAGGCGCGCTCGAAGTTCGGCTTCCTGCTCGACGCGCTCGCGATGGGGGCGCCTCCGCACGGCGGGTTCGCGATGGGCATCGAGCGCTTCGTCGCACTGCTTGCGCGAGAGCCGGACATCCGGCAGATCGTCGCGTTCCCGAAGGTGTCGAGCGGCGCTGACCCACTCACCGGCGCGCCGACGCCGATGCCGGCCGAGGTGCTCGCCGAGAGCGGGATCGCGGCGATTCCGCAGGAAGACCCGGCCACGGCCTGAAGACCGGCGCACGATGGCCGACCGTCGCGGATCGAGATTCGTCGCAGAGGCCCTCTTCCTCGTCGCGCTCGCGGTCGCGCTCGCGCTCGCACGGCTCCACGCGTTCGAGATCGCCGCCGCGATGCTTGCCGGATGGGTCGTCGTCGCCGCGATCGAGTGGGCCTCGTGGCGGGCCGAGCCGCACTTCGGAAGCGGCCTGCCGCCGCGCTACTACGTCCCGGCGGTAAAGCTGCCGCCGTCGCAGCCGCTCGAGCAGGTCGAACAGGGCTACCCCGATGCGAGCCGCGAGGAGGCGCCGACGTGGATCGCTTCCGCAGCGCTCCGCGCGGAGGTGCTGGGCGAGTGGCCGCTCTCGGCGCCCGTCGAGCTCGAGACCGAGCCGGTCGAGGAAGAGCAACCCGAGCCCGAGGCGGAGGCGGAAGAGCTGGAGCCGGCGCCGGAGGCAGATCGGTGGACGGCCGTCGAGCTCCCCGCCGCGCCGCTCGACGACCAGGTGTCAGAGGTGTCTGACGCCTTCGATGACGCAGAAGAGCCGGGCCCGGTCGCCCGGCACACGCTCGACCCGCTCGCCGACCCGGAGCCGAAGCGTCGGTTCGCCCGCCGCACTGCCGTCGTCGTCGAGATGGTCGAGGTCGCGGCGCGGCCGCGCGGGCGGCGGCCGCTCCCCGGCGTCACGAGCCGCACATGAGGCCCGCGCTCGCCGTCCGCGAGCTCTCCCTCGCCGGGCTCGCGCTCCTCGCGGCCGCGATCGCGCTCGCAGTGGTGGCGCAGACGCGCCACCGTGCCAAGACCGGCCCGCAGCCGGTTGGCTCCTACGTCGCACTGGCGGGCTCGAGCGGCGCGGCGGCGTTCGGGCGCAAGACGGCGTGCGGCGGCGTGATCACGCAGGACACGGAGGGCGTTGCGCACCCCACGTTGCCGTGCGGCGCACGGATCTTCGTCACGTTCCACGGCCACACCGTCCTCGCGCCGGTCGTCGACCGCGGCCCATACACGCCGGGGCGGCAGTTCGACCTGACGGACGCGCTAGCCCGCCGGCTCGGGCTCTCCGGGGTGCAGGAGATCCACTGGTCGTACGCACGAGCGGGGTGAAGCTCCGCTACGGTGCGGGCGGTGCTCGAGGTCGTTCGCGCGCCGCGTATCCATGTAGAACCAACACCATGTGAAAGGGAGCCCGCGTCGGGACGAGGGATTCGTTCGTCGGCCCGCACGGCACCCACCTGGCTTGCCAGGTTCACTTGGGACGCGGCATCGTCGGCGGCCTCGGGGCACCTCTACCCTGACGGCATGGAGCTT
>JAICYG010000008.1 GCA_025934335.1 Thermoleophilia bacterium | reverse complement strand
CGCCGACCCGACTCGGCGGCACCTGCTCGATCGGCTCTTCGAGCGTGACGGCCGCACGCTCTCGGAGCTCGAGTCCGAGCTCGAGATGACGCGCTTCGGGGTCATGAAGCACCTGCGGGTGCTGGAGCAGGCGGGTCTCGTCGTCACGCGCCGGCAGGGGCGGGAGAAGCACCACTTCCTGAATCCCGTCCCGATCCGGCTGATCCACGACCGCTGGATCGACAAGTACACGGAGCGCCGGGTGTCGGCGCTCAGCGACCTGAAGCACCGACTGGAGGAACGTCGATGACGACGACCGTTGCGCAGACGACCCAGGTCTACCAGGTGTTCATCAAGGCGACCGCCGAGCAGATCTGGGACGCGATCACGAAGCCGGAGTTCACGCAGCAGTACTTCTACGGGGCGCGCATCAGCGTCGTGCCCGACCACTACCGCTCGCTCGGCCCGGACGATGCCGTCTGGGGCGAGAGCGGCGTCGAGGAGTTCGACCCGCCGCACCGGCTCGTGCACGGCTGGCGCTCGCTGTACGACCCGGAGATGGCCGCTGAGGAGGAGAGCCGCGTCACGTGGGAGATCGAGCCGCGCGAGGACGGCATTTGCCTGCTGACGGTCGTCCACGACCGCCTCGAGGGTGCGCCGAAGACGGCGGCCAGTGTGTCGGGGCAGGGCTGGACGATGGTGTTGAGCGGCCTGAAGACGCTGCTCGAGACCGGGAAGCCGCTCCAGGGCTGAGGGAGACGGGATGGAGTTCGAGCAGTACAGCGCCGTCCTCCTCGTCACGAGCCCGGACGCCCCGGCGCTCTCCGACGAGGAGGCGGCGGCGCTCCAGGACGCGCATCTCGCATACCTCGCCTCCCTGCACGAGGCGGGGTACCTGCTCGCCGTCGGGCCGCTCGCGGATCCCGACGGCGAGCTACGCGGCCTCTCGATCCTGAACGTCGGCCCGGAGCGGGCACGCGAGCTGAAGGAGGCCGACCCCGCAGTCCGCGCGGGCGTCTACCGGCTGCGCGTCCTTCCATGGCGGGTTCCCGCAGGGCTCGTCCACTTCACCCCGGGCTTCGTCCCACGGTCGCTGGCCGACGTAATCGGCACGAATTCGGCACCGGGCTGACACAGTTTCGTGACGGGCGCGCTCCTACCCTGGAGACGTGCTCGCACGCACCGTCACCCACGCGCTCGTCGGGCTCGAGCCACGCCGGGTCGAGGTCGAGGCGCACATCCAGCAGGGGAAGCTCTCCGCCTTCGCGATCGTCGGCCTCGCCGACCGTGCCTGCCAGGAGGCAAAGGCGCGTGTGCGCTCGAGTGTCCTCGCCGCCGAGCTCGTCTGGCCGTCGCCGTGCCGGATCACGATCAACCTCGCGCCGGCCTCGCTGCGGAAGGAGGGGAGCGGGTTCGACCTGCCGATCGCGCTCGCGGTGCTCGCCGCGTCGGCGCAGCTGCCGGAGGGCGCGCTCGAGGGGCACGCGGCGTTCGGCGAGCTCGGGCTCGACGGCCGGCTTCGGCCGGTCCCCGGTGCGCTGGTCGCGGCCGAAGGCGCCCGTCGCGCCGGCCTCGCGCACCTCGTCTGCGCAGCGGAGTCGGCGCCCGAGGTGGCCCTCGCGGGCGTCGACCCGGTCGGCGTCCGGCATCTCGGCGAGGCGGTTGCCTACCTGCGCGGCGAGCACGAGCCTCCCGAGCCGGCGCCTCCCGCCGACGACTTCGAAGCGCTCGCCGGGGTGCCTGACCTCGCTGACGTGCGGGGGCAGGAGCGGGCGCGGCGCGCGCTCGAGATCGCGGCGGCGGGCGTGCACAACCTCCTGCTCGCCGGGCCGCCGGGCACCGGCAAGACCATGCTCGCGCGCCGCCTGCCCGGGCTGCTGCCGCTGCTCGACGACGAGGCATCTCTGGAGGTCAGCCGCATCCACTCGGTCGCCGCAGTCCTGCCGCCGGGCGCCGGGCTCGTGCGCGTGCCGCCGTTCCGGGCGCCGCACCACTCGACTTCCGTCGCCGGGCTGATCGGCGGCGGCGGCGCATCCGTTCGCCCCGGCGAGGCCAGCCTCGCGCACCGCGGCGTGCTGTTCCTCGACGAGCTGCCGGAATTCCAGCGCCCGGCGCTCGAGGCCCTCCGCCAGCCGCTCGAGGACGGCGTCGTCTCCGTGTCCCGCGTCGCGACGCGGGCGGTCTTCCCGGCCCGCTTCCAGCTCATCGGCGCGATGAACCTCTGCCCGTGCGGCGGCCGCGGCGACTCGGCGGCGAGTTGCGCCTGCTCGCCGGAGCGCGTGCAGCGCTACCGCGAGCGGCTTTCTCGGGCGTTGCTCGACCGCTTCGACCTCGTCCTCGCGGTGCCGCGCCCGCGAGGGCACGAGCTCGCGGGGCCCGAGGCCGAACGTTCGGGCGAGGTGCGCGAGCGTGTGCTGGCGGCGCGCGTGCGTCTCCGCGAGCGGCCAGCCACCCGGACGGCATCCGCCGACGCGCTGCTCACGCGCGCCGTCGAGCGGTTGCCCCTCTCCGGTCGCGGACGCGCCCGGGTCGCGAGGGTCGCCTCGAGTGTGGCCGCTCTTGCCGGGGCCGACCACGTGGAGCCCGAGCACGTCGCCGAGGCGCTCTCCTACCGGCCGCCCGTGGAGCTCGCCGCGTGAGCGAGCTCGCCGTCGCGCTCTTCGCCGCCTCGACGGGCTCCCACCTCCTCGAGGAGCCCCGCTCGCTCCGGTTCGCCCGCTTCCGCGCGAGTCTCGACGAGCCCGGCTTCCTGCGCGACCTGGAGCACCGGGGGCTCCGCTGGGTCGCACGCGGCGCGAGCGGCTATCCCGCGCGTCTCCGCTCGATCCACGACCCCCCGCCGGGGCTCTTCGTCCGGGGCGACGCGCCGCTCGACCTGCTCGGTCGGACCGCGGTCGCCGTCGTCGGCGCCCGCGCCTGCTCGGGGTACGGATCCGCGGTCGCGTTCGAGCTCGGCCGCGAGCTGGCACGTGCCGGCGTCCTCGTCGTCTCCGGACTCGCTCGCGGCGTCGACGCGGCGGCGCATCGCGGCGCCCTCGAGGGGGGCGAGACCGTCGCCGTGCTCGGCTGCGGCGTCGACCGCGACTACCCCCGGGCGCATGCGACGCTCGCGGCGGCGATCGCGACGCGTGGCCTGATCGTGTCGGAGTACCCGCCGGGAGTCGAGCCTTCGCCCTGGCGGTTCCCGGCTCGCAACCGGGTCGTGGCCGGGCTGTGCGACGCGACCGTCGTCGTCGAGGCGCGCGAGCGGAGCGGGGCGCTGATCACCGCCGACCTCGCGCTCGACGAGGGTCGCGAGGTGCTCGCGGTGCCCGGCGAGATCACCTCCAACCTGAGCCGCGGCACGAACGCGCTCCTCCGCCTCGGCGCGACGCCGGTGACGTCCGTCGACGACGTGCTCGCGGCGGTCGGCGCGACGCGCGCGGCGCCTGTCGAACGCGCGGCACTCGAACCGCGACTCGCCGCTGTCCGGGCAGCGGTGGCCGACGCCCCGGCCGCAGCGGACGAGGTCGTCCGCCGCACCGGTCTTGCACCAGGAGCGGCGGCCGCGGCACTGGCCGAGCTCGAGCTGCTCGGCGTGGTCGTCCACGCCGACGGGCTCTACCGAGAGGTGGTGCCTTCGAGCTAGCTGCTACAGCTCGAGCCGGGGCAGGGCGTCAACCTCTGCCGTTGCGAGCGCGGCGAGTGCGATCGCCAGGTCCTGGATCGCGAGGCCCGTCGAATCGAACAGGGTGGTCTCGTCGTCCGACGAGCGGCCGGGTGCGGTCCCGTCGAGGACGTCGCCGATCGCCGTCACGTCGTCACGGGTGACGAGGCCGTCGTCGACCGCGTGCGCGAGCTCGCCTCCGTGCGAGGCCTGCTCCCAGTCGTCGCAGAAGAGGCGCGACCGTGCCAGCTCCGACCCGGCCGCCTCGGCCTTGCCCGGGCCGTCCGCACCCATCAGCGACACGTGCTGACCGCGGCGGAGCGACCCCTCGGCGAGGAGCACCTCGCGACCGGGCGTGACGGTGACGAGCAGGTCGGCGGCAAGCGCGTCCTCGCGGGACGCGGCGACGGTGCAGCCCAGTTCCTCGGCGACACGCGCTGCGCGCTCGGCATCGACGTCCCAGAGCACGACGTCGCGCCCGCGCGCGAGGAACGTCCGTGCCGCAGCGCGGCCGTTCACGCCGGCGCCGACGACGGCGGCGCTCCGTGCGTCGGGCCGTCCGAGCGTCTCCGCGGCGAGCACGGCGGCGGCGCCGGTGCGCAGCGCCGTCACCGACGCCGCGTCGAGCAGCGCGCGCAGCTCGCCGGTCGACGCATCCGAGACGAGCACGACGCCGGTGACGGTCGGGAGGCCGCGCTGCGGATTGCCGGGGAACGAGGTGATCCACTTGAGTAGCGCGTGGCCGCCGCCGAGCGCCGGCATGGCGCGGAAGTCGCCGGCCGGGTAGTTCGTGACGTAGACCTTCGGCGGCATCGTCCACTCGCCACGCGCGTGCGCGACGAACGCGTCGCGCACCGCCTCGACGGCGCGCTCGGGCGAGACGGCAGCCTCAACGGCGGCGCCGTCGAGCACCACGGCGGAGGTCAAAGCGTCTTGACCGCGGCCGCGAGCTTCGCGACCGAGTCCTTCGCGTCGCCGAACAGCATCATCGTGTTCGGCTCCACGAAGAGCGGGTTGCCGATCCCTGCGAAGCCGGGGTTCATCGACCGCTTGAGGACGACGACCGCCTTCGACTCGTCGACGTTCAGGATCGGCATCCCGTAGATCGGGCTGCCGGGATTGTTGCGCGCGTCGGGGTTGACGACGTCGTTTGCGCCGATCACCAGCGACACGTCGGTGCGCCGGAACTCGGAGTTCGCGTCCTCCATCTCCTTCAGCGAGGGATAGGGCACGTTCGCCTCGGCGAGCAGCACGTTCATGTGGCCCGGCATGCGGCCCGCGACGGGATGGATCGCGAACGTGACCTCCACGCCTTTCTCTTCGAGCAGGTCGGCGAGCGCGCGCACGTCGTGCTGCGCCTGCGCGACCGCCATGCCGTAGCCGGGCACGACGACGACCTTGTGCGCGTACGCGAGCATGACGGCGACGTCGTCCGCCGTCGTGGGGCGCACGGTGCCGTCGGTTCCGGTGACGCCCTCCGCCGCGACGTGTAGCTGCCCGAATGCACCGAAGATCACGTTGGCCACGGAGCGGTTCATCGCGCGCGCCATCATCAGGGTCAGCAGCGTCCCCGACGCGCCGACGAGCATGCCGGCGACGATCAGGACGTTGTTCTCGAGCTCGAAGCCGCCTGCGGCGACTGCGAGGCCGGTGAACGCGTTCAACAGCGAGATCACGACCGGCATGTCGGCGCCGCCGATCGGAAGCACGAACAGGATCCCGAACAGCGCCGCCGCGGCGATCAGCACCCAGAGGAGCCACTCGGCCTGGACCCCGGCCACGAGCGTGATCCCGGCAGCGATCGCCGCGACGATCACGAGCGCGTTCCCGAGCTGCTGGCCGGGGTAGGTGATCGGGCGTCCGCCGATCAGCTCCTGCAGCTTCGCGAACGCGATCATCGAGCCGGAGAACGAGATCGCGCCGATCAACGCCGAGATCACGATCGCGGTCGAGATGTCGACCTTCGGCGCGCCGGGCGCGGGGAGGATCTTGTGCAGCTCCGCCAGCGAGATGAGCGCTGCCGCGCCGCCGCCGACGCCGTTGAAGAGCGCCACCATCTGCGGCATCGCGGTCATCTTCACCTTGCGTGCCGCGACCGCCCCGAAGCCGCCGCCGACGGCCATCCCGATCGCGATCGCCCACCAGCTCGTCGTCCCGACCTTGATCCAGGTGACGACGATCGCGAGCAGCATTCCTGCTGCGCCGATCTGGTTGCCGCGTCGCGCGTGCGCCGGGCTCGAGAGGAACCGCAGCGCGAGGATGAAGGTCACGATCGTGACCAGGTAAAGCAGGTTCGCGACGTTCGTGCTCACGTGCTGCTAGGTGCCCTTGCCGTTCTGCGACGCGTCGACCGGCTCGCCGGACCTTCGCTTCTTGAACATCTCGAGCATCCGGTCCGTCACGACGAAGCCGCCGACGACGTTCGCGGACGCGAGCACGACCGCCGCGAAGCCGACGACCCAGGTGAATGCGCTCTTGTCCGGCTGGGCGAGCACGATCATCGCGCCGACGATCACGATGCCGTGGATCGCGTTCGTGCCCGACATGAGCGGCGTGTGCAGCAGCGTCGGCACCTTCGAGATCACCTCGAAGCCGAGGAAGATGGCGAGCACGAGGATCGTCACCTCGAACACGAGCAGCGTCCCGTGGCTCACGCAGCGACCTCCTTCCGCGTCACGCACGCACCCGCGACGATCTCGTCGTCCCAGTCGAGCACGAGCTCGTCGTCCTTCACGAGCAGCCCGAGGATCGCCTGCATGTTCCGGGAAAGGAGCTGGCTCGCGTGCGTGGCCATCGTCGAGGGCAGGTTCGTCGTGCCGACGATCGTCACACCGCCCGCGTCGACGATCTCACCCGGCCGGGTCAGCTCGCAGTTGCCTCCCGTCTCGGCGGCGAGGTCGACGATCACCGAGCCGGGCCGCATCCCGCGCGCCGCCTCCGCCGTCACGAGCTTCGGCGCGGGACGGCCCGGGATCGCGGCGGTCGTGATCACCGCGTCGAAGCCGGGGATGCGCGACTGCAGCTCCGTCTGCTGGGCGGCCTGCTGCTCGGGCGTCAACTCGCGCGCGTAGCCGCCCTCCGTCTCCTCGCCCTGCACGCCGAGGTCGAGGAACGTCGCGCCGAGCGACTCGACCTGCTCGCGCACCGCGGGACGCACGTCGAACGCGTTGACGACGGCGCCGAGCCGTCGCGCGGTCGCGATCGCCTGCAGGCCCGCCACGCCGGCGCCGAGCACCAGGACCTTCGCGGGCGGGATCGTCCCCGCCGCGGTCATCAGCATCGGCAGGAAGCGCGGCAGCCGGTCGGCCGCGATCAACGCCGCCTTGTAGCCGCCCACCGTCGCCTGCGACGAGAGCGCGTCCATCGGCTGCGCGCGTGTGATGCGCGGGATCGACTCGAGCGCGAGCCCGTGCACCCCGGCGGCCGCGAGTCGCTCGACCCCCGCGCGATCGGACAGCGGCGCGAGAAAACCGACGAGCACCTGGCCCTCACGCATCCGCCCGGCCTCGGCGGCAGTCGGCGGCGCCACCTTGACGACCACGTCCGCGCCCCACGGATCCCCGATCGTTGCGCCCGCCTCCGTGTACTCCTCGTCGGCGAAGCCGGCAGCGTCGCCGGCGCCCTGCTCGACGACCACCTCGACGCCCGCCCCGAGCCTGCCGACGGTCTCGGGCACGAGCGCCACACGACGCTCCCCCGGTACCGTCTCCTTCGCGACGCCGACGCGCATCACCTCGCGCGACGGTACCTGAATCGGCGCCCCGGTACGGTAGGAGATTCACCGTGACCGACCTCCTCCTCGACTACGGCCTCGTCCTCCTCTTCCTGCTGGTCGCGGTGGAGTCCGCGGGCGTGCCGCTGCCCGGCGAGACGGCCCTGATCGCCGCGGCCGTGCTCGCGCACGACCACTACGGGATCTGGTGGGTGATCGTGGTCGCGGCGGCGGCCGCGATCGTCGGCGACAACGTCGGCTACTGGATCGGCCGGCTCGGCGGGCGCAAGCTCCTCCAGCGCTGGCGCGTCACCCGGCGCTACGCCGAGAAGGCGCTGCCACCGAGCGAGCGCTTCTTCGCGCGCCACGGCGGGAAGACGGTGTTCCTCGGCCGCTTCGTCGCCCTGCTGCGCGTCACCGCAGCGTGGCTCGCCGGCATCAGCCGGATGCACTGGTGGGAGTTCTTCCTCTGGAACGCGGCGGGCGGCATCGTCTGGGCCACGGGCACGGCGCTCGTCGCGTACTGGGCGGGGCAGGCCGCAGCCGATGCGATCGAGCACTACGGCCTCTACGCCGTCGTCGCGCTCGTCGTCCTCGGCATCGTCGCGTTCATCGTGGTCCGCGTCTGGCGGAACCGCGTCGTCGAGAGCGCCTGAGAGGCGCTACAGCGTCGACCAGACCTCGAGTTTCGTTCGCGTGCGGCGGATCACCTCGTCGGTGAATTCCGTCGTCGAGGCGTGCCCGGCGAGGTCGGCCGTCTTGACGCCGCCTGCGACCGCCTCGAGCGCCGCCTCCCGGATCGCACGACCCGCCGTGGCACCGGCGTCCGTCTGCGAGAGGAGCGCCGCGGCGGCGAGGATCATCGCGAGCGGGTTCGCGACGTTCTTCCCCTCGAGCGACGGCGCGGTGCCGTGCGCCGCCTCCGCCATCAGCGCCGTCGGTTCGAGGTCGGCGCCCGCGAACGCCACGAGCATCGACTCGGAGCCGGCGATCGACCCGAACAGCGGCAGCACGAGGTCGGAGAGGATGTCGCCGTCGCGGTTCAGTGCCGGGATCACCATCGGGTCGCCGGTCGACGCGACGAGGAGCGCAAACGTCGCGTCGATCAGCTGCGGCTCGTACTGCACCGACGGGTGCCGCTCGGCGGCCGCGTCCATCTCCTCCTTCAGCATCCCCTCGTACGTGGGGGAGACGGTGTACTTCGGCCCGCCGAAGACCTTCGCGCCCGTCCGCCCGGCCTCGCGGAACGAGAACTCGGCGACGGCGCGGCAGACCCCGCGCTCGATCCGCTCGGTGCGGAACGCGACCTCCTCGCTTCCCGTCCCTTCGCGCCACTCCTTCGCGCCGTAGGCGTCGCCGACCGCCATCCGCACGACCGAGATCGGCGCGTGCACGCCGCCGAACGGCACCACACCGGGCAGCCGGCGGCCGGTGCGCACGATCACCTTGCCGCCGATCTCCTCGCGCAGGATCCGGTTCGGCGAGCCGATGTCGCCGCGCGCCTCCGGCGTGACCGTCGCCGCCTTCAGCCCGAGACCGTGGTCCCGGATCGCTGCCGCTGCGTCATGGACGACCGCGTTGCCGGTCGAGCGCCGCGAATCCAGCGACAGGTCGAACCGCGGCAGCTCGAGCTCGAGCCCCACGACGTCCGGCGCGAGCACGCGCAACGCCTCCTCGAGCAACTCCTGCCCCGTCTGGTCGCCCTCGAGCACGGCGATCGCCTTCAGCTCCAGCATCGGCGGCGAAGATTAGCGCCGGCGTCCTCGTGGGAACCCGCGAGAACATGGCGGCCAGGATCGGCTGGACGCGCAGGGGGTCGAAGAAGAGGTTCCGGTACTTCGACGCCAACGGGCGCGAGATCACGGACGAGCAGAAGCTCGAGCGCGTCAGCGC
Organism: Thermoleophilia bacterium; assembly: GCA_025934335.1. Taxonomy (GTDB): domain Bacteria; phylum Actinomycetota; class Thermoleophilia; order Gaiellales; family Gaiellaceae; genus PALSA-600. Next base: position 20,201 of record JAICYG010000008.1, on the reverse strand, counting down.
GCTCGTGATCCCGCCCGCCTGGAAGGACGTCTGGATCTCGCCGTCGGCGCGCGCGAAGCTGCAGGCGACCGGGATCGACGCGGCCGGCCGGAAGCAGTACCTCTACCACCCGGCCTACCGTGCGCGGCAGGAGCAGGCGAAGTACGACAAGCTGATCCACTTCGCCGAGCGGCTGCCACAGCTCCGGGAGGCGATGGCCGAGCACATGCAGCTCGACGGCCTGCCGCCCGAGAAGGTCGCGGCGATCGCGACCCGCCTGATCAACCTGGGCTGGTTTCGCGTCGGCGGCGACCGCTATGCGAAGCGGTCGAGGACTTACGGGGTCGCGACGCTGCGCAAGAGGCATGTCTCCGTCCGCGGCTCGCGCGTCTCGTTTCGCTATCGCGGCAAGCACTCGATCATGCTTCGCAGCGCGATCGTGGATGCCGAGCTCGCCGCCGCGGTGCGCGAGTTGCTTGCGCTCCCCGGGCAGCGCCTGTTCCAGTTCGTACAGCCCGACGGGACGCGCTGCAACCTCGACCAGCGCCGGCTCAACGCCTACATCAAGGAGTATCTCGGCCCGGAATTCAGCGCCAAGGACTTTCGTACCTGGGGCGGCACGATGATCGCCGCGATCGGATTGGCGGAGCACGATCCGCCGGAGAATCCGACGCAGGCCAAGAAGCGGATTGCCGCGGTGATGCGTCAGGTCGGCGAGAAGCTCGGAAACACGCCGGCGGTTGCGCGCTCGTCGTACGTGAGCCCGGCCGTCGTCGAGCAGTATCTCGACGGGAGAACCATCGACGATTTCCGGCCTCGACATTTGCGGGTCGTCGGCGCTCGAGATGTCGGTCTCGACCGCGAGGAACAGGCGACGTTGAGCCTCCTTCGTTCCTGGCGAATTCGCGAATCGCGCGCCGCTGCGTAAACTCCCCGGATATGGCACGGAAAACGATCCTCGTTTGCGACAACTGCGGCAAGGAGGTCGACGAGTCGCGCGGCGCCACGCTCCGCGTCACCTACGTCGACGCCCGCCGCGGCTCGAAGGTGGCCGACCTCTGCGACGACTGCGCGGGCCAGATGCCCGGCCGCGCCGCCGCCCGCCGGGGCCGTCGGCCGAAGGCCGCGAGCACCGCGGACTAGGGCTACACGCCCGACACGGGGGAGGGCCGCTCGCCGAGGCACCACGCCTCGAGGGCGGGCCACGGACCGAACCCCGCATCGGCGTTGACGTGGCCCGCGTTCACGAGCCAGTCGACGGGCGCTCCGACCGCGTCGGCGAGCGCCTGCGACCGCTCCGGCGGGCACCACGGGTCGTCCGTCGAGCAGACGAGGCGCGTCTCGCGCGCCGCCGAGCGCGGCTCGGGAATCGGCCGGAAGCCGACCGCCGGCGGTACCTCCTCGTCGGGCTGCGGCGGCGCGACGAGAACTGCCCGCGCGACCGGCTCTCCGTCGTGGTGGAGCCAGAGGAGCGACCCCAGCGAGTGGCACAGCACGGTCGTCTCCGCGACCGGGAGCGCCTCGAGCTCGGCCGCGAGAGCCTCCAGCCACCGGTCGAGCCGCGGCGCCTCTGCGTCCGGCAGGCCCGGGCTCGCGACCCGGAGCCCCCGCCCGCGGAGCCGTTCGGCGAGCCACGTCTGCCAGTGCTCCGGGCCGGATCCTTCGAGCCCGTGCAGGATCAGGAAGGCCACGGGAGCATTCTCCCTGTTTGCGGCGTTTTCGTGCCGGAACCGTCCGGAGGCGAGCCTACGATGGGAAGGTGGGGCTGTCCCTTCTCGCAGGGCCTGCCAATGCCGGCAAGGTCGCGCACCTCCTCGAGCGCTTTCTCGCGCGCCTCGACGACGACCCGTTCCTGATCGTGCCGAACGCGTCGGACGTCGACCGCGTCGAGCGCGACCTGCTCGCCCGCTGCGGCTGTCTGTTCAGCGGCACGATCGGCACCTTCGACGACCTCTTCCGCCGCCTCGCCGCCGGTGACGCCGGGCAGCGCCCGGTCGCGAGCGACGCGCAGCGTGCGCTGATCGTGCGGCGCATGCTGCACGACGCGTCGCTGAACGGCCTCGCGCGCTCCGCCCGCACCGGCGGCTTCGCCGACACGCTTCTCACCACGCTGGGCGAGCTCGAGCAGGGGCTCGTCGAGCCGGATCAGATCGCGGGCGACCTGGGCGAGCTCTACGGCCGCTACCGGGCCGAGCTCGACCGGCTGGGGCTCTGGGACCGCAACCTGCTGCGTCGTCGCGCCGCGGAGCGGCTCGAGACCGAGCTCGACGCATGGGACGGTGCTCCCGTCTTCGCCTACGGCTTCGAGGACCTGACGGGCGCCGAGTGGTCGCTCCTGAACGCGCTCGCCGGGCGCGCCGAGGTCGAGGTCTCGCTGCCGTACGAGCCCGGGCGGGTCGCGTTCGCCTCACTCGCGCGCACCGCCGGCGACCTCGCATCCCTCGCAGACGGCAACGTGCGCGAGCTGCCGCCGCGGTCGTCCGAGTACCAGCACCCGGCGCTCGCCCATCTGGAGCGCGCCCTCTTCGACGAGTCGCCGGCGCCCCCGCCGCCGCTCGAGGCGGCAGTCCGCTTCTTCGAGGGCGCAGGGACGCGCGGCACGCTCGAGCTCGTGGGCGACGAGCTCGTCGCGCTTCTCCGCGACGGGGTCGCACCGGAACGGATCGCGCTCGTCGCGCCGTCGCTCGATGCGTGGCGCGGCCCGCTCGAGACGGTGCTCGGCCCGCTCGAGGTGCCGTATGCCGTGGAGTCGCGCGTGCGGCTCGGGGCGACGCCGATCGGCCACGCGCTGCTCCAGTTCCTGCGCTACGCGTGGGCCGATGCCGGCCGCCGCGAGCTGTTCGCGTACCTGCGCAGCCCGTACTCGGGCCTCGCGCGCTCGTCGGTCGACTACGTCGAGGGCCGCCTGCGCGGTCGGGCGATCCACACGCCCGGCCGCGTGGAGGAGGAGGCCGAGAAACTGCGTGAGGCGCCCGTGCCCGGGCTTGCCGAGCTGCGCGCCGCCGACGACCCCGTCGAGGCCGTGCAGGCGCTCCTGCGGCAGATGCTTCGCTCGGCGTACGGAACCGAGGCGCCGCCCGCGGGCGAGACGTCTCGGCTCGACCTGCGCGCCTACGGCCATGCACTGCAGCTGCTCGGCGAGCTCGAGCGGTTCGACACGACTCGTGAAGAGCTCGTTGCGGCGCTCGAACGCTGTGAGGTGCGGCTGTCCTCCGCCGGCGAGGCCGGGCGGGTCGCCGTGCTCGACCTGATGCGCGCGCGCACCCGCCGTTTCGAGGTCGTCTTCCTGCTCGGGCTGGAGGAAGGCTCGCTGCCGCGGCGCTCGCGCGTGTCGCCGTTCCTCGGCGACGATCGCCGGCGTGAGCTGGGAGGACGGCTCGAGCGCCCCGACCAGGTCGCGCGCGACCGCTACCTCTTCTACACCGCGTGCACGCGCGCGACGCGGCGGCTGTACCTCGTGCGCGAGGCGGCGAGCGACGAGGGCGCGCCGCGCGAGCCGAGCCCGTTCTGGGAGGAGGCCGCGGCCGTGTTCGAGCCGGAGGACGTCGCCCATGCCACGTACCGGCGTCCGCTCTCGGCGCTGACGTGGCCGCTCGACTCGGCGCCCTCGGAGCGTGAGCGGCTGCGCGCGCTCGTGCTGCTCGCCGCGGGCGACGCCGACGCCGCCCGCGCGCTCGGCGAAGCGAACGGCTGGGAGCGCCGCCTCGCGCGCGCCCGCTCGGCGCTGCGCCGCGAGACGCGCCTTCGGAGTGCGCCGCTGCTCTCGTTCTTCGGCGCACGCACGATGTTCGGCGTCACCGAGCTGGAGCGCTTCGCCGACTGCTCGTCGGCGTGGTTGTTCGAGCGCATCATCTCGCCGAAGACGATCGACGCCGAGGTCGACCCGATGCTGCGCGGCTCCGTCGCGCACAGCGCGCTGCACAAGTTCTACGCCGGCGTGCCGAAGGAGCTCGGCCACGACCGCGTCACGCCCGAGAACGTCGAGCAGGCGGTGGGCTTTCTCCGCCGCTGCCTCGACGACGCGCTGCGCGGCGGCGTCCGGCTCGAGCTGACCGAGCTGCAGGCGGCCGAGCTCGAGGAGAGCCTGTGGCGCGACCTCGAGGGCTTCGTCCGCGACGAGGCCGAGTCGCCCCTCCGGCTCGTGCCGAGGCAGTTCGAGGTGGGGTTCGGCTCCGAGCGCTCGGCGCCGCAGCTGCAGCGCGGGCTGCCGCTCGGCGAGGGCATCCACCTGAGCGGGAAGATCGACCGCATCGACGTCGACCCGTTCTCGGCGCGTGGGATCGTGCAGGACTACAAGTCGGGCCGCACGGCGCACTCGGCCAAGCAGATCGACGAGGAGCTGAAGCTCCAGATCCCGCTCTACATGCTCGTGCTGCGCGACCTCGTCGGGATCGAGCCGCTCGGCGGCGTCTACCGCGCCCTCGCCGGCGCGCGCGTCACGCGCGGCCTGCTCGCCGAGGACGCGGCCGAGGACCTGCCGGGCTTCCAGCGGAACGACTACCTCGACGACGAGGCGTTCTGGTCGCTCGTCGACACGGCGCGCGGGCGCGCGCTCGGTTACGCGCAGCGCATCCGCGCCGGCGACGTGCATCACGATCCAAAGGGCGGCTCGTGCCCGTCGTGGTGCGACCTGTGGTCGATGTGCCGGGTGCCGCGGTCGTGAACCCCGAGCAGCGCGCGGCGGTCGAGGCGAAGGGCGAGGTGTTCGTGTCGGCCGGCGCCGGGACCGGCAAGACGACCGTGCTCGTCGAGCGCTTCGTCCAGGCGGTGTGCGAGCAGGGCGTCGACGTCGAGTCGGTGCTCGTGATCACCTACACGCGCAAGGCGGCGGGCGAGCTGCGCGCGCGTATCCGCGCCGCGCTCCGCGCGCGGGGGCGCCACGATCTCGCGCGCCGGCTCGACGGCGCGTGGATCTCGACCATCCACGGCTTCTGCTCGCGGCTGCTGCGCGCGCACCCCTTCGCGGTCGGGATCGACCCGCGCTACCGCGAGCTCGACGACGAGCACGGGGCGGTCATCCGCGGCGAGGCGTTCGAGCATGCGCTCGCCTCGTTCTGCTCGACGCGCGAGTCCGAACGGCTGCGGCTGCTCGCCACGTACGGTGCGCAGGGCCTTCGCCGCAAGCTGACGGCCGTCTACGAGACGCTGCGCTCGGCCGGCCGCGAGCTGCGCCTCGAGCTCTCCGAGCAGGCCGACCTGTCGGAGCGGCTCGCCGAGTTGCACGACGAGGCCCGCGCGCTCGCGGGCGAAGCAGGCAGCACCGACAAGCAGCTCGCGGCGGCGCGGAGCGCGCTCGCGCTCACGACGACGAACCCCGAGCGCTTGCAGGACCTGAGCACGCTGCGCGCGTCGGGCGAGCGCGCAGCCGCGTTCGAGGCGGCGCGCAAGCGGCTCGAGCAGGCTGCGTTCGACGAGCTCGCCCTGCGCGACAAGGACCTGCTGCAGGAGCTGCTCGACCTCTTCGCGGCCGAGTACGCGGCCGCGAAGCAGCGCGAGTCGGCGCTCGACTTCGAGGACCTGCAGCTGCTGACGCGCGACCTGCTGCGCGACCACGTCGACGTCCGCGAGCAGGAGCAGCTCCGTTTCCGGGCGATCATGGTCGACGAGTTTCAGGACACGAACCGCTTGCAATGCGAGCTCGTCGACCTGTTGCGCGGCGGGCCGCTCGAGCGCGACGTCTTCTTCGTCGGCGACGAGTTCCAGTCGATCTACGGCTTCCGCCACGCCGATGTCGAGGTGTTCCGCGAGCGCCGCGAGCAGGCGGCGCAGCGGCTGCCGCTCTCGCGCAACTACCGGTCGCGCCCCGAGGTGCTCGCCGCCGTCAACCATCTCTTCCACGAGGAGTTCGGCGACGGCTATCAGCCGCTCGCCGCGTCGGGCGAGTTCCCGGACCCCGTGTTCGGCCACCCTGTCGAGCTGCTCGTCACCGACAAGCGCAGCTTCGCCGCCGCACCACTGTCGTGGCGTGACGGCGAGGCGAAGGCGATTGCGCGCCGAGTGCGCGAGCTCGTCGAGGCGGCTGTCGCCGCGCCCGGCGAGATCGTGCTCCTCTTCGCTGCCGGCACCGACGCCGAGCGGTACGAGTCCGCGCTGCGCACGGAGGGGCTGCCCACCTACCGCGCCACGGGCCGCGGCTACTTCGGGCAGCAGCAGGTCGTCGACCTGCTCGCGTATCTGCGCCTCCTGCACAACCGTTACGACGACGAGGCGCTCGTCACGGTCCTCGCGTCGCCGTTCGTCGGCGTCTCCAACGACGCGCTCGTCCACGTGCGCCGCCACGCGGGCAAGCGTCCGCTCTTCTCCGGCCTGGAGCGCTCGCTGCCGGACGCCCTCGCCGAGGACGACGAGCGCCTCGTGCGCGCGTTCAAGCAGAGGTACGAGCGTCTCGTCGCGGCGTCGGCGCGGCTCGGGCTGGAGCGGCTCTGCGAGGAGGTCGTCTCGGCACACGACTACGACCTGGCCGTGCTCGCGCAGTGGGACGGCAAGCGCCGCTACGCGAACCTGCGCAAGCTGATGCGGCTCGCACGCTCCTACGAGGCGCTGCGCGGCCCCGACATCGAGGGGTTCGTCAGGTTCATCCGCGACCAGGAGGCGCTCGGCGCCGCGCAGCTCGAGGCGGTGTCGGAGGAGGAGGGCGCCGACGCCGTCCGGCTGCTGACGATCCACGCGGCGAAGGGCCTCGAGTTCAAGGTGGTGATCGTCGCCGACGCCGGCCGCGACACGGGCGGGCCGCCGTCGGCCGACGAGATCCTCGTGCGCCCCGACGGCCGGTTCGGCTTCCGTGTCGTCGACCCGAAGTCCGGCCGGAAGCGGCCCGCCTTCGACTACCAGGCGGTGCGCGAGGCCGAGGCCGCCGACGACCGCGCCGAGCGGCTGCGCCTCTACTACGTCGCGATGACGCGCGCGGTCGACCGGCTGATCGTCTCCGGCGCGATCGACCCGGAGAAGGCTCGCGACCTGGAGACGCCGATCGGCTGGGTGCTGGCGCGGCTTGGCATCGACGAGCCGGCGGACGGCGAGATCGAGCGCGGCGACGCCCGGTTCACCATGCGTGTCAACGGCTACGCACCCGACGCCCCGGTCGAGGCGCCGCTGCCCGACGAAGGGCAGCTGGCGCTGTTCTCCGAGCTGCCGGCCGCGCCCGCGCCGCGGGGGTACCGCCTGCCCGAGCTGCCGCCGCTCCCGGCGGCGCCGCTGCACAGGGTACGGCGCCTCTCCTACTCGTCGCTCGCGCTCTTCGAACGCTGCTCCTACCGCTACTACGCCGAGCGCGTGGCGGGCCTGCGCGAGCAGCGCGCCGCCGTGCCCGGCGCGGTCGGCCTTGCGGCGACGGAGATCGGCGACACGGTGCACCGGCTGCTCGAGCTCGTCGACCTCGCGGCGCCCGCGTGCCCCGACCTCTCGGTCGTTCGAACCTGGTACCCCGACGTCGGCGACGAGGAGGTGGCGCGGATCGAGGCATTCGTCGAGTCGTACTGCGGCTCGGAGCTCGCCGCGCGCGTCGCGGGGCTCGCCGGCGTCGCGGTCGAGCGGCCGTTCGCGTTCGAGCACGACGGCGTCCTCCTGCACGGCCGCCTCGACGTGCTCTGGCGCGAGGGCACGCGCGCGCTCGTGCTCGACTACAAGACGAACTCGCTCGCCGAAAGCAGCCCCGGGGAGATCGTCGAGGGCGACTACCGGTTGCAGCGGCTCGTCTACGCGCTCGCGTGCTTCCGCGCCGGCGCCGACGAGGTCGAGGTCGTCTACCACTTCCTCGAGCGGCCGGACGCGGTCGTCTCGACGACGTTCGAGCGGCTCGAGCTGCCCGTGCTCGAGGAGGAGCTCTCGGCGGCGATCCGGCGCATCGACGCCGGCGAGTTCATGCCGACGCCGAGCGAGTTCACGTGCAGCGGCTGCCCGGCGCTCGACGTCGTCTGCGCGGGGCCGCGCCTCCGGAACCCGCCGGAGCGCGTCGTCGCGACCGTCTGATGTCAAGGCGTCACTGGCCCGAGGCGCTCGCGGTCGTGCTCGCGGCGCTTCTCTTCGCCACCCTGCCGGAGGAGCTCGTGCCCGGGCCGCCGGTGCTGCAGTACGTCGTCTCGGGGATCGAGCTCGGGCTCGGCGCACTGCTCGTCGCGGGCAACCGCCGCCGCGCGTCGCTCGGCCTGATCGGCGTGATCGGGCTGACGAACGCCGCGGCGCTCGCGTACCTGGTCCACCAGCTGCTCTACTCGGGTGACGTCACCGGCCGGTCGCTGCTCTATGCGGCGTTCGACGTGTGGGTGACGAACGTGATCGTGTTCGGGCTTCTCTACTGGGAGCTCGACGGCAGCTCGGCCGACGAGACCGACTTCCTCTTCCCGCAGCTCGGCGACGAGCGGCTCGCACATGGCTGGTACCCGCGCTTCACCGACTACCTCTACACCTCGTACACGAACGCGACCGCGTTCAGCCCCACCGACACGATGCCGCTGACCCGGCGCGCGAAGATGCTGATGCTCGTGCAGTCGCTCGTCTCCATCTCGACGCTCCTCCTCGTCGCTGCGCGCGCCGTGAACATCCTTCGCTGATGGCGAAGAGCTACCTGGCCGAGGCGCGCCGCAAGAAGGTGGCGCCGAAGAAGGAGCGCGTGCGGCCGGTGATCGAGCGGCTCGCGGAGCTGCACGCCGACGCGAAGATCGCGCTTCGCTTCGCGAATCCGCTCGAGCTGCTCGTCTCGGTGATGCTGTCTGCCCAGACCACGGACGTGAACGTGAACCGCGTCACCGAGCAGCTCTTCCGCAAGTACCGGCGGCCGGAGGACTACCTCGCGGTGCCGCAGCAGGAGCTCGAACGAGACATCTTCGCCACCGGCTTCTACCGGCAGAAGACGAAGTCGCTGCGCGGGACGATGCAGCGAATCCTCGAGGTGTACGGGGGAGAGGTGCCCGAGGCGTTCGACGACCTGCTGACGCTGCCCGGCGTCGCGCGCAAGACGGCGAACGTCGTCTCGGCCGAGCGCGGCAACCCGCAGGGGATCGTCGTCGACACCCATGTGCGGCGGCTCTCGCAGCGGCTCGCGTTCACGCGGCAGGAGGATCCGGTGAAGATCGAGCGTGACCTCGTCCGGCTCGTGCCGCGCGAGGACTGGCGGCGCTTCCCGCACCTCCTGATCTGGCACGGCCGCCGTGTCTGCATCGCCAGGCGGCCGCTCTGCGAGGAGTGCCCGCTCGCTGCGGGGCTCTGTCCTTCTAGCCGCGTGTAGGCGTGAGCGCTATCAGGAGGCCGCCGTCGTCGTCGTATGCCGGGAAGACGTCGGCGACGACGCGCTTCTCGTTCCCGGCGCGCGTGCGGATCGAGAGCTGCTCGCCGAGCCGGCGCACACCCCATTCGCGCGCCAGCTCCACCGGCTTCTCGTCGGAGAAGCCGAGCGCCTCGACGAGGTCGCGGCCTATCAGCTCCGGCTCCGGGAAGCCCGTCAGCTCGAAGACACCGCGGCCGATGGCGAGCACGCGCCGCTCCTGGTCGGTGACGACCATGCCGGTGTCGGGCGCCGGGTAGTAGTCGTCGAGCAGCTCGAACAGGAACCCGAAGCCGCAGTGGCGGCACGCGGGTGCGTCGGTCGAGAAGCCCTCGCGGGCGTCGACGTCGACGGACCGTTGCTTGCAGCGCGGGCAGATGTAGTACGGCACGCCGATCAGCGTAGCCAGCGGGTTTCCCGGGCGCCGTTTCCGAACATGATCCCCATCTCGTTCGAATCACAAGGGAGGATCCATGGCTGTTGACAGTAGGCGCGGAGGATCAGTCGGGGGGATCGGCCTCGGCGGAGTCCTCGTCATCATCGGAATCATCGTCGCCCTGATCTGGAGCGTCTGGCTCGGAATCATCATCGCGTTGATCGGACTGATCGCCTTCGGCGGCTTCGCGAGGGGGAAGTGGTACTAGACCTCGGCCTGGACAGCTAGATCGTGTTCCTCTTGCGCGTCGGCCGCTTCGGTCGAATCGGGCCGCTGGGGCTGGCGTACACGGGGTACCGGATGTGGCGGCGACTTTCGCCGCAGCAGAAGGCGGCGATCCGGCGGCGCGTCGGCGGTGTGGCGGGCCGGGTAAGGCGCGGTCGCAGCTCCGGCGGCCCCGGCGGTCAGGCGCCTGCGACGATGTCGCGCGTGGGTGTTGCGACCGCACCCAGCGAGGAGATCTCACCGGGCGGCCCGTGAGTCGGTGTCCGCGGGCGAGCTCAAGGTTCCTCGGCGGCGGCCGATACGAACCTTGATGCTGCGGCTCTCCCTCAGGTATCCGAACGGCCGCTCGCACGACATCACGTACGAGGGGCCGGAGCGTTTCCAGGTCGGCCAGGAGTTCGACCTGCACGGTCGCCGTTGGCGCGTGGTCGAGATCAAGCGTCCCCGGGAGACTCGCTTCGGCACGTCGGGTCGGGTCGTGACGTGTGTGCCGCTGACCGAATCGGCGCTGCGCCGCGCCGACGTCGGCTAGGCGCCTTCGCGTACACGAGACCGGCATCCCTCGTTCGAGGCACGACCGAGGTGAGAGGGAGCCCGTCCGATCGTCGCTGGCGCCGTCTGGCGGCGGGAGGATGATGCGTCCATGGGGGAGCACCGTCTGATGAACACCGTGGAGTGTCGCGAGTGCGGGATCTCGAGCGGCGCGTTCTGGATCCGCTGGCGCGCGTATCGCTGTGACGACCCGGAGCGGGGCGAGTCGCCGACGCTCGCGTTCTACTGCCCGACGTGCGCCGATCGCGAGTTCGGGCGGCCACGGCGTGCGTCCACGTCCGGTTAACGGAACGTACAACCGCGCTCAAAGCCCGGCGCGTTAGCCTCGCGGCGATGCCGCGCCGGACTGGTTCGCTCGTTCTCGTGGCGGCTGTTGCCGCGGCCGTGCGGCTGCCTGGTGTGTACACGCAGGCGTTCTGGCAGGACGAGGTCGCCTCGGCGCGGATCCTCTCTCAGCGAACGCTCGGTGCTGCACTCGCACGCGTCGCACGCACGGAGTCGACGCCGCCGCTCTGGTACCTCGTCGGTTGGGCCGTTCATCACGCCGGCCTCACCGTGCGGGACGTGCGGCTCGTGTCGGTCGTGGCCGGAGCGCTCCTCTCGGCGGCGACCACCCTGCTGGCGCGCCGCTTCCTGGCCGAGACTCCGGCCGTTCTCGCAGGGCTCCTCGTGGCGCTCGGCGTGGCGTTCGTCGCCCACGGCCAGGAGCTGCGGGCTTACGAGCTGTTCGCGCTCGTGACCGTGTTGTTCGCGCTCGCGTTGCTCGCGGAGCTCGACGCTCCGTCGCGGTCGCGCGAGGCGTGTCTCGGGCTCGTGGCCGCGGCGGGAGCGTTGACGCACTACTTCTTCCTCTTCTCGGCCGCGGCGGCGGTCCTCTGGCTGTGGGTCGACCCGGCGGCGCGCAGGATCCGCCTGCGCGCGAGCGCGGCTGTCGCCGCCGGCGCCGTGCTGACGTTGCCGTGGGCGCCGTACGCCCTACAGCAGCTGCACCAGGACCGCTTCTGGTGGATCGGGCCGTTCACCGTCCGTCGCTTCGTCTCGACGCCGTTCCGGTTGTTCACGCACGCGTACGACGGGACCCACACCGGCCTGGCGCTCTCCGTCGCGGCGCTCGCGCTGCTCGCGGCCGGCGTGTGGGCCGCGCGTCACTCACCGTCCGGACGCCTCTCGGCCGTGCTGGCGCTCCTGCCGCTCGCGCTCGCCGGCACGGGGTGGGCGCTCGGCTGGCGGATCTACGCGCAGCGAAACCTGATCGCCATCGGCCCGTTCCTGGCCGTGGTCGTGGCAGCTGCGGTTGCCGCCCTTCGTGTGCAGCCGGCGGTGACGGCAACTGCCGGCGCGACGGTGTGCGCGCTCGCCGCATCCCTCGCGGTCTCGAACATCGGCCACGTACCGCCGTACGACGTCATGGCGCGGGAGCTCGTCGCCGACGGGTGGCGAAGCTCGATCCCGATCGCCGTCTACGGCAACCCGCTCCGCTACCGCGCGCCGCTCGAGTGGTACCTGCCGAACAGGCCGGTGCTCGCGCTCGCGCGCCCGCGGCCCGGAGGCTGCCGACTCGTGCTCGTCGTGACGCGGCGCGGCGGCGTTCTACGGGAGCGCGTGCACGGGGAGCTGCGGAGGGCGACGTACCTCGGCGAGGCGCACGACCTGCCGCGCTGCGTGCGCCCACTGGCCGCCGGTCACGCCGCGCTCGCCTAAAACCATTTCTTCCAGCGGAAGAACGCGAGCTGCCCGATCGTCGTGCCGATGATCCACGCCCACGCCCACCAGTAGCCGAACGACCAGCCGAGCTCCGGGATCCGGTGGAAGTTCTGGCCGTAGAGGCCGACGATGAAGGTGGGGAGGAGGAGCAGCGACGCGATCACGGTGAGCCGCTTCATCACCTCGTTCTGGTCGTTCGAGATCTTCCCCTGCAGGTAGTCGCGGATCCCCGCCAGCGAATCGCGTGCGGCGTCGAGCCCCTCCGACGCGCGCAGCAGCTTGTCGAAGGCGTTGCCGAACGCGATCTCGGCGTCGCGCGGGAAGAGCTCGCCCTCGTCGAGTTCGATGCGGTCGTCGACGATCTTTCGCACCGCGTCGCGCGTCGGCGCGAGCGTGCGGCGGATCCCGAGCAGGTCGTGCCTGATGCCGCGGATGCGCCGCCCGACCGCCTGCGGCTGCTCGGACTCGACGAGGTCCTCGAGACCGTCGATCTCGTCGTCGAGCGCGTCCACCACGTCCAGGAACCCCTCCGCCACCTCGTCGACGAGGTGGTAGACGAACATGCCGACATCGTCGTGCGCACGGCATGCCTCCTTGGCCGCCGCCGGGTCGAACGGCTTCTCCCCCGGCGGCGTCTTCGACACGGTGAGTAGCACGTCGCTCGTCGCGACGAAGTCGATCTCCTGGTAATAGAGGCGGTCTTGCCCCGCGACCTCGATCGGGAGCAGCAGGATCCCGAGCACGTAGTCGCCGTGCGACTCGATCCGGGGCCGCGGCTCGTCGTCGTGCTCGTACGGCGCGAGGAGCGCGGCGAGTGCCGTCGCGTGCACGTGCTCGGGGAGCGCCTCGTGCAACTCGGGGGCGCGCGGGTCGACGAGATCGATCCACTTCGGCACGCTCCGAGGCTAGGCCGCCCGCCGGACGTATGATGGGAGCCTGGAAACGCCGGGCGACCCGAGGAGGGCGCATGCGCACGAGCTTCATGTCCATCGCGAAGAGCTTCACCACCACTTCGGAGGTCATGAACCGTGCTGCATCCAACCCTCAACCTCGGGATCCTGGCGCATGTAGACGCCGGTAAGACGACTCTCGGCGAGCGGCTTCTCTACGACGCCGGCGTCATCCGCACGCTCGGCAGCGTCGACCGCGGGACGACGCAGGCAGACACGCTCGCGCTCGAGCGCGCCCGGGGGATCACGATCAGGACGGCCGTCGTCTCGTTCCCACTCGACGGCATCGTCGTCAACCTGATCGACACGCCCGGCCATCCGGACTTCATCGCCGAGGTCGAGCGCGCACTCGCCGTGCTCGACGGTGCGGTGCTCGTGCTCTCGGCGGTCGAGGGCGTGCAGGCACAGACCCTTGTCCTGTGGCGCGCGCTGCAGCGGCTGCACGTTCCGACGCTCCTCTTCGTCAACAAGACGGACCGCGCCGGCGCCGATGTGGGGCGCGTCACGGATGAGATTCGCTCGCGACTCGACACGGATGCGGCCGTGCTCGCCGGTTCTGCGATCACAGGCGAAGGGCTCGACGAGCTCCGCCGGGCAATGGCGCGCCTCGCTCCCTCACCGGGGGAGGCGGCCGGCCCGCTCGCCGCCGCGGTGTTCAAGATCGAGCGCGACCGGCACCGCGAGAAGGTCCTCTATGTCCGCGTCTTCGCAGGAACGCTCCGCGTGCGCGAGCGCGTCGGCGACGACAAGGTCACGGGGATCGAGGTATTCGGCGAGCGCGGCGCTGTTCGGAGTCGGGAGGTCGCGGCCGGGCAGATTGCGAGGGTTCGGGGCCTTCGCTCCATACGCGTCGGTGACCGTCTCGGCACGAGAGGCGAGGCGCCCCGGCAGTTCGCGCCGCCGACGCTGGAGTCGATCGTCGAGGCGGTCGACCCGGCGCACGCGACCCGGCTGAAGGCGGCGCTCGACGAGCTCGCGGAGCAGGACCCGCTCATCGGCGTGCGCCGACGGGACGAGCTGTCGGTGCTGCTCTACGGCGAGGTGCAGAAGGAGGTGCTCGAGGCGACGCTCGCCGACGACTACGACGTCGCCGCGCATTTCCGCGATACGACGCCGGTGTACATCGAGCGGCCGGTCGGGATCGGCGAGGCCGTGGAGCTTCTGAATGCGTCCTCGAACCCGTTCCACGCCCAGGTCGGCCTTCGCGTCGAGCCGGCGCACGCAGGCTCCGGCGTCTCCTTCCGGCTCGCCGTCGACCACCGGCGCGTGCCGCTGTACGCGTACAAGCGACGGGAGGAGTTCGAAGCCGCGGTGGACGAGTACGTCCGCGAGGCGCTTCGTGTCGGACCGCGCGGCCGCGAGGTGACCGACTGCGTCGTGACGATGACGGACTGCTGGTACAGCCTCGCCGACGGGCCGCCGTCGCGCCGCGGCCCGCTGAGCACGGCCGCGGACTATCGCGGCCTGACGCCGCTCGTCCTCCGGCAGGCGCTCGAGCGCGCGGGCACGGTCGTGTGCGAGCCGGTGCACCGGATCCGCGTCGAGCTGCCCGCGGCGGCCCTCGGCGCGACCATGGCGGCCGCCGTCCGCCTCGGCGCGACGCTCGACGTGCCCGAGCCCGGAGCCCCGGATCGCGCCGTTTTCTCGGGCGAGCTTCCCGCGGTGCGCGTCGCAGGCCTGCGGCGGCAGCTGCCCGGGCTGACCCGCGGCGAGGGCGTGCTCGAGTCGAGCTTCGCCGGCTACCGGCCGGCGGTGAGGGCCGTGCCGGGGTGACCCTCGAGCGAGGCGAGGAACCGCTCGGCGTCGAGCGCCGCCATGCAGCCCGAACCGGCGGCGGTGATCGCCTGGCGATAGGTGTGGTCCTGCACGTCGCCCGCCGCGAAGACGCCCGGTACGTTCGTGGCCGTCGAGCCCGGCTTCGTCACGAGATAGCCCTGGTCGTCGTGGTCGAGCTGGTCGCGGAAAAGGGCCGTGTTCGGGTCGTGCCCGATCGCGACGAAGAGGCCGTCCGCGGGCACCTCCCACGTCTCGCCGGTGACGGTGCTGCGCAAC
This sequence comes from Thermoleophilia bacterium, assembly GCA_025934335.1. GTDB lineage: Bacteria > Actinomycetota > Thermoleophilia > Gaiellales > Gaiellaceae > PALSA-600. Next base: position 5,044 of record JAICYG010000008.1, on the reverse strand, counting down.
CGGAGCGCCTCGACCTTCACGTTGCCGACGATCTCGTCGACGACCGCGTTGAGGACGAAGTCGAGCTTCTCGTTGCGCTCGGCGCGGTCGATCATGATCTTCGACGCCCGGAACTCGTCGCGCCGGTGCACGAGGTGCACGCGCGAGGCGAACTTCGTGAGGAAGAGCGCCTCCTCGAATGCGGAGTCGCCGCCGCCGACCACGTACACGTCCCGGTCGCGGAAGAACGCCGCGTCGCAGGTCGCGCAGGCGGAGACGCCTCGGCCCTTGTGCTTCTCCTCCGACGGGATGCCGAGGAAGCGGGCGGTCGCGCCTGTGGCGACGATCACCGCGCGTGCCGCGTACTCGTCGTCACCGACCGACACCCGGAGCAGCCCGCCCGAGAAATCCACCCTCGTCACGTCGTCGGTCAGGAACTCCGCGCCGAACTTCTCGGCCTGGCGGCGGAAGTCGGCCATCATCTCCGGGCCCATCACGCCGTCGGGATAGCCGGGGTAGTTCTCGACGTCGCTCGTGATCATCAGCTGGCCGCCCCACTGGAAGCCCTCGATCACGAGCGGCTCGAGATCGGCGCGCGCCGCGTACAGCGCGGCGGTGTAGCCGGCGGGGCCGCCGCCGATGATGATCAGTTCACGCGTCTCCGGGTCGTTCACGGTGCTCCTCTTGCTCGTCTCGAAATTGTGCCTCGCAGTAGTAAACGTCACGGGGCGGCTGGACGTTCCCATGCGTACTTCTCCCTGCGTCCGGCAATGAGGGCGGTATGGCCACCGCTGTCACCACCGACACCCTGCGCGGCCTCGCGGGCGTCCGGGCCGCGAACGGCTGCGCGATCAGCATCTACCTCGACCTCGACCCGTCTGCGACGCCGACGATCCCGGACGTCCAGACGAAGTTCAACGCCGTTCTCTCGGAGGCCGAGAAGGCCGCTGAGGCGCACTCCGGACGGGGCCGTGAGTGTCGCCTCGCCGTCCGCGACGACATCGCGCGGATCCGGGACTGGTGGTCGGACGAGTTCGACCACCACGGCTCCCGCGGCGTCGCCGTCTTCGCCGCCTCCGCCGAGGGGTTCTTCCACGCCGTCCCGCTCCCCGACGGCACGGGCGACTCCGTCCACGTCGGGCCGTCGCTGCACCTGGCGCCGCTCGCCGGCGCGCTCGACCGCGACGGCTCCCTCGTCGCCGTCGTCGGCAGGGAGCGGGGCACGATCTACCGCCTCGAGGGAGGCCGCCTGCAGGAGGTCGCAGACGAGTACGAGGAGCAGCCGGGACAGCACGACCAGGGCGGCTGGTCGCAGGGGCGCTACCAGCGGCACATCGAGAACCTCGTCCAGCAGCACCTGAAGTCGATCGGCGGCGCCCTCGACGAGCATGCCCGCGCCGGCGGGCTGCGCATGGTCGTCGTCGGGCCGCTGGAGCTGCGGGGCGAGTTCGAGTCGGAGCTCTCGAACGAGGCGCGCGCGGCGATCGTCGGCTGGGCGTCGGCCGAGGCGCACGCGGGGCCGAGCGAGCTGCTCGACGTCGTCCGCCCGCTCCTCGACGAGGCCCGCGCCCGCGCCGACCGTCATGCCCTCGTCCGGTTCGAGGAGCTGCACGGTCGCGGCGAGCGTTCCGCGACGGGCTGGAAGCAGGTGCTCGACGCCGCGTCCGATGCGAGGGTCGACGTGCTGCTCGTCGAGGAGGGCGCACAGGCACGCGCCTGGGAGTGCCCTCAGTGCGGCCGCGCCTCCGCCGACGGCGGTGACTGCCCGCTCGACGGGACGAAGCTCGAGGAGCGTGACGACGCCGTCGACCTCGCGCTGCACCAGGTGCTCGCGAACGGGGGCTCGATCGTCCGCGTCGGTGCCGGTGCACTCGGCGACGCGAAGGGGATCGGCGCGCTGCTTCGCTACTGAGGCCTCTGGCCCTGTGGCGAACTACCGATCCGCTTTACCGAGCGCCGCGGACGCCCCGCGCGCCCCCGGTGCTCAGGATGCGGGGAAACCGAATCCCAGGGCGGGCGGGAGGACAGGATCATGAAGAGGATCGCGCTGCTCTATCTCACCGTCGCGCTGCTGGCTGTCGGAGCGGGCCAGGCGTTGGCCGGTTCAACGACGTACACCCGCGCCGCTACTCGGGTGACCGTGGTCATGCACGATCCCGGGTGCCACTGGTTCTCCGTGGGCGGGAAGCCGAAGACCAAGCTCGTGGTCGCGGGGCCCGTCCGTCTCTTCAACGTGGACGAGGCGACACTGAAGGTGGTCGGAGCGGGCACGGTGCGGCGCGACGGCGTCGGCAGGACGATCGCGCTCGGCGCGGGTACCTACACGATCACGATGGTCGGCCAGGCGCCGGACGACAATCACCTGAAGCTCATCGTCCGCTGAAGCGGTTGCGGCGCCCGCGCTGCGGTGGCGCGGGCGCCGCCCCCACAGGCCGGCGCCCGGCACTACACGGGCAGCGTCAGGCTCTCGAGGTCGTCGGGGTAGTCGGTCAGTAGCTCGTAGCCCTCGTCGGTGACGGCGACGGTGTCGGAGTGGCGGAAGCCGCCGACGTCGGGGTCGTAGAGCCCCGGTTCGATCGTGAAGACCATCCCCGGCTCGAGCGGTGTCGAGTCGCCGACGTCCAGGAACGGCGCCTCGTGGTTCCGCAGGCCCGTGCCGTGGCCGGTGTGCTGGCGCCAGTACGGCAGCAGGTCGTTGTCGGCGAAGTAGCGGAGCACCGCCGCATCGACATCCGCACAGGTCGCTCCCGGCCGGATCGCCGCGAACGCGACCTGCCGCGAGGCGAGCATGCGGTCGAAGAGCCACCGCATGCGGTCGGTCGGCGGGCCGATCACGAGCGCCCGCTCGAGCTCCGCCTGGTAGCCCCAGACGGGCGCGCCGGTCTCGGAGACCAGCACGTCGCCGCGCGCGAACGTGATGTCGTGCGCAACGGCGTGCGCCCACGCGCTCCGCCTTCCGATCTGGCCGCGGTAGCCCGCCTTGACCCCGTCGCCGGAGCCGAGCAGTCCGCGCGAGCCGTGCTCCGCCAGCATCGCGAGCGTCGCCTCCTGCTGCGCGCGCAGGCTCGCCGCCGCCTCGGTCACGCCGACGCGCGTGTGCTCCTCGAGGAGCCGGTGGGCGCGCGCGCACCAGCGGCCGCTCTCGCGGATCAGCTCGATCTCGGCCGGGCTTTTCCGCGCCAGCATGTGCTCGATCGCGTCGCCCACGGCCACGACCGTCATGCCCGTGACCTCGCTGAGCGGCGGGCCGCGGTAGCCGAGGATGCCGGGGTAGCCGTCCTGGTCGGCTGCGACGCGCCCGCCGATCCCGAGGTCGCGAAGCAGACGGGCGAAGACGCGGAGCGGATGCTCCTCGCCGGGGTACTCCGGGTACGTTTCGATCCGCTCGAACGACGCTTCCGCCCGCGTGCGCTCGAGCTCGAACTCGGGCACGAAGATGGCGTCCTCGCCCGTCGCGCTCTGGACGTAGACGATCGGGCGCTCGTTCGAGAGGAACCAGAAGCCCGTGAAGTAGTGGACGTAATCGGGGCCGAAGAGGACATAGCCGCTCGCGCCCTGCGCCTTCGCGTGCTCGAGCAGGCGCCCCCGCCGTTCGGCGAATTCCTCCGGCGCGATCACAGTGCGCGAGCTTACGCCGCTTCGATCGCGAAGGGCGGCTCGTCGACGTCGCCCTCGATCTCGTCGACCTCCGCCTCCTCGCTCGCCCGCTCGAGCTTCCCCGCGAACTTGTCAAGGCGTTTGTCCGCCGAGACGAACTTGCTCTGCGCATTGCCCAGGTGCTTCCCGACGAGCTCGAAGTCGTCCTGGAACTTCTCGAAGTCGCGGGTCAGGTCGGCCACGTAAGCCATCACCTCATGCGCGCGCTGCTCGATCTGCATCCCGCGCAGGCCGAACGCGATCACCTGCAGGTACGCCGTGAACGTCGACGGCGACATGGGGAAGACGCGCTGCTCGTGCGCGTACTGCAGCGTCGAGGCCGTCTTGCCGCACGCGAGTTCGTAGTAGACCGCCTCGACCGGGATGTACATGAACGCGAAGTCGGACGTGCCCTCGTCGGGGCGGACGTACTTCGCGGCGATCGCGTCGACGTGGGCGCGTACGTCGCGCGCGAACGCCTTCTCGGCCAGCTGCCGCTCGTCGTCGGACGACGCCTCGACGATCCGCTGGTAGTTGTCGAGCGGGAACTTCGAGTCGATCGGGATCAACAGGCTGCCGCCGCGCACGATCGCGTCGACGCGCTCGCCCGTCGAGAACCCGTACTGCATCTGGAAGGCGCTTGGCGGGAGCCGATCGCGGAGCAGGTTCTCGAGCAGCAGCTCACCGAAGCCGCCGCGTGCCTTCGGCGGGCGTAGGGCCTGTTCGAGGCGTGAGAGGTCCTTCGCGCGCTCGAGCATCTGGACAGCCGCGCTGTCGACCTTGCCGAGGCGCTCGTGGATCTCGGTCGTCGTGCGCTGCGCCGCCTCCAGCCGCCGGTCGACCTTGCCGTCGAGCTGGCCGAGCCGGCGGTCGAGCGTCTCGGCGAGCGTCCCGAGGCGGCGGTCGACCTCCGCGTTCCGGTCGACGAGCTGCCGGGCTGTCTCGGACCGCAGCTCGGTGAGGGCGCCGGACGTGTCGGCGGCGAGCGAGCCGAGCGCAGCCCCGAGCGCATCCTGCCCCGACCGCGTCGCGCGGACGAGCCAGGCGAGGGCGCCGACCAGGGCGGCGGCGAGGACGAGGATGCCGACCAGAGCTGTCATGGGCCGACAAACGCTAGAGAACGCGTCGGACGGCACGCCGGCGCCCTGCCTCTGCGCAAAAAAATCAGCCCCACCGACTCCGAGGAGCCGCCGGGGCTGAGTGCCGGATCCAGCGACTCCGAAGAGCTACCGGATCCGACGCAGGGAACCTAACGCGCGGCGCAGCGGCCCGTCAACAACTTCGTGCCGGGAATGTCGCAAAATGCGAACAAATCGGCGGAAACGCCCTTCGCGGCAGGGGGAACATCCGTTCGGCCGCGTACGCTCTTCTGCACGGATGGACGACGTCTTCCACGCGGGCGGCGCGCTCTCGCGGGCGCTCTCCGACT
>JAICYG010000222.1 GCA_025934335.1 Thermoleophilia bacterium | reverse complement strand
CTAGTGATGCAACCGGCAACGTTCGCCGGCTCCCCGGCCCGCGATCACGCTGCGCGCTGCCGCGTCCTCGGTCGCGCCGATAGTTCTACTATCGGCGCTCGCTGCGTCCTTGCATCGCTTGGTGCTCGCGACCCGTGAAGCGGGCAACGTTACCGGTCACATCACTAGGCGGGAAAGCCGGGCTCGTCCCTGATCGACGCGAAGTCGCTGTCCTGCGCGGCTGCGTCGATCCACTTCGGCTCGAGCTCGGTCGCACGCTTCAGGTGCAGGAGCGCGTCGAGCCGGCGGCCGCCGCGGGCCTCCATGCAGGCGAGGTTGTAGAGGAGCGCGGGATGCTCCGGCTGCTCCGCGAGCGCTTCTTCGTGCAGCCGGATCGCCTCGTCCCAGTCCTCGCGCTCCGCTGCCGGCACCGCCGCGAACATTGCCTCCCACGCCGACGGCGTGTACGCCTCGCCCGGCTTGCCGCCGAGCGCGAGCACGACCGTGTCGTCGGTCAGGCCGACTGCTCCGCGGCGCACCTTCGGGTCGCGGACGAAGACGAGCTCGCCCGGTCCCAGCTCATGCTCGGCTCCGTCGAGCGTGAAGCGCGCGCGGCCGCGCAGGACGAGGTAGATCTCCTCGTGCTCGAGTTGCTGCTCGCTGTGCTCCTCGACCACCTGTGCGCCCGCTTCGCGCGGCGAGTAGGCGTTGACGCCGAAGGCGCGGATGTCGAAATACCGCCTGGCCGGGCGCCAGACGAAGCCGCCGGGAAGCTCGATCCGGTCGAGCTCGTCGACGTGGACGTGCGTCACGCGAGGAGCTCCTGGAAGCGCGGGTCGTCGCGGAGCGAGTCGAGATCGGAGTCGTGTCGGAGGTAGCCCTGCACCTCGTCCGGATTCCTCTCGGCGGCGGCCCGTAGGTGCTCGACTGCGCGCTCGCGCTCACCGAATCGTGCCTCGAAGCAGGCGAGGTTGTACTCGGGCCCCCAGTGATCGGGATTCCGCGCCGCGACCTCGCGCATCGTTGCGCGGCCGCGGTCGACGTTGCCTGCCGTCGCCTCCGCGAAAGCGACGACGACGTCGTCCCACCCCTGCGCCTCGAACGCCTCGCCCGGCGTCGCCCCGACGGCGAGCACGATCGTGCCGGCTTCCTCGGCGAACGCCTCGCGCATCGTCCCGGCCCGAGCGTGGACGAGCGTGCCGGCCGGCGCGTCGAAGGTCTGCTCACCGACGGTGAACCGCGCGCGGCCGCGGACGACGACGTACAGCTCCTCGTGGCCGCTGTCCTCCTCGTGCGTCGGCACGATCTGCTTTCCCGCCTCCGTCGTCCAGGCGTTCGCGCCGAACGCGCGTAACCCGAGTCTTGTGCGGAGCGGCATCAGCCGGGCGTCGCCGTGGCTCGGGCTCTCGTACGCCGGCAGGTCGTCGAGCGAGAGGATCTCGTAGCCGGAGCTCATCGCTTCCGCAGCTCCTCGAGCACGACGGCGTCGACGCGCTGCACACCGTCGACGCGCTCCTCCAGGTTCTCCGTGCCGGCCCAGGCCGCAAACGCGTCGGCGAGCTCGCCGTCGTATCCCAGTCGCGAGAGCCGGCCGGCGAGCTCGGCGCGCAGCTCGTCGTCGACCTCGACCCATGTCTCCGTCTTGCCGAACAGGAGGGTGTGCGCGCGGTGCAGGCGCGCGAGCTCCACCACCGGCGCCTCGTGGTCGTCGACGCGAAGATCCACGAGCGTGTCGCTGAGGCCGGCATAGCCGCCGTCGCGCTCGACCACGAGGAGCGCCGCCGACTGCTGGCCCCGGCGGTCGCCGCCGGCCGCCTGCGCGGCGGCGAGGCACTCGATCAGCCGCTCGGCGAGCGGGCGTCCGCCCGTCGCGACGAAGCTCGCCGCGAGCGCCGCGACGGTCTCCTCGCCGACGAGGATGTTCCCTTGCGCCGCAAAGCGGTCGCCGGCGATGCCGCCCGCCCACTCCATGCACTCCGCGCCGGTGAACGTCGCGCCGCGGCCCTGCGCGTCGACGACCCCGAGCTGGCGATGGTCACGTCCGTCGTCCGCCGACGTCAGCCGGTCGACGACCTCCCCCGCGGACAGTCCCTCGCGCAGCAGCGCGAGCCCCTCGGGTCCGTAGCGCGGGTTCGCGTACGCCTGCGTGGCGATCGCCCCCACCTGCGGCTCGGCCCATGGCACCACCGAGCCGACGGCAAGGAACTTCGACTGCGTTGCAACACCCCACTGCCCCGCGGCGAGATCGCAGG
>JAICYG010000030.1 GCA_025934335.1 Thermoleophilia bacterium | reverse complement strand
TACCAGGGAGAGCGGGCAGTTCGCGAGCACGGCGTGTACAACGTGTCGAAGCCGTTCGTCGCGAACGTCCTCGCGCTCCGAACGCGTATGTAGATGACACGACCCCTGATCGTCGTTCTTGCGCTCGCCGTCCTCGCGCCGGGAGCGCTGGCGGCGTACCGGGGGCCGGAGCCGCTGCGCCCGCCCGTCCCGACCTCGGCCGAGAAACGGAGCGCGATCGCGCGGATGCTGGCGCGCGGTGAATCGGTGTCGTGCGGCGGCGGCCGCGGGGACGCCGTCGCGCTGACGTTCGACGACGGGCCGGGCCCCTACACGGCGAGGATCCTCGACGTGCTGCGCCGCCAGGGCGCCCACGCGACGTTCTTCGTCGTCGGTAACCGCCTCCAGTACTGGCCGGAGGCGGCGCGCGAGGAGGCGCGGCTCGGCGACGTCGGCAACCATACGTGGTCGCATCCCGCGCTGACCCGGCTCCCGCACTGGGTCGTCTGGCTGGAGCTGATGCGGACCCAGTACGCGGTCGACGAAGACGTGGGCTGGAAGCCGCGCCTCTTCCGGACGCCGTACGCGATGTACTCGCCGGCGACGAATTCGATCGTCCGGAGGCTCGGGCTACTGCAGGTGTTCTGGGATGTGGACGCCCGCGACGACGTCCGTCATGCAAAGGTCGCGAACATCGTCCGCAACGTGGCGGAGGGGCTCCGACCGGGGGCGATCATCCTCATGCACGACATCCACCCGTGGACGCTCGCCGCCCTGCCGGGCGTCCTCGCCGTGATCCGGGCGCACGGCCTGCGCGCCGTGTCGGTCGGGGAGCTGCTCGCCCTCGACCCGCCCGCGCCGGGGCAGCGCTGCCCGTACGGGCCGCTGCCCGCCGGGCGCTGAGCGTCCGGCCGCGGACGTAGCCTCCGCGCTCGTGGCGACACGGGACCCGCTGCGGCACCTGACGCAGCACGAGCACCTGCGAGGGGCGTTCGGCAACGACGCGTTCGGCCGGATCGCCGAGCGCTGTGCGCGCTTCTTCGGGACGCCGCAGTACATCGTCGGTCAGTCGGCGATCGTCGTCGCCTGGGTGATCGTGAACGCGATCGCCTGGTCGCTCCGCTGGGACCCCTACCCGTTCATCCTCCTCAACCTCGCGTTCTCGACGCAGGCGGCCTACGCGGCGCCGCTCATCCTGCTCGCCCAGACACGCCAGGCGGCGCGCGACCAGCTGCACGCCGAGTCCTCCGCGCGGCACGCACAGGAGCTCGCGGAGCGGCAGGAGCGGCCGCTCGAGGAGAACACGCGGCTCACGCAGGAGGTCCACCGGCTCTCCGCCGAGATCCACGCGCGCATTGTCGACGCGGCGTAGCATCGGCCCGGTGCGGGCGATCGCGCTCCTCGCGGCCTTCGCCGTCGTCGTGCCCGCCGCGTTCGCGGCGCCGCTCCCCGGGGTGAAGACACCGTCGCGCAACATTTCCTGCTTCGTCGTCCCGATCAAGCCGACGACCCGGAGCAACCTGCTCTGCGACATCCAGCGCGCGTCGTACCTCCGCGGTGTGCAGGAAACGTGCATGGCGCGCGCCTCCCTCGACTGGCACGGGTTCAGCCTGTCGCAGGCCGGCCCCGCGAGCCTCGTCTGCTCGGGCGGGATCCTCTATGACAGCGGCCGCGACACGCCGGCGTACACCGTGCTCGGTTACGGCCGCACCTGGCGCTCGCACGGCTTTACGTGCCGGTCGCGTGCCACCGGCCTCACCTGCACGAACGGCCACGGCCATGGGCTCTTCCTCTCGCGAAGGTCGTACCGCGTCTGGTGAGCCTCAGGCGAGCTGCGCGAACGCCTGCTCGAACACCGCGCGGGGCTGAGCTCCCGGCACGATCAGCCGCCGGTCGAGCAGGAAGGCGGGGATCCCGGTGACCCCGATCGACTGCGCCTGCGCCGTCTCGCCGTGCACGCGCTCGCGGTACTCGTCGCTTCCGAGCACGCGCTCGACGTCGTCGCTCGGTAGGTCTGAGAGAAGCCGCCGCAGCTCGCCGTGGTCGCCGAGATCGACGCCGTCGCGCCAGTACGCGTCCATCAGGCGGTCGTGCACCTCCTCGTGTCGGCCGAGGTCGCGGGCGAGCTCCGTCAGCCTCAGCGCGTCGAGCGTGCGCGGGACGACGTCCGGGTTCGGCGCGTAGTCGAGCCCCTCCTCCGCGAACCGCTCGCGGAGCGATCCGTGGAAGCGGTCGCCGTAACGCGCGATCAGGTCGGCACGCGGGAGGCCGCCCGGTGGGTACTCCGGATGCAGGTCGAACGGCAGCCACGTCACGTCGGCGTCGAACTCGCGCCGGAGCCACTCGGCCAGCGGTTGGCCGAGCCGGCAGAACGGTCAGATGTAGTCCGACCAGACGAGGACGTCGTGTGTCGCCATTCAGACTTCCAACGCGAGCAGGTCGGCGACCGTTTCGCGTCTTCGGATCAGACGCGCGCCGCCGCCGCCGACGAGCACGGCCGCCGGCCGCGGCACCGCGTTGTACGTCGACGACATCGCGAGCGTGTACGCGCCCGTCACCGGCACGGCGAGGATGTCGCCCCGCTGCGGCCGCGGCAGCTCGACGCGCTCGATCAGCACGTCGCCCGACTCGCAGTGCTTGCCCGCGACCGCATACGCGCCGTCGGGCTCGGCGTCGGCGCGCGTCGCGATCAGCGCGGCGTAGCGGGCGTTGTACATCGCAGGCCGCGGGTTGTCGGACATGCCGCCGTCGACCGTGACGTACGTCGTCGCCGCGCTCGCGCGCTTCACCCCGCCGATCGTGTACAGCGTCACCCCGGCGCGCGAGACGAGTGACCGCCCCGGCTCGAGCACGAGCTCTGGCTCCGGCAGCGCCTGCAGCTGCCACGCCCGCCGCAGCTCGCCGACGAGCCCGCCGACGAACTCGGCCACGGTGAACGCCGGCTCCTCGAGCACGTGCCGGACGCCGAGGCCCCCGCCGAGGTCGACGACACGCGGCGTCCACCCGAGCTCGGCGCGCAGCCGCGCGGCGAACTGCGCGACCCAGTCGACGGTCATCAGGGACGCGCCGAAGTGCATGAGCTGCGAGCCGACGTGCAGGTGCAGCCCCTCGCATTCGGGTAGCCGCCGCACGAGCTCGACGGCATCCTCCGGCGGCAGCCCGAACTTCGACCCGTGGTGCGCCGTCTTGACCGCCTCGTGCGTGTCGGCCTCGATCCCCGGCGTCACGCGGACCAGGAAGCGCGTCGCTCCCGCGTCCCGCGCCCGGTCGAGCTCCTCGAGCGAGTCGAGCACGACGAGGGCGCCGGCATCGGCGGCGCCGCGCAGCAGCGCGTCCTCCTTGTTGTTGCCGTGGACGACGAGCCGCTCGCCGGTGAGCCCGGCGCGAAGCGCGAACTCGAGCTCGCCGGCCGTCGAGACATCGGCGCCGAGCCCCTCCTCGGCAAGCAGGCGCAGCACCGCGACGGAGGGGAACGCCTTCGTCCCGTAGGCAACGAGCGCGCCGGGAGCCGCCGCGCTGTAGGCCCGCGCCTGGTTCCGCAGCGTCTCCTCGTCGTAGACGACGAGCGGCGTGCCGAACTCGCGCGCGAGCTTCGACGCCTGCACGCCGCCGAGCACGAGCTCGCCGTCGTCGACGCGCGCGTCGTCCGGAAAGAGGGCGTTCGTCGCGGTCATGTCAGGCATTGTGGCTCACGCTCATGTTCCGTCGACTCGCGGACCTCGCGTACCGCCGGCCGCGCACCATCCTCGCGGCCGCGTTTGCGCTCGCCGTCGTCTCCGCCGCGTTCGGCGCCGCGACGCCACGGCACCTCAGCTCGAGCGACGACGACTTCCAGGACAAGAGTGCCGAGAGCTTCCACACGCTCCGGGTCCTCGCACGCGAGACGGGTGTCGTTCCCGGACCGTCCATCCTCGTCGCCGTGCCGCGCGGCCAGGCTCCCCTGGCGATCGCGCGCCTCCGTCGTGACCCGGCGATCGCTCGGGTGCGAACGCTCGGCACGCGCAAGGGGCGCGTGATCGTCGGCGGGTACCTGCGCGAGGGAAGCCCGGCCGGTGCGGCGGCGCGGCGCCTGAAGGGGGCGCTGCCGGGTGTCGTCGGCGGCCCGGCCGTGGCCAGCGAGCAGGTGCGGACGCAGTCGGAGCGCGACCTCTTCCGCGCCGAGCTGATCGCCTTCCCGTTGCTCGCGCTCCTCGGAATCTGGATCTTCCGCAGCGTGGTCGCCGCAGTGCTCCCGCTCGCAGCGGGTGTCATGTCGATCGCGACGACACTCGCACTCCTCCGCGGCGCGAACACGTTCGCGCCGATCTCCGTGTTCGCGCTCAACCTCGTTACGGGCGCCGGCCTCGGCCTCGCGATCGACTACAGCCTGCTGCTCGTGTCGCGCTACCGCGAGGAGCTCGCCCGGGTCGGCCCGGGGCTCGAGGCGTTGCGGACAACGCTCGCGACGGCCGGCCGCACCGTCGCGTTCAGCGCCGTCACCGTCGCGGCCGCGTTCGCGTCGCTGCTTGTCTTCCCGCTCGGGTTCCTGCGCTCGATGGCGATCGGCGGGATCATCGTCGCGCCGTTCGCGGGGCTCGTGGCGCTGACGGTCGTGCCCGCGCTGTTCGCCCTGCTCGGCACGCGGATCGACGCGCTCTCGATCCGGCGCCGGCCGCGGGACAGCGAGGGAGGCTGGTACCGGTTCGCGCACGCGGTCATGCGCCGGCCGCTGCCGATCGCGATCGCGACCGCGGCGGTGCTGGTGGCGCTCGGGCTGCCGTTCCTCGGAGTGCGGTTCACGGCCGTGACGGCCGCCGTCCTCCCGCAGAGCGCGAGCGCCCGGCAGGTGCAGGAGCTCGTCGGCGGCTCCTCGACGATGCACGTGCTCGCGCCGTCACCCGCGGTCGCCGCGACGGTGCGGACGCTGCCCGACGTCGCGTCGGTCGGGGCCCCGCGCCGGGTCGGCTCGCAGTGGACGTTCGACGTCGTCCCGCGCGCCGGCGACCTGACCGACCGCACGAAGGAGCTCGTGCGGCGGCTGCGGTCGCTGCCCGGCGTCTCGGTCGGCGGGCTGACCGCCTGGTACCTCGACACGTCGAGCTCGCTCCTCCGGCACCTCCCGCTCGCGCTCGCCGTCCTCGGCCTCACTGTCGTCGCGCTCCTCTACCTCGTGACGCGGTCGGTCATCCTGCCCGTGAAGGCGGTGATCATGAACGCGCTCAGCCTCTCGGCCGCGTTCGGGATCCTTGTCTGGATCTTCCAGGACGGACGCCTCGAAGGGCTGCTGCGCTACCGGAGCGAGGGCGCGCTCGAGCTGACGCAGCCGATCCTGCTCTTCGCGATCGCGTTCGGGCTCGCGACCGATTACGGCGTCTTCCTGCTCTCGCGCATCCGCGAGGCGCACGACGGCGGTCTTGGAAACCGCGAGGCGGTCGCGCTCGGGCTCGAGCGCACCGGGCGCGTCGTCACCGCGGCGGCACTGCTCTTCTGCGTCGCCGTCGGCGCGTTCGCCACCTCGTCGATCGTGCTCGTGAAGCAGATCGGCGTCGGGATCGCCGCCGCGGTCGCGATCGACGCCTCACTCGTCCGCGCGCTGCTCGTGCCGAGCCTGATGGCGCTCCTCGGCGACTGGAACTGGTGGCGTCCCGGCAGGGGACGTGGCTAGAATGCGGACGATGAGTCTGCTCCTTTCGTAGCGCAGGGAATCCCGCGGCCGGACTGCCGCGCCGGTTCCCCACGGGCCTCTCCTCTCGAGAGGCCTTTTCATTTCAGGGACGGTTTTCGATGGACGGATACGACGCACACGAGATCGAGGCGAGATGGCAGGCGGTCTGGGAGGCCGAGCAGGCTTTCCACGCGCGCGACCCCGGGCCCGGGGACGAGCGGCCGCGCTTCTACCAGCTCGAGATGCTGCCGTACCCGTCCGGGCACCTGCACATGGGGCACGTCCTGAACTACACGCTCGGCGACGTGGTGACGCACTTCCGCCGGCGCACCGGCCACGAGGTGCTGCGCCCGATGGGGTTCGACTCCTTCGGCCTGCCGGCCGAGAACGCCGCCATCCGTGAGGGCGGGAAGCCGCTCGAGATCATCGAGCGCAATATCGCCTCCATCTCCAACCAGATGCGCCGCATGGGCTGGGCGATCGACTGGCAGCGCGTCGTGTCGGCGCACGAGCCGACCTACTACCACTGGACGCAGTGGTTGTTCCTGCGGTTCCTGGAGCGCGGCCTGATCTACCGCAAGGAGGCACCCGTCAACTGGTGCCCGAACGACCAGACGGTGCTCGCGAACGAGCACGTCGTCGACGGTCGCTGCTGGCGCTGCGGCGCCGTCGTCGAGGCGCGAAACATGGCGCAGTGGTTCTTCAAGATCACCGCGTACGCCGACCAGTTGCTCGACGACCTCGCGACGATCGACTGGCCGGAGCGCACGAAGAAGATCCAGACCAACTGGATCGGCCGCTCCGAGGGCGCCGAGGTGCTCTTCCGCGTCGACGAGCTCGACCTCGACATCCCCGTTTTCACGACGCGGCCCGACACGCTCTTCGGTGCGACGTTCTTCGTCGTCGCGCCCGAGTCGCCGCTCGTCGAGACCCTGGCCGCCGGCACCGAGCAGGCCGACGAGGTGCGCTCCTACGCGCGCGTCGCCGCGGCGCGGCCGACCGAGGAGCGCGAGCAGCGCGAGAAGACCGGCGTCTTCACCGGCCGCCACGCGACGAACCCGGTGAACGGGGAGCGCATCCCGATCTGGGTCGCCGACTACGTCCTGATGGAGTACGGGACGGGCGCGATCATGGCCGTGCCCGCCCACGACGAGCGCGATCGGGAGTTCGCGCAGGCGTACGCGCTGCCGATCGTGACGGTGGTCGGCGACGACGGCGCGCTCGTCAACTCCGGCTCGTTCGACGGCCGCCCGGCGGCGGAGGCGAAGGCGGAGATCGTCACGTGGCTGTCCGAGCACGGCCGTGCGAAGCCGGGCATCAACTACCGCCTGCGCGACTGGAGCTTCTCGCGGCAGCGCTACTGGGGCGCGCCGATCCCGGTCGTCTACTGCGACGCGTGCGGGATCGTGCCGGTGCCCGACGGCGACCTCCCGGTCCTGCTGCCGGACGTCGACGACTACCGGCCGAAGGGGAAGCCGCCGCTCGCCTCCAACGAGCAGTTCATGAACGTCGCATGCCCGTCGTGCGGCGGCCCCGGTCGGCGCGAGGCGGACACGATGGACACGTTCGTCGACTCGTCCTGGTACTTCCTGCGCTACTGCGATCCGCGCAACGGCGAGGCGCCGTTCGAGCGGGCGAAAGTCGACGCGTGGATGCCGATCGACCAGTACATCGGCGGCATCGACCACGCGAAGGGGCATCTGCTCTATTCGCGCTTCTTCGTCAAGGCGATGAACGACTGGGGAATGCTCGGCTTCCGCGAGCCGTTCCAGCGGCTGTTCCACCAGGGCTGGGTCCGGCTCGGCGGCAAGAAGATGTCGAAGTCGCAATCGGGCGTCTCGCCGGACGAGCTGATCGACCAGTTCGGCGCCGACGCGATCCGCATCTACATCCTCTTTCAGGGGCCGGCCGACCAGGACATCGACTGGACGCCGGACGGCATCGATGCGATGGTGCGCTTCATCCGCCGGCTGTGGCGGGTGGTGCACGAGGCGGCTGCGCGTCCTCCCTCGCCCGAGGCGGCCGACACGCCGCTCGCGCGGAAGGCGCACGAGACGATCGCCCGCGTCACCGACGACATCGACCGGCGGTTCGTCTTCAACACGCCGATCGCCGCGGTGATGGAGCTCGTGAACGAGCTTTCGAAGGCGCCGGAGGACGAGGCGGCGCGCTTCGCGGCCGAGACTGCGGTGTCGCTGCTGCAGCCGTATGCGCCGCACGTGTGCGAGGAGCTGTGGGACGCGCTCGGTCACTCGCGCCTGTGGGAGGCGCCCTGGCCGGTCGCCGAGGAGTCGAAGCTCGTGCGCGAGGAGATCGAGCTTGTCCTGCAGGTGAACGGCAAGGTTCGTGACCGCGTGCGCGTGCCGGCCGGACTGTCGAAGGATGAGCTGATTGCGCATGCCCGCGCCTCGGAGAAGGTCCAGGCGCACCTGAACGGCGGGGAAGAACGCCGGGTCGTCGTCGTCCCGGACAAGCTCGTCAACATCGTCGTCTGACTTTTCACACTTCCGGCACGAAGCCGTTTCCCACGCGTGATGCTTTGCCCGGCACGCTCGGGAAGTGGACACGCTCCCCTTCCCGGTCTCGACGCGGCGCCTAGTCGTCGGGTTGCTGCTCGTCGTAGCGCTCGCGGCGGTGGCCGTCCGACACCTGCACGGGCGTGGCGCCCCGCGCTCGCTCGCCGTCGCGCCGATCCGCGTCGCGGCGAAGGCGGCTGCGGGGACGCGGGCACGCGCCGCGCCGGCGCTCGTCGTCGACGTCGAGGGAGCGGTACGCCGGCCGGGCCTCGTGCGCCTCGCGAGCGGGGCGCGCGTTGCCGACGCCGTCGAGGAGGCAGGCGGCGTCACGCGGCTCGCCGACCGGTCCGCCGTCAACCTGGCGGCGCCGGTCTCGGACGGGCAGCAGGTGCTCGTCCCGCGGCGTGGGCCCCCGACCGCGGCCGGAGCCGTCCCGTCTTCCGGTTCCGGCGGGGCGGGCAGCGGAGCCGCCGCGTCTGGGCCGCTCTCGCTCAGCTCGGCCACCCCCGAGCAGCTCGACACGCTCCCCGGAGTCGGGCCCGTGACTGCGCAGAAGATCGTCGACTACCGCACGGAGCACGGCGCGTTCCACTCCGTCGAGGAGCTCGACGCGATCCCGGGCATCGGCCCCGCCCGCCTCGCCGACCTGAAGGGGCTGGTGGTGCCGTGACGGCCCGTCTCCTGCCGGCGCATTTCGTCGGGCTCGCGTGCGCCTGCGGCCTCGCAGCGGCTGATGCGGTGCGGCTGCAGGGAGCCGCCGCTGCGGCGCTCGCGGCGGTCGTCGTCCCGGTCGCCGCCGGCCTCTGCGCTCCGCCCGGGTGGTCCCGCATCGCGGTTGCGGCGGCGTTCGTCTTCGCCGGGGCATGGTGGTGGGGGAGCGCGCGGCTCGACACGCTCGACCGGAGCGTGCTCGCGCCCCGTATCGGCACGGCCGACCGCTTCGTCGCCGTCACGACGGCGGAGGCACGCCGCGGGCGCTTCGACCAGCGCCAGCGGGCCGTGGTTCGTGGAGAGCCGGTCGAGCTGAAGCTCCGGCCCGGCCGCTCGCCTCCCCAGGGCGCCCGCCTCAGCGTCCTCGCCGTGGTGCAGGCGCCGCGCGGGCCGAAGAACGGCTTCGACGAGCGCACGTGGCTTCGCCGGCAGGGAGTCCACGTCGTCCTCCGCGTCGACGAGTGGCACCCGGTCGGGCGCCGCAGCGGGCTCGGCGGTGTCGCCGACCGGCTGCGCGGCCGGCTTCGCTCCTCGTCCGCGCCCGGCCTGCGCGGAGAGCGGCGCGCGCTCGTCGAAGGCGTGCTGCTCGGCGACGACGCGGGGCTGTCCGACGGCCTCAAGCAGTCGTTCCGGCGCTCGGGGCTCTATCACCTGCTCGCCGTGTCGGGGCAGAACGTCGTCCTGCTTGCGGGCGGCGTGCTCGGGCTGTTTCTCGTGGCCGGCATCGGCCGCGCGTACGCGCACGTCGCCGCGCTGGCGGCGATCTGCGCCTACGTGCTCGCGGTGGGCCCGCAGCCGTCGGTGATCCGTGCCGCCGTTGCCGGCGCAGCCGTCTCGGTCGCCTGGCTCGCGGGCCGTCTCCGGGATGCCTGGCACGTGCTCCTGCTCGCCGCGTGCGTTCTGCTCGGCTGGAACCCGTACACGCTCTTCGACGCCGGCTTCCAGCTCTCGTTCGGGGCCGTCGTTGCGATCTTCGTCGTCGGCGGCCCGCTGCGGCGCGAGCTCGAGGGCTACCCGATGCCGGCCCGGCTGCGTACCGCGCTCGCCATCTCGGTCGCCTGCACCGTCGTGACCGCGCCGCTCCTCTGGCTCGAGTTCGACCGCGTCCCGCTCTACGGCGTGGCGGCGAACGCGCTCGTCGAGCCCATGATGCCGCTGCTCCTCGGGCTCGCCTTTGCCGCCGCCGCGGTCGACCCGGTCGCTCCCTGGCTCGCGGTCGAGCTCGCCTGGCTGAACGGCTGGGTGGCCGCGTACGTCGCCGCGTGCGCCCGGGCGGTCTCGGCGCTGCCCGGCGCGCAGGCATCCGGCCGGGGCGCGGCGCTCGCGGCGGCGGCCGCGCTCGCAGCTGCCGTGGTCCTCTGGCGCCGCGTCGTCCGGCCGTATCCTTGACGGCGTGGCGGACGAGCTGAAGCCGGCCTACCTGATCGCCGGCAGCGACCGGCCGAAGGTCGACCGTGCCGTCGCGCGCCTGCGCGGGCGGTTCGACGCCGACGCCGTCGAGGTGCACGATGCGGCCGAGGCGACCGGCGACGACGCGGTCGCGGCCTGCAACTCGCTCGGCCTGTTCGGCGCCGGGAGCCGGCTGGTCGTGATCGACAACGTCGAGGTGTGGAAGGCGCCCGATGCCAAGGCGATCGGGGCATATTTACGGTCGCCGACTCCCGGCACGACGCTCGCGCTCGTCGGGGGCGAGCTGAGGAAGGACGCGCCGCTCGCGAAGGCGGTCGCGGGGGCGGGAGAGGTGCTTGTCTGGGACGTGCAGACGAAGGCGATCCACCGCTGGATCGCCGACCAGTTCAAGCTGCACGCGACGCCCGTCGAGCCCGAGGCCTGCCGGCGCCTCTCCGACCTCGTCGGCGACGACCTGTACGAGCTCGCGGGCGAGGTCGAGAAGCTCGCGACGTGGGCACGAGGGGACGAGGTGACCGACGCGGACGTCGAGGCGCTCGTTGCCGCACGGGCCGGGTCGCCGCCCTGGAACCTGACGGATGCCTGGGGCGCACGTGACGTCGGCGGCGTCTTGGGCGCCGCCGAGCGCATGCTCGATCGCACCGGCGACCCGCCCTCCCGGACGATTCCGCGGCTCGTCGGCAGCCTGACGAACCATCTCCGCCGGGCCCGCGCCGCGCACAGGTTCGAAGCCGAGGGCGTCAGCCCCGCGGATGCGGCCGCGAGGCTCGGGATGAAGCCCTACCCCGTGCAGAAGCTCTACGGCCAGATCAGGAACTACAGCGCGGGCGAGCTGGATGCGGCGCTGATCCGCCTCGCGCAGCTCGATCACGCGCTGAAGGGCGGCTCACGGCTCACGGGCGAGCTGGAGCTCGAGCGTGCGCTCGTCGAGATCACGCAGCCGCGCGCACCGGCCTGACCGCGCGAACGCGCGCTAGGAACCGGAGCCGGCGGCGAGTTTCGCCGCCTGCGACTTCTTGCGGGCTGCGGTGTTCTTGTGCAGCGCGCCGCGGGAGACCGCCCGGTCGATCAGCTTGACGAGGCTCCGGTGCTCCTCTTCGACGGCGGCGCCGTCGCCGCCCTCGACGGCGGTCGCGAGGCGCTTCGTCAGCGTCTTCACCTGCGAGCGGTAGCGCAGGTTCTCGAGCCGCTCTTCGGCCGCGATGCGCACGCGCTTCTTCTGCTGCTTGATGTTCGGCATCTCGAAAAGAACGCCCGCTCGAGCGGGCGCGGTCAGGGTACCAGAGTAACGTTCGCGCCGGTGGCCGACGACGCGACGACGACCGGTCTCGGCGAGACAGAGGACCCGGGCGCCGCCCCGACTACGGAACGCCCGTCGCGCCGCCTCGCCCGCACGACCGCGGTCTTCTCGCTGGCGACCGGCCTCTCCCGCATTCTCGGTCTCGTCCGGGAGATCGTGGCGAAGAGCTACTTCGGCGTCACGGGCCCGATCAATGCCTTCGAGATGGCGTTCCTCGTCCCGAACACGATCCGGGCGCTCGTCGCGGACGCGGCCCTCTCGTCGGCCTTCGTGCCGGTCTTCAGCGATCTGATCGAGAAGGGCGAACGGAAGCGCGCGTGGCGCGTCGCGTCGAGCCTCTTCTGGCTGACGCTGCTCGGCCTCGGCGGCGTCACCGCTCTCTTCATCGTCGTTTCGCCGTGGGTGATGCCGCTGTTCTACCCGCGCGACCACGACCTGCTGGTCGGCCTCTCGCAGGTGCTGTTCCCGATCGTCGCGCTGCTCGGAGTGTCGGGGATCGTCGTCGGGATCCTCAACACCTACGACGAGTTCTCGATCCCGGCCCTGACGCCCGTCGCGTGGAACATCGTGATCATCGCCGGCCTTGTGATCGGGATCCCGCACGCCGAGGGGACCGACCACAAGCTCTACGTCTACGCCGTCGCGATCCTCGTCGGCACGTTCGTACAGGTGCTCCTGCCGGTCCCGTGGCTCCGGGGGAAGGACGACCGGCTGCGGATGGTGATCGACTGGCGCGACCCGGCCGTGCGCCAGGTGTTCAAGCTGATGCTCCCGGTCACGCTCGGGCTCGGCCTGATCAACATCAACGCGCTGATCGACGGCACGATCGGCAGCTGGCTCGTCAGCAACAACGCGCCCGCTTCGATCACCGCGGCGTTCCGGGTCTACATGCTTCCGCAGGGGATGTTCTCCGTCGCGGTCGCGACGGTGTTGTTCCCGTCGCTCGCCCGCTTCGCGTCGCGAGGAGATCTCGCCGGTTTCCGCGACACGACTGCTCTCGGCCTCCGGCAGATCTCGTTCCTGCTCGTCCCGGCGAGCGTCGTCTCCGCCGTGCTCGCCGAGCCGATCATCCGGATCATCTATCAGCGGAACGCGTTCACGCCCTCGCAGACGCCGGTCGTCGCGGCCTGCCTCGCTGCCTTCAGCGCGGGACTCGCGTTCAACGGGACGATGCTGATGCTCAACCGCGCGTTCTTCAGCCTGCAGGAGAACTGGATGCCGACGATCGTGGCGCTCGCGAACCTGTTCGTGAACGGCCTGCTCGACGTCGCATTCTCGCCGCTCGGCATCTGGGGGATTCCGCTCGCGACTTCGGTCGTCAACCTCGCCGGGACGTTCGCGCTCGTCGTGCTGCTGCGCCGCCGGCTCGGGCGGCTCGAGCTCGGCGAAGTGTCGAGGTCGTTCACCCGCGTCGCCGTCGCCTCGGCGTTCGCAGGCGCGCTGGCGTTCGGCGTCTGGTGGCCGCTCGACGGTGCGGTTGGGCGGTCGTTCGGCGGCCAGGTCGTCTCGCTCGTGCCCGCACTCGTGGCCGCTTTGGCCGGCTACCTGATCGCCTGCCGGGCGCTCGGGGTGCGCGAGATGCAGGCGCTACTCTCCTTGCGGAGCCGCGTGCGGCGCGGCTAGATGCCCATGGACCAGCAGCTGATCCGCAACTTCTCGATCATCGCGCACATCGACCACGGCAAGTCGACGCTCGCCGATCGCATCCTCCAGCTCACGGAGACGGTGTCCGCCCGCGAGATGCGCGACCAGCTCCTCGACTCCATGGAGCTCGAGCGCGAGCGCGGCATCACGATCAAGGCGCAGGCCGTACGCGTGCAGTGGAAGGGGCACGAGCTGAACCTGATCGACACCCCCGGTCACGTGGACTTCACGTACGAGGTCTCGCGCTCGCTGCAGGCGTGCGAGGGGGCGCTGCTCGTGGTCGACGCGGCGCAGGGGATCGAGGCGCAGACGCTCGCGAACGCGTACCTCGCGATCGAGAACGACCTCGAGATCGTCCCGGTCGTCAACAAGATCGACCTTCCGCAGGCGGATCCCGACGCTGCGTCGGCGGAGGTTGCGGACCTGATCGGCGATGCCGCCGACAACGTGCTCCGGATCTCCGCGAAGACGGGGCAGGGGGTGGACGCGGTCCTCGACGCGATCGTCGAGCGGATCCCGGCCCCGGCGGGCGATCCCACCGCTCCGCCACGGGCGCTCATCTTCGACTCGTCGTACGACCAGTACCGCGGGGTCGTCGCGTTCGTCCGCGTCGTCGACGGCGTCCTTCGGGCGCGGGAGCAGCTGCGCGCGATGGCGCTCGGCACGCGCTTCGAGGCGCAGGAGATCGGCTTCATGTCGCCGGCGATGCGTCCGGTCGAGGAGCTGCAGGCGGGTGAGGTGGGCTACGTCGTAACCGGGCTGAAGGACGTGTCGGAACTGCGAGTCGGCGACACGCTCACCGGCGAGAAGCGGCCGGCCGCAGCGCCGCTCCCGGGGTACAAGGAGGTGAAGCCGATGGTGTTCGCCGGCCTGTTCCCGACCGACTCGGACGACTACCCGGAGCTCCGCGACGCGCTCGAGAAGCTGAAGCTCAACGACGCCGCGCTCTTCTACGAGCCGGAGACGTCGCAGGCGCTCGGATTCGGGTTCCGCTGCGGCTTCCTCGGGCTCCTGCACATGGAGATCGTCCGTGAGCGGCTCGAGCGCGAGTTCGATCTCGACCTGCTCGTGACTGCGCCGAACGTCGCGTACCGGGTCAAGCCGCTGAATGAGGAGTGGGTCGAGGTGCACACGCCCGCCGACCTGCCCGACGCATTCGACGAGGTCGAGGAGCCGTACATCCGCGCGTCGATCATCGTCCCCAAGGAGCACGTCGGGGCGGTGATGGAGCTGTGCAACGACCGCCGCGGTAAGTTCGACCACCTCGAGTACCTGTCGGAGCAGCGAGTCCATCTGACCTACGAGCTGCCCCTCGGCGAGATCGTGCTCGACTTCTACGACCAGCTGAAGTCGCGGACGCGCGGCTACGCGAGCTTCGACTACGACCTCGCCGGCTTTCGGGCGGGCAACCTCGCCCGCGTCGACATCCTCGTCGCCGGCGAGCCTGTCGACGCGCTCTCGCTGATCGTGCACCGTGACTTCGCGTACGAGCGCGGGAAGATGCTCGTCGAGAAGCTGCGCGAGGAGATCCCACGGCAGATGTTCGACGTCGCGATCCAGGCGGCGATCGGCGCCCGGATCATCGCGCGCGAGACGGTGAAGGCACGGCGCAAGGACGTGCTCGCGAAGTGCTACGGCGGCGACATCACGCGCAAGCGGAAGCTGCTCGAGAAGCAGAAGGCCGGGAAGAAGCGGATGAAGCAGGTCGGCGGCGTTGAGGTGCCGCAGGAGGCGTTCCTCGCCGTGCTCAACCTGAACGACGGGGCGAAGCGCTGATGGCGCTCGAGCTGCGGGCCGCGTGCGAGCGCTGCGGGGCGCCGTTGCCCCCTGACAGCGCGGACGCGCGCATCTGCTCGTTCGAGTGCACCTTCTGCGCCTCGTGCGCGGACGAGCTCGGCGACTGCCCCAACTGCGGCGGGGAGCTCGTTCGGCGGCCGCCGCGGAGCTCGACGGCTTCGTGAGCACGACCGGCGCGCGGCACCTCTACGTCCACCTGCCGTTCTGCGCCTCGCGCTGCGGCTACTGCGACTTCGTCACAGTCGTCGGCCGCGACGGCGAGCACGAGCGTTACGTCACCGCGCTCCTCGGCGAGCTCGAGCTCGAGCGTGACCTGCTCGCCCCCCGGCTCGAGACGCTCTACCTGGGCGGCGGCACGCCGACGCTCATCCGGCCGGACGAGCTCGAGCGGCTCCTCGCCTCGCTCCCCACCGCGGATGAGGTGACGATCGAGGCGAACCCCGAGACCGTGACGCGCGATCTCGCGGCTCTTCTCGCGCAAAACCGTGTCGATCGTGTGTCAATAGGCGCACAGAGCTTCCACATGCACCTTCTGGACGTGCTCGAACGCCGTTCGCGGCCCGAGAGCGTCCGCCGGGCCGTGCACCGTCTTCGGGATGCAGGTATCGGCAACATCTCCATCGACCTCATCTACGGGATCCCGGGCCAGGAGCCCGCCCACCTCGAACGCGACCTCGCCGAGGCCCTCGCGCTCGAGCCCGAGCACGTCTCCGCCTACGAGCTGGAGGCGAAGCCGGGCACCCGCTTCGCGCACGCTCACGGCGCGGAGCTCGTGCGCCAGGCGGACGCGATGGAGTCGTACTTCGAGCACGTCGTCGAGACGCTGACCGGCGCCGGCTACCGCTGGTACGAGACGGCCAACTTCTGCCGCCGTCCCGAGTACGCCGGCGGGCGCGACCTGCGGGCGCGGCACAACCTCGGCTACTGGCTCGGGCACGACTACCTCGGGCTCGGCGTGGGCGCGGTCAGCACAATCGAGAACAGACGCTGGCGGAACGCCCCGTCGCTCGCCCGGTACACGGCAACCCTGGCGGCGGGGGAGCGGCCGGCACGCGAGCTGGAGGAGCTGCCGCCGCCGGTACGGGCGAGCGAACGGCTGATGCTCGGGCTGCGGCTGGACGAGCCGCTCGCGCTCGACGGGCTGGAGGACGCGCTCGACGAGCCCGGGCTCGACCGGCTCGCCGATGCCGGTCTCGCCGTCCGGAACGGCGGGATGCTCGCCCTCACCCGGCGCGGTCGCTTTCTCGGCGGCGGCGTGACTGCACGGCTTCTGGCCTGAGGCTCGGCCTACCATGCGAGGGATGCAGATCCTTCTCTCTGAGAGGCAGCGGGGCATCCTCCGGCTCGTGGTCGAGGAGTACGTCTCGACGGGGCAGCCGCTGGGCTCGAAGACGCTCGTGGAACGGGCGAGCCTCGTGGTCTCGCCGTCGACCGTCCGCTCCGAGCTGGCAGAGCTCGAGCGGCTGGGGCTGCTCACGCATCCGCACACCTCGGCCGGGCGCGTTCCCACCGAGGCGGGGTACCGGCTCTACGTCGACGAGCTGCTCACCCGGCCGGAGACCCGCGGCGAGGCGTTCGCGCTCGGGCTGCCGGCCGCTCGGGCCGAGGTCGAGGAGGCGCTGCAGGCGACGACGGAGATGCTGTCGCAGGTGACGCACCTGCTCGCGCTCGTCTCGGCGCCCCCGCTCGAGGCGGCGACGGTGAAGCACGTGGAGGTGCTGCTCCTGCAGCCGGAGATCGTCCTCGTCGTCGTGATCGCCTCGACGGGCAGCGTCACCGACCTGCGCTTCGCGTTTTCGGAGCCGGTCGACCCGGGCCTCGTCACCTGGGCGGCCGAGTACCTCGACGAGCGCGTCAGCGGCGCCCGGATCGGCTCGCGGGCGATGAAGCTCGCGTTCGACGAGCCGAGCCTCCGTCCGCGCGAGCGCGCGTTCCTGCAGGCGATCCGCAGCGCCTTCGAGCAGGCGGCGGACGAGAACCGGCAGCTCTTCGTCGGCGGCACGGCCGGGCTCCTCGAGGACATGCGTGCCGAGGAGATCGGCGCATACCGGAGCCTGATGGAGGCGCTCGAGAAGCGCGCCGCGCTCCTCGACGTCCTCGCGCAGCGGCTCGACCCCCGGCGCCCGTTCGCGCGTGTCGGCGAGGAGCTCGAGCAGCCCGGGCTCCACCAGCTCGCCCTCGTGGGCGCCACGTACGGCATCGCCCACCGCACTCTCGGCGCCGTCAGCCTGCTCGGCCCGCTGCGCATGGACTACGAGAAGGCGCTCCGCTCGGTCCGCGCCGCAGCGTCGGAGCTCTCGCGGTTCGTCGAGGATGCGTACGGTGACGACCGCTGATGCCGACCGACCGCGACTACTACGAGGTCCTCGGGGTCGACCGCGACGCCGACGACCGGGCGATCAAGAAGGCATTCCGCGGGCTCGCCCGGAGCCTCCATCCGGACGTCTCGAGCGAGCCGGATGCCGAGGCGCGCTTCCGCGAGGTGACCGAGGCGTACGAGGTGCTCTCGAGCTCGGAGACACGTGCGCTCTACGACCGCTACGGCCATGCCGGCCTCCGCTCGGGCGGCTTCACGCCGACCCAGTTCGACATCGGCGGGCTCGGCGACCTGTTCGCGGCGTTCTTCGGCGACGACCTGTTCGGCGGCATGCGCGGCGGCAGCAGCCGGCGCGGCGCCGACGTCGCTGCGGAGGTGGAGATCGAGCTCGTCGAGGCCGCGAGCGGCGCCACCGTCCAGGTCCCGTTCGAGGTCGCGGTTGCGTGCGCGCGCTGCGGCGGCGACGGCGTCGAGCCGGGCACGACACCCGTTCGCTGCGACCGCTGCGGAGGAAGCGGCCGCCTGCAGCAGGTGTCGCGGAGCGTCTTCGGCGAGTTCGTGCGCACGGCCGGGTGCCCTACCTGCAGTGGCCGCGGTGTGATCGTCGAGCACCCGTGCTCGGAGTGCGACGGCGCGGGGCGGACGGTCGAGCGCCGGCCGGTCGACGTCGACGTGCCTGCGGGCATCCACGACGGGCAGCGCATCCGCCTCTCCGGGAAGGGGCACGCAGGCGCGCAGGGCGGCCGGGCCGGTGACGCGTACGTGCTCGTGCACGTGAAGCCCGACCCGCGCTTCGTCCGCGAGGGGAACGACATCTATTCGCAGGTCGACCTGACGATCGTGCAGGCGGCGCTCGGGCTGACGGTCGCGGTCGAGACCCTCGACGGGCCGACGGAGCTCGAGATCGAGCCCGGCGCGCAGCCGGGTGAGGTGCGTGTCCTGCGCGGGAAGGGGATGCCGGTGCTCCAGGGCTTCGGGCGAGGCGACCATCGCGTGCTCGTCAACGTCTCGGTGCCGCGGCGGTTGAACGACGAGCAGCGTCGCCTGCTCGAGGCATTCGACGCGGCGAGCGACGAGCACACCTATCGCCACGACGAGAGCTTCTTCGAGAAGCTGAAGAGCGCGTTCCGCTGAGCACCCTTCGCCGCGTCGCGATCGAGGTGGGCCTCGAGCGGGCCGAGGAGGCGCGCGCGACGATGCTCGAGCTCTTCCCGCAGGGCTTCGAGGAGGTGGACCGGCCCGAAGGGATCGAGCTCGCGGCGTACACCGACGCGGCCGGTGAGGAGCGCGTGTGGGCGTTCTTCGGAGGTGCGCGCGCGGCCGACGTCGAGGGCGGATGGGAGGACAAGTGGCGCGCGTTCCACCGCCCGGCGCGTGTCGGCCGCCTGTGGGTCGGCCCTCCGTGGGAGCGGCCCGACCCCGGGCCGCTTGCCGTCGTCGTCGACCCGGGTCGCGCCTTCGGCACCGGCTCCCACCCGACGACGCTCCTCTGTCTCGCGGCGCTGCAGGAGCTCGAGCCGTCCTCGCTGCTCGACGTCGGCTGCGGGTCGGGTGTCCTCTCGATCGCCGCGGCGCTGCTCGGCTATGCGCCGGTACTCGGCGTCGACGTCGAGGAGCCGTCGATCGAGGCGACCAGGGTCAACGCTGCGGCGAACGGCGTCGCAGTCGACGCACGGCTCGTGGCACCGGACGAGCCGCTCCCGCATGCCGACGTTGCCGTCGCGAACATCTCGCTCGAGTCCGTCGAGGCACTTCCCACGAGGATCGTCTCCGGCACGCTCATCACGTCCGGCTACTTCGCCTCGGAGCATCCGGCCCTCGCCGGCTATGAGCACGTCGACCGGCGCACTCGCGACGGTTGGGCCTGCGACCTCCACCGCCGCCCCGGCTAGGCACGCATTACGATCCGCGCCGTGGCGACGTTCATCGTCGACTTCCTCGGCTGCAAGGTCTCCCACGTCGACGCGCACGAGGTGCGCGAGGCGCTCCTGCGCGACGGTCACATCGAAAGAGAGGCGGGGGACGTCGCGGTGATCAGCACCTGCTGCGTCACGAACGAGGCGGTCGCGAAGAGTCGCAAGGCGGCGGCGCGCGCAGCCCGCACACATGAGCGGGTGTACCTCACCGGCTGCGCCGCGAACCTGCGGGGCGACGCGTTCGGCGGCCTGCCCGGCAACGTCACGGTGGTCGCGAAGCGTGCCGAGGAGACGGCCGCGTTCGTCGCCGCTGACGTCGGCGCGATCGGCTGCGTGCAGGCGGACGCACGCATCGACCGTGTTCGCGCGTTCGTCAAGATCCAGGACGGCTGCTCGTTCTCGTGCAACTTCTGCGTCATCCCGCTCGTCCGCGGCGAGTCGCGCAGCCGCAGCGCCGGGGCGGTGCTCGCCGAGATCCGCCGCCGCGTCGCGCAGGGCCACCGCGAGGTCGTCCTCACCGGCATCAACCTCGGCTGCTTCCGCGACCGCGCCGCGGGCTACGACCTGCCGCGCCTCGGCCGCGCCGCGGGCGCGACGCCCGGGCTGGAG
>JAICYG010000186.1 GCA_025934335.1 Thermoleophilia bacterium | reverse complement strand
GATCGCGGGTGTCCTCCTGACCATGGCCGACGCTCGTACGCGCCTCTCCGCCGAGGTCGAGGCGGAGGTGAGGGCGCATTTCGGCGGCCTCGTGTTCGAGGCGGTGGTGCCGCGCTCCGTCCGCGTCGCGGAGGCGCCGAGCCACGGCCTCCCCGTGACCCACTACGACCGGCGCTCGCGTGGCGCCGAGGCCTACTGGAAGGTGGCGATGGAGCTTGTCGAGCGTCGGTAACGCGAGGCGGGGCCTCGGCCGCGGCTTCGAGGTGCTGATCGGAAGCGGCGGGCCGGAGCTCGCGCACGTCCCGGTCGAGCAGATCCATCCGAACCCGAACCAGCCCCGCCGCGAGTTCGATCACGAGACGGTCTCCGGCCTCGCCGAGTCGATTCGCGCGCAGGGCCTGATCCAGCCCGTGGTCCTGCGGCCGCGCGCGCAGGGCGGTTACGAGCTGATCGCCGGCGAGCGCCGGTGGCGGGCCGCCCGCGAAGCGGGCATCGGCACCGTTCCGGCGGTGGTGCGGGAGGCGGACGACCGCGACACGCTGCTCCTCGGCCTCGTCGAGAACGTGGCCCGCGAGGACCTCTCGCCGGTCGAGGAGGGCCGCGCGTACGCTGTGCTGCTCGACGAGTTCGGCCTCGCGCTCGGCGAGGTGGCCGAGCGCGTCGGGAAGTCGAAGCCGACCGTGTCCAACCGCGTGCGGCTGCTCGAGCTTCCCGACGACGTGCTCGCGCTCGTCGGCCGCGGCGAGTTGTCGGAAGGCCATGCACGGGCCCTGCTCTCGGTGCCCGACCACGACGCACGCCGGCGGCTCGCGCGGAGGATCGTCCGCGACGGGATGTCCGTGCGCTCCGCGGAACGGGCGGCGAAGGCCGCGGGTGCGGCGACGCGCGAGCGGCGCACGACTGCGGTGGATCCCGCCCTGGTGCGGCGAGTGCGCGAGGCATTCCGCACGCTGACCGGCTTCGAGGCGAAGGTCGGCGCGGGCGGTCTCCAGGTCGCGATCGACGGCGATGTCGAGCTCGAGGAGCTCGCCGAGGCGCTCGAGCGGCTCCTGCTCTCCCCGTAACCATGCGCCCGCCCGCCCCGTTGCACCTTCGTGGACGGGCTGTGGCTGAAGGACATCGAGTCGCTCGAGGCGATCTCCCAGGACGAGGACACGCGGACCCTGTTTCTGCGCATGGCGCACATGTCGCAGAACGGGCGGCTGCAGCCGTTCCTGCGCGAGCTCGCCGACGATCGCGAGCTCGACGCAGAGACGAAGTCGACGCTGGCGGAGCTGGCGCAGGACTCGACGTTCCTGCACGCGGTGGAGGACTACGTACACCGCACGCGCTCCTTGCACTAACGATGCGCGAGTATGAGCCGCGCATTTGCTTTCCGCACCGCTCGCGTACCTCGGAGGAGCGACTCGCTGTTTCGACGACACGGGTGCGCGAGCCGGAAGTGGGCGATCCTGGATTCGAACCAGGGACCTCCGCCTTATCAGAGCGGCGCTCTAACCAGCTGAGCTAATCGCCCGCGCGGGCGCATGATAGCGCCACGGGATTGGCCCCCCCGGGCGGGGGTACTCTAGGAGGAGATGGTCGAGATGTCGATCTACGGGGTCTCGTTCGACCTCGTCGGCAAACAGCCGATCGTGCTCCTGAAGACCGCGGACGGCAACCGGTACCTCCCGATCTGGATCGGCCATCCCGAGGCTGCGGCCATCCTGATGAAGCTGCAGGGTGCAACGGCGCCGCGCCCGCTCACGCACGACCTGCTCGTCAACATCCTCGGTGAGCTCGACGTCGAGGTCGTCCGCGTGACCGTCACGGAGTTGCGCGAGAACACATTCCACGCGTCGATCACGGTGGCGCAGAACGGGGCGGAGGTCGAGATCGACTCGCGCTCCTCCGACGCCATTGCCGTAGCCGTCCGCGCGCACGCACCGATCTTCGCCGCCGACGACGTGATCGAGGAGTCGGCGATCGAGATGGAGGGCGACGAGGTCAACGAGGAGGCGATCGTCGACCAGTTCAAGGAGTTCCTCGACCACGTCTCCGCCGAGGACTTCGCCGAGGCCGAGGCCGAGGAGCTGGCCGAGGACGACGAGGAGGAAGAGCGCTAGGAGAGCTCGCGCTTCGTGAGCGCGAGCAGCTCGGTGTAGAACGAACGGAGGCCGTCCTCCGAGAGCGGGCCCCCGTTCTCGCGGACGCGGTCGTCGAACATCCGCCGTTCCCGGTCGGCGTCGACGAACGCAATCCCGTTCTCGTCCTTGTGGCGCTTCAGGCGCGCAACCGTCTCGAGCCGGCGGTTGACGAGCGCGAGGATCTCGCGGTCGATCTCCGTGATCTCCTCGCGGAGGGCGTTGACGACGTCGTCGGTCATGCGTAGACGTAGACCGTAGATCCCGGGGGCATCGCCGCGTAGATCGTCGTCGCGATCCACATCGGCACGCGGGCGCAGCCATGGGAGGCGGGGTACGCGGGGACGTCGGGGTAGCCGTGCACGGCGAAGCCGCGCAGAAAGTAGCTCGGGTAGTAGAGGACCCAGTCGAACCCCACCACCTTCCGGTAGACGCGCCACGTGCCGATCGGCGTATTGCCCGTCGCACCGGTCGAGGTCGGCACGACGAGCATGACGGTGCCGCTCCGGACGACGAAGATGACCTGCCGTGTCTTGTCGACCTCGACGTGGTCGCCGCCGTAGCGTGCGCGGGGGACGTGGGCGATCTCGAGCCGACGCCAGAGCGCGGCGTCGACCAGCCCCGTGCGCGGCATGCCCTCGACCTTCTGGAACGCGAGCAGCGCGTCGCGGTCGTCGGAGCCGAAGACGCCGTCGCGCCGGACCGCGTAGTGGAGCGCTGCGAGCCTGCCCTCGAGCGCCCGCACGCTTGCGCCCCGGCTGCCGGGAGCGAGCGACGGCTGGACCACCGGGACGACGAGCGACGCCGTCACCGATGCCCAGCCGGGCGCCGGCCGCGTGCGCAGCTGCACGTGCGCCACGTGTGCGGCGTGCGTGTCGACGATCTTCGGCCCCACGACGACACCCGCGCGGGAGGGCCGCAATGTGGCGACCACCTGCACGTTGCCGCCCACGACCGCAGCGCCGCGTGTCGTCACCTCGAGCCGTGGGACGACGAGGGTCGAGGCGCGTGCGGTCACGCCCGCGGCCGCGACCGTCCACGGGCCGGGCCCGAGTACGCGCACGCGCAGCGCGCCGTGCTGGAAGCGGCGGCCGTGCCAGGTGACCGGGATCCTCGGCACGACCTGCGCACGCAGCGCGACGAAGTCGCCGTACCGTGCGCGATGCGGCGCCGTCACGCGCAGCGAGACCGACGTCACAGGCCATACCGTCTCCTGACCCGCATCCGACGTGAGCGTCACGCGGTACGAGCCGGCGGCGAACGTGTGCTGCACCGTCTGGCCGGCTGCGGTCGTCCCGTCGCCGAAGCTCCAGGAGTACGCCGGCGATGCGCACTGCGCGGTCAGCGTGACCGCGAGCGGCGCCCTGCCTGCGAGGGCTGACGTTGCGACACCGCAGCCCGCGTGCGCCGCCGGCGCGAACGCGAGTGCGGCGAGCGCGACGAGGGCGACGCGGCGCACGCCGAAAACCTACCCGCCGATCGTGACTGCGGCTATCAGCGCGAACAGGTTGAACGCGGCGTGCAGCACCATCCCGGGATAGACGCTCCCGGTGCGCGCGCGCAGCCAGCCGAGCAGGCAGCCGAAGGCGGCGATGATCGGGAGCTCGAGCAGCAGCCCGTGCGAGAGACCGAAGAGCACGCCGGTGACGACGATCGCGGCCCATCTGCCGAAGGGCTCGAGCAGCGAGAAGCCCAGCCCGCGGAAGGTGAGCTCCTCGACGAGCGGGACGAGCGTGCAGATGACGATGCCGTTCGCGACGTACGCGGCCGCGTGCTGCGGCTCCCAGTGCGACGGTGTCAACCCCTGCTCGTTGCCCGGCTGGACGAGCGTGAGGTACACCGTCTCGAAGACGTTGACCGCGACGAAGACGACGAGCGCGAGCCCCGCCGCCTCGCGGAGCGATCTCGGCGGCCGCAGGGCGAACAGGCGCAGACGGAAGCCGCCGATGGCGAGGATGACGACGAGGAAAAAGAGCTCCTGCGCGATCGAGGCGCCGAGGAACGACCATCGGTAGAGCGGCTCGGAGGGGCCGCTGCCCGACGAGCCGTAGCGGCTCGCGTACTGCAGCGCGATCAGCGCGGCGACGAGCGCTCCCCACCAGGCGAGGCGCTTCGGGTCGTCCCTACCATGGGACGTCGACGTGCCGAGACGCCTGTTCACCCCGACCGAGGCTAACAGCGCCCTCGAGGAAGTGCGCCCCGCCGCCGAGCGCCTCGTCGGCGTGCGTGCGCGGATGCGCGAGCTCATCTCGGAGCAGGGGAAGCACGTGACCGCGATCGGCGGCAACGGCGCCGGCTACGCGGCCACCGACCTCGGCACGACGCAGGCGGAGCTCGCCGCGCTTGCCGAGCGGGCGGCGGCGATCGTCGCGGAGCTGGACGGGCTCGGCGTCGTCGTCAAGGACCTCGACTCGGGTCTGCTCGACTTCCCGGCTCTCAGGCACGGCGAGGAGGTCGAGCTCTGCTGGCAGGTGGGCGAGGAGTCCGTCGCGTACTGGCACCCGCTC
>JAICYG010000220.1 GCA_025934335.1 Thermoleophilia bacterium | reverse complement strand
CGTGTGGATGTCCGTCATGCCGTTCGCGAGGTTCACGACCTCGAGGCCGCGCTCGTTGAACACGTTCGCGTCCGCCGCACCGCCGGACAGCTCGTACGTCACCGCGTGGCCGCAGCGCGCGAGCGCGTCGGCGGCGAGCGCGACCGCGCGGTCCGACTTCGCGAAGCGGTAGCCCCGGTAGCTCTTCCGCGCGTTCGTCTCGACGTCGCACTCCCAGAGGTTTGCGGCGAACGTGATCGCGTCCTGCATCTCCTGGATCAGGTCGGCGAGGCGATGCTCGTCGTGTGAACGCGCCTC
Organism: Thermoleophilia bacterium; assembly: GCA_025934335.1. GTDB lineage: Bacteria > Actinomycetota > Thermoleophilia > Gaiellales > Gaiellaceae > PALSA-600. Next base: position 2,046 of record JAICYG010000220.1, on the reverse strand, counting down.
CGCGACGAACGTGCACCACTCGGGCACGATGTTGCCCGCGGTGCCGCCGGTGATCGTGCCGACGTTCGCCGTCGAGAGCTCGTCGACGCGCCCGAGCCGGAGCTCCGAGATCGCGCGCGCCGCCGCGCCGATCGCCGAGCGGCCGTCGTCGGGATGCATGCCGGAGTGCGCGGCGCGGCCGTGGAAGGTCACCTCGAGCGCCTGCGAGAACGGGGCGCCGAGGATCACCGTCCCGATCGGCGCGGCCTGGTCGTAGACGTAGCCGGTGCGCGCCTTGAGGCGCGTGTGGTCGAACGCGTACGCACCGACGAGACCCACCTCCTCCTTCGGCGTGAAGAGCAGCTCGATGCCGGCGTGCGGCCGACCCTCGACGAGCACGCGGCGGACGCCCTCGAGCATCGCCGCGACCGCCGCCTTGTCGTCGGCGCCGAGGATCGTCCCGGCCGCGTTGCGGACGACGCCGTCGGCGAGCACCGGGTCGATCGCCGCCGTCGGCGGCACGGTGTCGAGGTGCGCGCAGAGGAGGAGCCCCTCGCCCTCCGCCGTCGGCTCGAGATGCGTGTAGAGGTTGCCCATCATCGAGCCGACCGCCGGGCCGGTGCCGTCCTCGTCGACGGCGAGCCCGCAGTCGCGCAGGTAGCGGGTGACGGCGTCGGCGACCGCACGCTCCTCGCCCGGCGGGCTCGGGAGCGCCGCGAGCTCGCAGAAGAGCGCGACGACCTCGGAGGTCACCGCGGCAAGCTACGCGACTTCGACGCCCGTGCGCGTGCGCGACCGCTGCAGCGCGGCGGCGACGAACTCGCGGAAGAGCGGCGCGGGGCGCGTGGGCCGCGACTTGAACTCCGGGTGGAACTGTGACGCAACGAACCACGGATGGTCGGGAAGCTCGACGATCTCGACGAGCCGGCCCTCCTGGAACGTGCCGCTGACGACGAGCCCGTGGTCGACGAGCTGCTGCCGGTAGGCATTGTTCACCTCGTAGCGGTGCCGGTGCCGCTCCGCGATCACCGGCTCGTCGCTGTAGACCTCGCGGGTGCGCGTGCCCTCCGCCAGCTCGACCGCCTGCGCGCCGAGCCGCATCGTCCCGCCCAGGTCCTCGACCTCCTTCTGCTCGGGCAGCAGGTCGATCACCGGGTACGGCGTCTCGGGATCCATCTCCGTCGAGTTGGCGCCGTCGAGGCCGCACACGTGACGCGCGAATTCGGAGACGGCGACGTGCATGCCGAGGCAGATGCCGAGGTACGGGATCTCGTCCTCGCGCGCGACGCGGCAGGCGAGGATCTTCCCCTCCCACCCGCGCGACCCGAAGCCGCCCGGCACGAGCACCCCGTCGACGCCCGCGAGCTCGGCACGCGCCTCCTCGAGCGTCATGTCCTCGGCGTCGACCCACCGGACGTGCACCCGGCAGCCGTTGTGGATGCCCGCATGCTTGAGCGCCTCGTGCACCGACAGGTAGGCGTCGTGGAGCTTCACGTACTTGCCGACGAGCGCGATCTCGATCGACTCGCGGCGCCTCGTGATGCGCTCGGTCAGCTCCTCCCAGTCGGACATGTCCGGCTCCGGCGCGTCGATGCCGAGCTTCCGGCACACGAGCTCGTCGAGGCCCTGCTCGCGCAGGTCGAGCGGGACGAGGTAGACGTCGGAGACGTCCGAGTTCGAGATCACGGCGTCGACGTCGACGTCGGCGAAGAGCGCGATCTTGTCGCGGATGTCGCGCTGCAGCGGCTCCGTGGAACGGCAGACGAGGATGTCCGGGTGGATACCGATGCGGCGCAGCTCGTTGACCGAGTGCTGCGTCGGCTTCGTCTTCAGCTCGCCCGCCGTGTCGATGTACGGCACGAGCGTGACGTGCAGGTACGCGACGTTCTCGGGGCCTGCCTCGCGCCGGAACTGGCGGATCGCCTCGAGGAACGGCTGCGACTCGATGTCGCCGACCGTGCCGCCGATCTCGGTGATCACGATGTGCGGCGACAGTCCGCTCGGGCCCGGGTCGGCCATGGCGCGAATCCGTGCCTTGATCTCGTTGGTGATGTGCGGGATGACCTG
>JAICYG010000039.1 GCA_025934335.1 Thermoleophilia bacterium | reverse complement strand
GGCTCGAGGTGTGCAAGCGGCTGCGGGCGACGAGCACGGTGCCGATCATCATGCTGACCGCACGCGACGACGAGCTCGACAAGGTCCTCGGCCTGGAGCTCGGAGCCGACGACTACATCACGAAGCCGTTCTCGATCCGCGAGTTTCGCTCGCGCGTCCGGGCGCTGCTCCGTCGGGCGCGGCAGCCGCACGTGCCCCCCGGTGAGGGAGACGAGCGGATCGAGGCCGACGGGCTCGTCCTCGACGTGCCCCGGCGCACGGTCGAGGTGCGCGGCGAGCCGGTGCAGCTCACCTACGTCGAGTTCGAGCTGCTGCGCGCCCTGGCCGCGTCGCCGGGACGGGTGTTCAGCCGCCGCATGCTGCTCGAGGCGCTCTGGAAGAGCGCCGACTACCGCGACCCGCGCACGATCGACGTGCACGTCCGGCACCTGCGCGAGAAGCTCGAGCTGGAGCCGCGGACGCCGGAGTTCATCCTCACCGTTCGCGGCGTCGGCTACCGGTTCAAGGATCGATGACGCCGCTCTCGGGCGTCGGCGGCAGGCTCGCGCTCGCGTTGCTCCTCGTCGTCGCGGGCGTGCTCACGATCGTCTACCTGATCGTCGTCCCGTCGTACCGCCGCTCGCTCGAGAACCAGGAGCTGCGCAGCCTCTCGCGGGCGCTCGAGAACGTGGTGTTGCCGAAGTTCCCCGCCGAGTACCCGCGCCGCACCCTGTACGTGAGCTCGATGGCGTCGCAGGTGGACGCGCGCGTGGTCATCCTCGACGTGCTCTCCGACCAGGGCCCGCTGCTCGAGCCGAACGCCGACTCGAGTCTCGACCAGCCGTCGTCCGATCTCGAGCAGGATCCGGTCGCGCGCGACGCGTACCGCCGCGGCCGTTTGACGCGCGGCATCGTCCAGCGGAACGGGCAGCACTTCGCGGAGGCCGCGTCGCCCGTCGAGGCCTCCGTGCTCCTGCTCTCGGCGCCCCTGCACGACCAGTTGCAGACGGTCGAGGTCGTCCGGCGCCGCCTGCTCGTCGCCGCAGGCGTGTCGGCGCTCTTCGCGATCCTCGTCGGCTACGTCGGGGCGAGCCTGCACGCGCGGCGGCTGCGGCGGCTCGAGGCGGCGGCCGAGCGGATCGCGGCCGGCGACTTCGAGGAGCCGGTCGTCGACGCACGCGAGGACGAGGTCGGGCAACTCGCGCGCGCGTTCGAGCGCATGCGCCTGCGCCTCGCGACGCTCGACCGGGCCCGCGGCGAGTTCATCGCGAACGCCTCGCACGAGCTGCGGACGCCGCTCTTCTCGCTCGGCGGCTTCCTCGAGCTGCTCGAGGAGCCGGGCCTCGATGCGGCGACGCGTGAGGAGTTCCTCGGCCAGATGCGCGAGCAGGTCGCCCGCCTGACGAAGCTCGCAACCGACCTGCTCGACCTCTCCCGACTCGACGCCGGCCGCCTGCAGACGGCACGGGAGACCGTCGACCTCGCGGCCCTCGCGACCGAGCTCGCCGGCGAGTTCGCGCCGCGGGCGGCCGCCTCGGGTCACCTGCTCGATGCGGAGTACGCAGGTGCGGTCGACGCCCTCGGCGACGCCGAGCGGATCCTCCAGATCGGGAGGGTGCTGGTCGAGAACGCGCTCGTGCACACCCCGGCCGGGACGCGCGTCCGGGTCGCGGCGAGCCCCGACGGGCACCGGGCGACGCTCGCGGTCGCCGACGACGGCCCCGGCATCCCGCCGGAGGCCCGGAACCGCATCTTCGGGCGCTTCTTCCGCCTGGACGGCGGACGAGCCTCGGGGAGCGGGCTCGGGCTCGCGATCGCGCAGGAGCTCGCGGCGGTGATGGACGGCCGGATCGAGGTGGACGAGCGCGCCGGCTGGACCTGGTTCACCCTCGCCCTTCCGGCCGAGCTCGCGCCCGCGAAAAACGTGAAAACGGCGCAAACCGTCTCCTAGAGCCAAAAACCGGTCGGAGGCCGGCGGCGTATAGTCCCGCACGATGCGCGCCGGCCCGACTGCCGCGGTCGCACTCCTCGCAGCGCTCCTCGGCGGCGGTGCGGCACTCGTGGCGGCCCGCGGCGCCGGGTATCTCGGGCACGCCTCGCGCACGGTCGTCGTACGCGAGCAGGCGCCGCTCGGCGACGCGGGCCCTCCGGTCGTGGTGGCGAAGCCGCTCGCCGGGAACGGCTTCCAGCCGGCGCAGATCTTCGCCCGGCGCGCGGCCGGCGTGGTGACGGTGGTCTCCTACTTCGACCAGCCGAACGTGCCCGGAGGCAGGGGCGGTCAGGGCTCCGGCTTCGTCGTCTCTCGGGACGGCCTCGTGCTCACGAACGCCCACGTCGTCACCACCGCCGGCCAGGCGGGTGTGACGGAGCGAGCGCGCACCGTCTACGTGCAGTTCGCGGACGGCGACCGCGTGCCGGCGCGGATCGTCGGCACCGACCTGTTCGACGACGTCGCGGTCATCCGGGTCGACCCGCACCTGCACGGCGTCCGCCCCGTCCCGCTCGGGCGCTCGGCGAGCGTCGTCGTCGGGCAGCCGGTCGCTGCGATCGGCAGCCCCTTCGGGAACACGGACTCGCTGACCGTGGGCGTCGTCTCGGCCGTGCGCCGCTCGATCCCGTCGGTGACGACGCGGTACGACCTGGTCGACGCGATCCAGACCGACGCGCCGATCAATCACGGGAATTCCGGCGGGCCGCTCTTCGACGCGCGCGGACGGGTGATCGGGATCAATGCGCAGATCCGCTCGGGCGGCTCCAGTTCCGGGTTCGACGGGGTCGGCTTCGCGGTGCCGATCGACTCGGCGCGCCGGTCGCTCGACGAGATCATGCGCACCGGCGCCGTCCGCTACGCGTACCTCGGGATCGAGACAAACGACCTGACCCCTGCGGTCGCGCGCCGCTTCGGCTACGCCGCGCCGCGTGGGGCCCTCGTCGTCCGGGTCGTCCCGGGCACCGGGGCGGCCGCGGCCGGTCTCCGCGCCGGCGGGCGCCTCGAGTCGTTCCGCGGGCTCGGCGTCCGCGTCGGCGGCGACGCGATCGTCGCGATCGGCGGCGTACCCGTTCGGAGTGCCGAGGACGTCGTGCGGATTGTTGCAACCCGTCTCGTGCCGGGCCAGAGCGTCAGGTTCACCGTGGTGCGCGGCAGCGCGCGCCGGGTCGTCCCGGTCACCCTGGGCGAGCGGCCGCCGGCGGGTTAGGAATCCTCGCCGGGAGGGTACGCGCGTTATGTGAAGACGCTGTCGGACAGGATCCGGCAGAATCTTCCCGGCTCTTCTTTCGAAATCCCATGGGAACCCAACCGACGATCGACCCCGTGCCGCCCGCCGGTGGTCCCGCGCAGGCGATTCGCCTGACCATCCCGGCAAAGCCCGAGTACATCACGCTCGGCCGGCTTGCCCTGACCGGGATCGCCCGCCTGCGCAGCGAGCCGCTCTCCCAGGAGGTGCTCGGCGACCTGAAGCTCGCGCTCACCGAGGCGTGCACGAACTCGGTGCGGCATGCCTACGGCGAGGCCGAGGGTGTGGTCGAGATCGTCTACGAGTTGCACGCGGACAGGCTCGTCGTCGAGGTCTCCGATCGCGGCGAGGGATTCGCGCCGCCGCCGGCGCCGCGGCAGCTCGACGCCGACGAGCTCGCGGAGGGCGGTCTCGGCATCGCGATCATCGAGGCGCTCGCCGACGAGCTCGAGATCCGCGACGGCGACGGCGAGGGCGGCGGTTCCCGGCTTCGCTTCGTCAAGCGCCTCTCGTAGGTTGGCCGCCCGCCGGCCGCTGATCGTCGTCTCCAACCGGGGGCCGGTGACCTTCGACCGCGGCCCGGACGGGAAGCGTGAGGCGCGTCGCGGCGGCGGCGGGCTCGTGACGGCGTTGCGCGGGCTGCGCGCGCACCATGACGTGACCTGGGTCGCCGCGGCGACGACGGAGGAGGATCGCGCCGTGGCTGCCGAGGGCGCGAGCGAGGTGGCGTTCGTGACGCCCGACGCCGGCGCGTACCACGGCTACTACAACGTCGTCGCGAACCCGATGCTGTGGTTCATCCAGCACGGCCTCTGGGGCCGGGCGCTGCGGCCGGACCTCGACCGTGCCTTCCACGACGCCTGGCGCGACTACGAGGAGGTGAACCGGCTCTTCGCCGAGCGCGTCGTTGTCGAGCTGGACAACAGACCAGAGGCGGCGGTCTTCTTTCACGACTATCACCTCTATCTCGCGCCGCGCTTCGTCCGGCAGGCGCGGCCGGATGCACGGCTCGCGCACTTCGTGCACATCCCGTGGCAGGACGACTGGACGGTGCTCCCGGAGCCGATGCGCCGCGCGGTACACGAGGGGCTGCTCGCGAACGACGTGGTCGCGTTCCACACCGACCGCTGGGCGCGCAGCTTTCGTGCGAGCTGCGCCGAGGTCGTGGGCGGCTGCGGCGACACGCTCGTCACGCACCACGCCATCTCGATCGACCCGGCCGAGTTCGACGAGCTCGCCGTCTCGGAGGCGGTGCGTGCGGAGGAGGAGAAGCTCGTCGAGCGGCGGCCCGAGAAGCTCGTCCTGCGCGTCGACCGCACCGACCCCTCGAAGAACATCGTGCGCGGGTTCGACGCGTTCGGCCTCCTGCTCGACACGCATGCGGAGTGGCGCGGCCGCGTGCGGATGCTCGCGCTTCTCGACCCGTCGCGGCAGGCGATCCCGGAGTACGTCGAGTACCTCGCGGCAGTCGAGCGGGCGGTGGAGCGCGTGAATGGGCGTCACACCGGCGCGATCGAGCTGCGCGTCGCCGACAACTTCCCCCGGTCGATCGCCGCCTACAAGCAGTACGACGTCCTGCTCGTGAACGCGGTCTACGACGGCATGAACCTCGTCGCGAAGGAGGCGCCGCTCGTCAATACCCGCGACGGCGTGCTCGTGCTCTCGGAGAACGCGGGCGCGCATGAGGAGCTCGGCCGGTGGGCCGTCACCGTCAACCCGTTCGACGTGTGGGGGCAGGCCGAGGCGCTGCACGAGGCGCTGACGCTGGACGGGCCGGAGCGCCGCCGCCGGCTCGAGGCGATTCGCGGCCACGTGCGCGAGCACGACGTGCTCGCCTGGAGCGACGCGCTGCTCGCCGATCTCTGAGCCTCTACGCTTCCCGGCGTGAGCGAGCTCTCGCACGTCGACGCGTCGGGCGCGGTGCGCATGGTGGACGTGGGGGCCAAGCCGCCGCAGCGACGGCGGGCGGTCGCGCGTGCGCTCGTGCGCATGGCGCCGGAGACGGTCGCGCGCCTCGGCGACCTGCCGAAGGGCGACGCGCTGACGACGGCGCAGCTCGCCGGGATCATGGCGGCGAAGCGAACGTCCGAGCTGATCCCGCTCTGCCATCCATTACCGCTCTCGCACGCCGCGGTCGAGCTGCGGGTCGTCGGGCAGGGCGTCGAGATCACCGCGTCCGCCGAGACGACCGCCCAGACGGGCGTCGAGATGGAGGCCTTGACGGCGGCGTCGGTGGCTGCGCTGACGGTCTACGACATGGCGAAGGCGATCGACAAGGCGATGTCGTTCGAGGTCGAGCTCGTCGAGAAGACGAAGGCGTGAACGCCGCCGTGCTCACCGTGTCCGACCGCGTGTCGCGAGGAGAGGCGGAGGACAGGAGCGGCGACGCGCTCGCGGAGCTCCTCCGTGCGGACGGCTACGAGGTGGTGCGTCGCGTGGTGTCCGACGAGCGGGCAGAGATCGCGGCCGCGATCGAGGAGCTGGCGGCGGGGGCGGCGGTCGTCCTGACGACCGGCGGGACCGGGCTCGCGCCCCGTGACGTCACACCCGAGGCGACGCGCACCGTCCTCCAGCGCGAGGCGCCGGGGATCGCCGAGGCGCTGCGCGCCGACTCGATCGCGAAGACGCCGCACGGCCTGCTCTCGCGCGGCGTCGCCGGCGTCGTCGGGGGCACGCTCGTCGTCAATCTGCCCGGATCGACCGGCGGCTGCCGCGACGGCTACGCCGTGCTGCGGCCCGCTCTCGGGCACGCGCTGTCGCTTCTTCGCGACGAGCCCACCGCGCATCAGCAGACTGCACGCTGAGATGGGGCTGGCCCGGCTCTACTACCGGCTCGTCAAGTTCGAGCACACGATCTTCGCCCTGCCGTTCGCGTACGTCGGGGCGTTCCTCGCAGTCGGCGGCATCCCGACGGGGCACGATCTCCTCTGGATCACGCTCGCGATGGTCGGGGCGCGGTCGCTCGCGATGGCGTTGAACCGGCTGATCGACGCGGGGATCGACGCGGCGAACCCGCGCACCTCCGCCCGCGAGCTCCCGTCGGGCGCGCTCACCGTGTCGTCGGTGCTCTGGTTCTGCGCCGCGTCGCTCGGGCTGTACGTCGTCGCGGTCTTCCAGCTCGACCCGCTCGTCCGCTGGCTCGCGCCGATCCCGATCGTCGCCTTCGTCGTCTACCCGTACCTGAAGCGGTTCACCTGGCTCTGCCACCTGTGGCTCGGCGCGGTCGACGGGCTCGCGCCGGTCGGCGCGTGGGCGGCGATCAAGGGGACGCTGCCGTGGCAGGCGTGGGCGCTCGGCGCCGCGGTCGCGGCGTGGGTCGCGGGCTTCGACCTCTTCTACGCGCTGTTCGACCTCGACATCGACCGCCGTCAGGGGCTCCACTCGTGGGCGACGCGCTTCGGCGAGCGCGGCGCGTTCCTCGGCGCGCGCGCCCTCCACCTCGCGACGCTCGTGCTGCTCGTCGCCGCCGGGAAGGGGCTCGGCGTCGGCGTCGCCTACTGGCTCGGCGTGATCGCCGTCGGAGGCCTCCTCCTTTACGAGCACTCGCTCGTCCGGCCGGGCGACCTGCGCCGGCTCGACGCCGCGTTCTTCACGATGAACGGAGTCATCTCCGTCGCGTTCTTCGTCTTCGTGCTCGCCGACGTCCTGTGATCAGGGGGCGCGGTCTCGCGAAGCGCTACGGCGACCGGCGCGTCTTCGCCGGGATCGACGTCGAGCTCGCAGACGGCGACACGCTGCTCGTGACCGGCGCGAACGGGTCGGGGAAAACGAGCCTGCTTCGCATCCTCGCGCGGCTCGCGCTGCCGTCGGCGGGATCGCTCGAGCTGCCGGCACGTGAGCGGATCGGCTACCTCGGCCACGAGCCGCTCGTCTACCGGGAGCTGACGGCGCTCGAGAACCTCGTGCTCTTCGCCCGGCTCTACCGCGTCGAGCGCGAGCGCGTCGGGATGCTGCTCGAGCGCTTCGGCCTCTGGGAGGCGCGCAACGAGCGCACCGGGACGTTCTCGCGCGGCATGCAGCAGCGGCTCGGCCTCTGCCGCGTGCTCCTCCACGAGCCGTCGCTCCTCGTGCTCGACGAGCCCACGAACGCGCTCGACGCGCACGGCCTCGAGCTCCTCGACGCGGTCGTCGAGGAGCCGCGCGCGCTCGTCGTCGCGACCCACGATCCCGCTCGGTTCGCACGCCGCGCAACGCAGAGGCTTGCGTTCACGTGACCGGCGTAGGCTCGACGGAGCCGGCCCAGGAGCGCAGGCCGCGGCTTGGCCGCGGCCGGAGCGGGCTCAGGTACATGTCGGACACCGTCGCGCTCGCGCGGAAGGACCTGCTGCTCGAGCTGCGCGCGAAGGAGACGCTGCCGGCGATGCTCCTCTTCGTGCTCGCTGCGCTCACGATCTTCCACTTCGCGCTGCCGCGGGGCACGAGTGACGTCGCGGCGCGCGGCCTCCTCTGGTCGGCGCTCGTCTTCACGGCGCTGCTCGGGCTGACCCGCGCTTTCGTCGCCGAGCGCGAGCAGGGGATGTTCGACGCGCTCGTGCTCGCGCCGTGCGACCGGAGCGCGATCTGGCTCGGCAAGGCGCTGTCGGTGGTCGCGTTCCTCGCGGCCGCCGAGGTGGTTGCGCTGCCCGCGTTCGCCGCGTTCTTCCACGGGCTCGGCGGGCGCACGATCGCGGCGGTCGCCCTCGCGGACATCGGCATCGCGGCGGTCGGGACGCTCTTCGGTGCGATGGCCGTCGCCGGCCGTGCGCGGGAGCTCCTGCTGCCGCTGCTCTTCCTGCCGACCGCGATCCCGATCGTCGTCGGCGGAGTCGGCGGCTACCTCTGGTTCCTCGCGCTCTACGACGCGATCTTCGCCGTACTCGCCTGGGCGACGTTCGAGTACGTGATCGCCGAGGCCTGAGCGCGCTCCGGGACTACCATTCGCCGCGTGAAGCTGCCGGCCCTGACGACCGCCGTCTTCGGCGCCGCCGTCGCCCTGATCTTCTTCTACGCGCCGACCGACGCCGACCAGGGCTTCTCGCAGCGCATCTTCTACTTCCACGTGCCGATCGCTCTGACCTCGTACGCGTGCTTCGGCTGGGGCGCATGGAAGGCACTTCGCTACCTGCGTACGCGCGACGAGCGCGCGGACGTCGAGAGCTACGTCGCAATCCACCAGGGCGTCGTCTTCGGCGCGCTCACGCTGATCACCGGTTCCGTTTGGGCGAAGGCGTCGTGGGGCGTCTGGTGGTCGTGGAGCGAGAACCAGCTCGTGCTCTTCCTCGTGCTCTTCCTCTTCTACTGCGCGTACTTCATGCTCCGCTACTCCGTCGATCCGGGCCCGTCGCGCGCGAACATGAGCGCCGTCTATGCGCTCTTCGGCGTCGTCCTGATCCCCGTCTCGTTCCTCGCGATCAGGCTGTCGCAGCACTTCATCCACCCGGTCGTGTTCAACTCGCACGGCCCGCAGATGACCGGTTCGCAGTTCTTCACGTTCTGCGTCGCGCTCGTGGCGATGCTGCTCCTGTTCGCGACGCTCTACAACGTCGAGCTGGCGGGCAAGCGGCTCGACGCGCACGTACGCGACCTGCGGGAGCTCCTCACGTGAACCCTCCGTCCGAGTGGCAGTACGTGGCCGCCGCCTACCTCGTCGTCTTCGTGGCGGTGCTCGCGTGGATCGCGATCATCGCCGCGAAGCTACAACGGCTGCAGCGGCAGCTCGGCGAGCTCGTGGAGAGGGCGCGAGAGCGTGGTTGAGGCGCTCTTCTGGCCCGCGCTCGTTGGGTACGGCGAGGCGGCCGTCGCGTATGCGTCGCCGCGCACATCGCCCGCGGCGACCTGGGGCGTCCGAGTCGGTTGGCTCGCGCAGACGGCGCTCCTCGCGGCCCAGGCCGCGCACGCCGACGGCTTCCCGTGGTCGAGCTGGTCCGGCTCGCTGAACCTGTTCGTGTGGCTCGTCGTCGGCGCCTACCTGATCTGGGGCTGCCGGCCCCGGTTTCGCCTGCTCGGGCTCGCGGTCATGCCGCTCGCCGCGGTGCTGTTCGTCGTCGCGCGCGTGGGCGGCGGCACGCATGAAGGCTCCGGCTCCGCCTACGGGAGCCTCTTCCTCGTCCTGCACGTCGGCTTCGTGCTCGCCGCGTTCGCCGGGTTCACGCTCGCGGCGGCGCTCGCGGGGCTGTACCTGTGGCAGGAGCGCCGCCTGAAGTCGCGCGCGCCCGACATCCTGCGGCTGCGCCTGCCGCCGCTCGCCTCGCTCGAGCGCCTGACGTGGCGGACGGTCGCCGTCTCGGTGCCGCTGTTGACGCTCGGGCTCGCCGCCGGCATCGTACGTCTGCGCCGCGACCATCACGGCCTCGACGCGCTCGAGGCGGTGACGCTCGTCACATGGCTCGTCTACGGCGGTTTCCTCGCGCTTCGCCCGGCGGGCCGCCGCGCCGCCTATCTCGCGCTCGGCGGCTTCGCGCTCGTGATCGTCGTCCGGCTCGCCCTCTCGGGGAGCCACTTCGCATGAGCCTTTCTGTCGTCGGCCTCTCGCACCACGTTGCACCCGTCGAGTTGCGGGAGCGGGTGACGCTCGACCTCGCGGCCGCAGCGGAGCTCGCGCGCGGGCTCGGCGACGCCGTCTGCCTCTCGACGTGCAACCGCACCGAGCTCTACCTCTGGGACATCGCCGAGGAGCGCGCCGCGGCGACGCTCGAGGCGGCGGCGGGCGAGCCGCTCGACGGCGTCCTCTACCGGCTGCACGAGGACGCGGCCGCGCTGCACCTGTTCCGCGTCGCCGCCGGGCTCGACTCGCTCGTTCCGGGCGAGGGTGAGATCCTCGGCCAGGTGCGCGACGCGTACGAGGCCGTGACGCCGGGGCCGGTGCTCGACCGCGTCTTCCGGCAGGCGCTCGGCGTCGGCAAGCGCGTGCGCACCGAGACGGCGATCGGCGAGAGCCCCGCCTCGGTCTCGTCGGCTGCGGCGGCGCTCGCCGCGCAGGTGTTCGGCGACCTACGCGGCCGGCGCGTGCTGCTCGTCGGCGCGGGCCGTATCGGCGAGCTCGCCGCCTCGAACCTCGTCTCGCGCGGCGCCGAGATCGCGTTCGTCGCGAACCGGACGGAGGAGACCGCTCACGACTTGACCCGGCGGTTCGGCGGTGCCGCGCTCCGCCTCGACGAGATCCCGACCCGGCTCGGCGAGGTCGATGTCGTCGTCTCGTCCACCGGGTCGTCCGACCCGGTGCTTCGTGCAGTGGACGTGCCGTCGCGTCGTCGGACGCCCCTGTTCTTCATCGACATCGCCGTGCCGCGCGACCTCGATCCTGCGATCGGCGGGCTCGGCGGTTGTTTTCTCTACGACATCGACGACCTCGAGGCGGTCGTCGCGGAGACGCTCGCGGGCCGCCGCGCGGAGGCGGAGCGCGGGGAACAGCTCGTGGCCGAGGAGGCCGAGCGCTTCCACACCTGGCGGGCGTCGCTCGACGTCGTTCCGGCGATCGCTTCGCTGCGCGCGCGCGCCGAGGAGATCCGTGCTGCGGAGCTCGCGAAGGTGCGGGTGAGCGACGACGAACGGCGCACGCTCGAGTCGGTGACGCAGCAGATCCTGAACAAGCTCCTGCACCTGCCGACGGTGCGCATGAAGGAGGCGGCCGTAACGGCCGACGGCGTCGCGTACGCCGACGCGGTCAGGCATCTCTTCGGGCTGGACGATGAGCGTCGACCCTAGGAAGCGGATCGAGCGGCCGCTGCCCGCCGTCGCGCCGTCGGCGTTCCTGCGCGTGCGGCTCGCGTTCCCCTCGTGCGGCCGCTCGAAGCGCGGAGGGAGGGCGTCCTGTGCTCGTCCGCATCGGGTCTCGCGGCTCTAGGCTCGCGCTGACCCAGGCCGAGCAGGCAGCAGCCGCTCTCCGCCGACAGGGAGTCGAGGTCGCCTTCGTCCCGATCACGACCGCGGGCGACCGCGACCGCAAGCGGCCCTTCGGGCAGATCGGCGAGCGCGGCGTCTTCGTCAAGGAGATCGAGGAAGCGCTCCTCGCCGGGCGTATCGACGTCGCCGTCCATTCGGCGAAGGACATGACCTCCACCGACACGGAGGGGCTCGCCGTCGGCGCGTACCTCGAGCGCGACGACCCGCGCGACGCGCTCGTCGGCGCGAGTCGGATCGAGCCCGGCATGCGCATCGGCACCGCCTCCGCCCGGCGGCGGGCCCAGCTGCTCGCGCACGAGCCGACGCTCTCGGTCGAGCCGCTGCGCGGGAACGTCGACACGCGCCTGCGCAAGCGGCGAGAGCGCGGCCTGGACGCGATCGTCCTGGCGGCGTGCGGCCTCGACCGGCTGGGGCTCGCCGGCGAGATCGGCGCGCGCCTCGACCCGGAGCTGATGCTGCCGGAGGCGGCGCAGGGCGCCCTCGCGCTGCAGGTCCGCGCCGGCGAGGAAGAGCTCGTCGCGCACACCGACGATGCGTCGACACGCGCGCGAGTGGAGCCGGAGCGACGCTGCGTCGCGGCGATCGGCGCGGGCTGCCTCGCGCCCGTCGCCGCGTACCACGACGGAAGGACGCTGCACGCGCTGATCGCCGACGAGGACGGCGCATGGCTCGAGCGGCGAAGCGGCGACGACCCGCTCGCGCTCGCGCAGGAGCTCCTCGCCCTGCAGCGATGAAGGCGATCGTCACGCGGCCGCGCACGCAGGCCGGGCCGCTCGTCGAGGCGCTCGAGCGCGCCGGCGCGGAGGTGGTCGAGTGCCCGCTGATCGAGATCGAGCGCACCTCGGACGACCCCGTCGACGCGGCGGGCTACGACTGGCTGATCGTCACGAGCCCGAACGGCGCCGACGAGATCGCACGGCGCGGCTGCAACCTGCCGCGTGTCGCGGCGGTCGGACCGGGCACCGCCGAGACGCTGCGCGCACACGGCATCGAGCCCGCGCTCGTGCCGGCCGAGTCGACGCAGGAGGGGCTGCTGCGCGAGCTGCCGCGCCCGGCGGGCCGTGTGCTGTTCGCGGCCGCCGAAGGGGCGCGCCGCCGGCCGATCGAAGAGCTCGACGCCGACTTCGTTCCGCTCTACCGCACGCGGCTGCTCGCCCCGGAGCCGCCGGACGGCGACGTCGTCGTCCTCGCGTCCGGGTCGGCCGCCCGGGCGTATGCCGCGATCGGCGGCGTCGCCCCCGCCGTGTCGATCGGGCCGGAGACGTCCCGCATCGCCCGTTCCGTCGGGATCCGGGTGGTCGCGCAGGCAGCGACGAACGATCTCGACGGTCTCGTCGCGGCGGTGCGCGATGTGATGGACTCGTGGCCATGAGCCGCTCCGTCATCACGTTCCTCACCGACTTCGGCCTGCAGGACGACTTCGTCGGCACGTGCCACGGCGTGATCGCGGGGATCGCGCCCGACGCGCACGTGATCGACCTCACGCACGGGATCGCGCCGCAGGCGGTGCTGCAGGGGGCGGTCGTCCTCCACAACACGATCGCGTACCTGCCCGTCGGCGTGCACCTTGCGGTCGTCGACCCGGGCGTCGGCGGCGACCGGCGTGCCGTCGCCGTCGTGACGAGAGACGGCAGGGTCTTCGTCGGTCCCGACAACGGCCTGTTGATGGTCGCCGCGGATGCCCTCGGCGTCGACCGGGCGCACGAGCTCGTCGACCCGCGGTACCGGCTGCCCGTCGTCTCACGCACGTTCCATGCGCGCGACGTCTTTGCGCCCGCCGCTGCGCACCTCGCCGCCGGTGTTGCCGTCGAGGAGCTGGGGCCAGCCGTCCCCGTCGACAGCCTCGTGCGCGTCGACGTGCCCGAGCCGGAGGTGGGGCGGACGCAGATCTCCACGACCGTGCTCGTCGTCGACCGCTTCGGCAACGTCGCGACCAACGCCCGCCGCTCGCACGTCGATGCGCTCAGCGCGCACGAGGGGCGGCTTGAGGTCAGGCTGGCGCTCGACCGCTACTACGCATCCCTCGTCGAGACGTTCGCGGAGGCGCAGGTGGGCGAGCTGATCCTCTACGAGGACTCGTACGGGCTGATGACGCTCGCGATCAGCAGCGGCGACGCGGCGAAGCTGACGGGCGTCGGCCCCGGCGACGAGATCCGATTTGCCGTGACATGAGCGTAGGCTTGACGGAGCTCATCAAGGAGCGGAGGTGCCGGCTTTGCCGGCGCCGGAGCGGGACATGACGGCGGGGCAGCGCTTCGCGCGTCTCGTGACGACGGTCGTGGTGCGGGTGCCGGGCGCGTGGCGGCTCTTCCGCGGGCCGCTGACGCGCGCGTTCGACCGTCTCGCGCCCTCGTGGGAGGGGCGCGTGTCCGACGAGGGCCTGCGCCCGCTGCTCGCTGCCGTCTCCGAGCTGCCCGCGCCCCCGGAGCGCGTGCTCGACCTCGGCACCGGCACGGGGCGGGCCGCGCGGGCGCTCGCGGAGCGCTGGCCCGAGGCAGACGTGACGGGTGCCGATGCCTCGGCGCGCATGCTCGAGGAGGCGCGCCGCCTCGGTGGCCGCGTCCGGTACGAGGCGGCCGACGCCGCGTCCCTGCCGTACCCGGACGCCTCGTTCGAGCTCGTGACGCTGAACAACATGATCCCGTTCTTCGACGAGCTTGCGCGAGTCACCGCTCCCGGTGGGCACGTTGCGATCGCCTTCGCCATGGGCGACCGGACGCCGATCTACGTGCCGCTCGATCGCGTGCGCACCGAGCTCGAGCGCCGCGGCTTCTCGCACGTTGCGAGCTTCGGCGAGGGCGGCGGCTCGGCTCTCCTTGCACGCCGGGCGGGCCTTTCGTAACCTCCAGGCCACAGGACGTTCGCGACGCGGTAGCACCGGTCCGGACGTCCTTTTTTCGCGCGGCTACACTGCCGCAGCGCGGCGAGGTAGCTCAGCTGGTAGAGCACACGGCTGAAAACCGTGGTGTCGCCGGTTCAAGTCCGGCCCTCGCCACTTCACGACGCCCGGCCCGCGGCGAGGCGGTCGACGAGGCCGCGCGCCATCTCGTGCTTTTCGAGGACGGCGTCTGCGCCCGCCTTTGTGGCCGCCGCGTGCAACTTCGGGTCGGAGTCGCCCGTGAGCACGATCAGGCACACGTTCGGGTGGTCCTGGCGCAGCCGGGTCAGCGTGCTGACGCCGTCGAGCAGCGGCATGTGCAGGTCGACGACGACCGCATCGGGCTCGAGCTCGTCGGCCAGCTCGAGCGCCTCGAGGCCGTCGTTCGCCGTCGCCACCACCGCGAGCTCGGGTTGCCGGTCGATGAGCGCCTGCAGCGACTCGAGAAAGAGCGGGTCGTCGTCGGCGAGGAGAACCTTGATCGAGCCTGCTGCCATCGGAAGAGTGAATACAGTTTTCCGTCATGAACACACCGGAAACTCAACGGCCCGTCGCGGTCATCGGCGCGGGCCTCGACCTCGGGGCCGGCCGCCGCGGCGTCGACATGGGCCCGTCCGCGATCCGGTACGCCGAGCTCGAGGCGCGGATCCGCGGCCTCGGCCGCGAGGTCTTCGACCGCGGCGACGTGCGCGCGCCGGTGCCCGAGGCGACCGACGAGGGCGATGAGCGGCACCGGTACCTGGCGCCGATCAAGCAGGTCTGCGACCGGGTGGCGGAGCTGGTCGACGGCGCCGTCGCCGAGGAGCACCTGCCGCTCGTGCTCGGCGGCGACCACTCGATCGCCATGGGGTCGATCGGCGGCATGGCGCGTCGGCGCGGGGCCGGCGCGGCGCTGTGGATCGACGCCCACGGCGACCTGAACCGCCCCGAGACCTCGCCGACCGGGAACGTGCACGGCATGCCGCTCGCGGCGGCGCTCGGCCTCGCCGGCGACTCGTTCGACTCGGATGCCTACCCGATGCCGTCGCTGCGCAGGGCCGCGCTCGTCGGTGTCCGCTCGCTCGACCAGGGCGAGCGCGAGCTGATCGCCGAGCACGGCATCCGCGTCTTCACGATGACCGAGATCGATCGGCGCGGCGTCGAGGCGGTGATCGAGGACGCGCTCACCGAGCTCGCGGGCGAGCCGTTCCTGCACGTGAGCCTCGACCTCGACGCGGTCGACCCGATGTTCGCGCCGGGTGTCGGCACGCCCGTCCCCGGCGGTCTCTCCTACCGCGAGGCGCATCTCGCGCTCGAGCTCGTCGCCGAGGCGGGCGTGCTCGATTCGCTCGATGTGGTCGAGGTGAACCCGATCCTCGACCGCGAAAACGAGACCGCGCGGCTCGCCGTCGAGCTCGTGGCGAGCGCGCTCGGCAAGCGCATCCTCTAGGGCCCGGTTTCCGGCTCCTCGTAGAAGACGGTTCCCTTGAGCTCGTCGGGGAGGCAGTCGACCTCGAACCCGCGCGGGTCGTCGTGCGGGTAGACGTAGCCCTCGCCGCGGCCGAGCTTCCGCGCGCCCGGGTAGGCGGCCGAGCGGAGCGCCGCGGGCGGTGTCAGGTGCCCGTGCTCACGCACCGCCTCGGTCGCGCGCTTCAGCGCCGTGTACTCGCGGTTCCCCTTCGACGCCTTGGCGAGGTACACCGCGGCCTGCGCCAGGTTGAGCCGAGCCTCCGGCAGGCCGACGTGCTCCACTGCCTGTGCGGCTGCGACGGCGACGAGCAGCGCCTGCGGGTCGGCGTTGCCGATGTCCTCGGAGGCGAGCACGATCATCCGCCGGGCGATGAAGCGGGCGTCCTCGCCGCCCTCGATCATGGCCGCGAGGTAGTAGACGGACGCCTGCACGTCGCCGGCGCGCGTCGACTTGATCCACGCGGAGATGAAGTCGTAGTGGCGGTCGCCGCCTTTGTCGTAGGCGAGCGGCCGCTTTCGCGCCGCGTCGTCGACGTGCCGCTCGGCGAGCTGTGCGCCCTCGGCGCGCGCCGTCTCGGCAGAGAGCTCGAGGATGTTGAGCGCGTTCCGCGCGTCGCCCCCGGCGCGGCGGGCGATCAGCTCCTCGACGCCCGGCGGTACCTCCGCCCCGAGTGCCCCGGCGCCGCGCCGGACGACGCCGCGGAGGGTCTCGACGGAGTGCGGCTCCAGCTCGTAGATCTGCGCGCGCGAGAGCAGCGCCGAGTTGACCTCGAAGTACGGGTTCTCGGTCGTGGCGCCGATCAGCGTCACGAGCCCCTCCTCGACGCCCGGCAGCAGCGCATCCTGCTGCGCCTTGTTGAAGCGGTGGATCTCGTCGAGGAAGAGGATCGTGCGCCGTCCGCTCGCGCCGAGCCGCTCACGGGCACGGGCGAGCACCTCGCGCACGTTCGCGACCGTCGCCTGTACCGCCGACAGCTCCTCGAAGTCGGCGCCCGTCGTCTGCGCGACGATCCGGGCGAGCGTGGTCTTCCCCGACCCGGGCGGGCCGTAGAGGATCATCGACGGGACGCGGTCCTGCTCGATCGCGAGGCGAAGCGCGCGGCCCCGGCCGACGACGTGCTCCTGCCCGACGAAGTCCTCGAGCGTCGAGGGCCGCAGCCGCTGCGCGAGCGGCGCCGACGCCCCGAGACGGCGGCCTGCGGCCTCGCTGAAGAGGTCTGCCACGGCGAAAGTATGCTCTGTGACATGTCGGATGCCTGGAGCGCGGGTGTGTACGAGCGTCTCGCCGCCGGCTTTGGACCTGTTCAGGACGGGCTCGTCGAGGCGCTGCGGATCGGCCCCGGCGATCGCGTCCTCGACCTCGCCACGGGCACCGGCGAGATTGCGGTGCGCGCCGCCGCGCGCGGTGCGCAGGTGACGGCGATCGATCTCGCCGAGCCGATGCTCGAGAAGGCACGGCGCCGGGCTGGCGAGGCGGGCGCGGCGCTCACGCTCGATCTCGGCGACGTCGAGTACCTGCCGTACGAGGACGGCTGCTTCGACGTTCTCGTCTCGAGCTTCGGCCTGATCGCCGCGCCCGACCACGCGAACGTCGCCGCGGAGGTCGCGCGCGTCGCCTGCCCGGGTGCCCGCCTCGGCTTCACCGCCTGGAAGCCGAACCCGAAGCTCGGCGAGCTCTATCGACGCTTCACCGAGGATCCGATCGAGGGACGCGAGGCGTACGAGTGGGGTCGCGAGGACCACGTCGTCGACATGCTCGGGGACGACTTCGAGCTCGAGTTCGAGGACGGCACGCTCTGGCTGGAGGCGGAGTCGGGCGAGGAGATCTGGCAGCTGTTCTCCGAGACCGCGACGCCGGTCGTCTCGCTGATCGAGCGGCTCGACGCGAAAGGGGTGGAGGATCTCCATCGTGCATTCGTCGACCTGTACGAGAGCTACCGCACGGAGGAAGGCGGCGTGCGCGCGCCGCGCCGGTACCTCCTCGTCCTCGGAAGGAGGAAGTGATGGCGCACGAGGAGCTCAAGGAACGCCAGAGCACGATGTGGGGCAAGGCGCCGTTTGTCTCGATCGCGGAGACGATCGCCGACCTGCACCGAGCGGTCGCGGACGCCGTCGCGGCGCGTCCGGGGGAGCGCGTCCTCGACCTCGGCTGTGGCACCGGCGGCGTCGCGGAGCTCCTGGCGGAGACGGGAGCGGACGTCGTCGGCATCGATCTCGCCCCCGGGCTGATCGAGATCGCGACCGCGCGCGCGGCCGAGCGGAGGCTCGATGTCGACTACCGCGTCGGCGACTGCGAGAACCTCGACGTGGAGGATGCGTCCTTCGACGCGGTCGGCTCCTCGGTCGGAATCATGTTCGCGCCGACCCACGAGGCGACTGCGAGCGAGCTGGCGCGGATCACGAAGCCCGGCGGCCGCCTGGCGCTCGCGAACTGGCTGCCCGGGCCGGGCGTCCAGGACATCTTCAAGGTGATGTCGCCGTTCCAGCCGGCGCCGCCGCCTTCGAACCCGTTCGACTGGGGCGACGAGGCCCGCGTGCGGGAGCTCCTCGGGGAAGCGTTCGACCTCTCGTTCGAGCAAAGGACGAACGTCGCCCCCTATCCCTCCGCCGCCGCGTACTGGGAAGACATGGTCAACAACTACGGCCCGACGAAGGTGCTCCACGAGAGCCTCGGCGACCGCGGCGACGAGCTCCGGGCCGCGTGGATCGAGTCGTTCGGCGACGGTGAGCTCGATCATGCGCGTCCGTACCTCCTCGTCACCGGGAGACGCCGCTGAGCGACGTCACGAAGCTCCTCCAGGAGCTCGTTCGAGTCGACACCACGAATCCGCCCGGCAACGAAACCGCGGCGACGGACCTCCTCCGCTCGTACCTCGAGCCCGCGGGGGTGGAGTGTGAGCTGTATGCGCGGGTGCCGGAGCGCGCCAACCTGGTCGCACGCATCCGCGGCACCGGTGGCGGCCCCTCGCTCGCGCTCCTCTCGCACACCGACGTCGTCGTCGCCGACCCCGCCGAGTGGGAGCGCGACCCGTTCGGCGGCGAGGTTCACGACGGAGAGGTCTGGGGGCGGGGTGCGCTCGACATGAAGGGGCAGGTGGCTGCGTCCGCCGTCGCGGTCGCGTCGCTCGCGCAGGAGGGCTGGCGCGGGCGCGGCGACCTCCTGTTCGTCGCCGCTGCCGACGAGGAGGTGGGCGGCGAGCCGGGCTACGGCCTGCACTGGCTCGTCGACGAGCATCCCGACGCCGTGCGCGCCGACTTCTCGATCAACGAGGGCGGCGGAGAGCGGTTGGGCATCGACGGCCGCGCGGTCTACCTCTGCTCGACCGCCGAGAAGATGTCGTCGCCGTTCGTGCTCCGCGTCCACGGGCGCAGCGGGCATGCGTCCACGCCGTCGATCGCCGACAACGCACTGGTCAAGGCGGCGCCGCTCGTAGCCCGGCTCGGCGAGCTGCAGGTCGAGCCGCGCCTGATCCCCGAGGTGGAGGGC
>JAICYG010000226.1 GCA_025934335.1 Thermoleophilia bacterium | reverse complement strand
GAGCTCGGCGCTCACCTGCTCGTGGCTCTTCGCCGAGTAGCCCGTCTTCGCGTAGTAGTGCAGCCGGTCGTCGGTGCCGCGCCAGGCGACGTGCGGCTTGCCGAGGTCGTGGAAGAGCGCCGCGAGGCGAACGACAAGCGAGCGGTTAGCGTCGGCCGCCGCCTGCACGACCTGGAAGGTGTGCTCGTCGACCGTGAGCGAGTGGTAGCGGCTCTCCTGGTCGAACCCGATCGCCGCAGTGAACTCCGGGAGCAGGTGGACGAGCACGCCCATGTCGCGCGCGAGTCGCAGCGCCTTCGCGGGGTGCGACGCGAGCAGCAGCTTCGAGAGCTCGCCGAGCCCGTCGGCCGCGATCCCGCCGCCGATGCGCTCGCCCGAGACGAGCCGGACAGACGCGGCCTCGCGCCGCATCTGCGCGATCGTCCCCGCCTCCGGCTCCACGTCGAGCTGCGCCACGAAGCGGAGCCCGCGGACGATTCTCAGCGGGTCCTCCGCGAAGCTCGTCGGTGAGACGGTGCGCAGCACGTGCGCCTCGAGGTCGCGGCGGCCGCCGTGCGGATCGACCAGCTTCCCGTCCTTCAACCGCCGCGCGATCGCATTGATCGTGAAGTCGCGGCGGCCGAGGTCCTCCTCCACGCTCGCATTCGCATCGACGACGATCTCGAAATCGTGCCGCCCCGGGCCGGTCGACACCTCGCGCCGCGGTGGCGCCAGCTCGATGCCGCCGCGCGCGAGCCGCCGCACCGCCGGATCACGTGGATAGAACCGAACGCCGACCGCGCGGCCGGCGACGGCGAGCTCCTCGGTCCTCCCGTGCGTCGCCAGCGCAGCGCGCAGGCCCTCGATGTCGACCCCCGGGACGAGGAAGTCGGCGTCCTTCGACTCGCGTCCGAGCAGCGCGTCACGGACGGCGCCGCCGACCACGTACGCGTCCAGCCCGAGCGACCGGACGTACTCCTCGACGGCCTTCAAATAGTCGCGATCGCCTCGATCTCGACGCGCGCGCCGGACGGGAGCGCGGCGACCTCGACCGTCGAGCGCGCGGGAGGCCGCTCGCCGACGTGCTTCGCATACACCTCGTTCATCCCGGCGAAGTCGCCGAGGTCCTGCAGGAAGACCGTCGTCTTGACGACGTTGTCGAGCGACGTGCCGGCCTCCTCGAGGATCGCCCGCAGGTTCGCGAACACCTGCTCCGTCTGGGAGCCGATATCGCCGGCCGTGAGCTCCTTGTCGCCGGGCTTCAGCGACAGCTGCCCCGAGACGAACACGAAGCCGTTCGCCTTGATCGCCTGCGAGTACGGCGCCCCCTGGAAGGGAGCCGGGGCAGCCTCGGTCCGTACCACGTCCTTCACGAGCCCTCCTCTTCGTCGGATGCCGGTGCGGGTCTACACGCCTGGCCGAGCGCGGCGCCGACCGCCTTGAAGATCGCAGCCAGCACGTGTTGTGGGTCGTCCCCCTCGAGGACGCGCACGTGCAGGTTCACGCCCGTTGCACGCGCGAGCTCCGCGAGAAAGCGCGACGTGACGTCGTTCGAGACCCCGCCGACGCGGCTGCCGGAGAAGTCCGCGTTCGTGACGAGGCGCGGCTCCGGGTCGACCTCGAGCGCTGCG
>JAICYG010000022.1 GCA_025934335.1 Thermoleophilia bacterium | reverse complement strand
TCGGCGGGAGGCGTGTCGTCCTCGTACATGTACGTCGCGATGTAGTCGAAGAGGAGCGACGCCGAGTACGGCGACGCGGACGCCGTCTCCACCTCGACGAGGTCGAGCTCGCGCGTCGCGATCCGCTGCAGGAGCGACCGCAGCGCCGGCAGGTCGAACACGTCCTGCAGGCACTCGCGGTAGGTCTCGAGGATGACCGGGAACGAGCCGTACTTGCGCGCAACCTGCAGCAGCGACTGCGCCTTCAGCCGCTGCTGCCAGAGCGGGGTGCGCTCGCCCGGCCGCCGGCGCGGGATCAGCAGGGCGCGGCCGGCGTTCTCGCGGAAGCGGGCGCCGAAGAGCGCCGTGTCCCCCACCTCGGCGACGACGAGATCCTCGACCTCGTCGGGCGCGATCACGAGGTCGGCCGTGGGCGGCGGCGCGTCCGCCTCGGGGAAGTGGAGCGCGATGCCGTCGTCCGACCAGATCGACTGCGCCTCGATGCCGTGCGCCTCGCGCAGCCGCGCCGCGATCGCCATCGCCCACGGCGCGTGCACGCGCCCGCCGAACGGCGTGAGGATGCAGACCCGCCAGTCGCCGATCTCGTCCCTGAACCGCTCGACGACCACCGAACGATCGGTGGGGATCGCGCCGGTCGCGTCGGCCTGCTCGCGGAGGAACGTGAGCAGGTTGCGCGCGGCGCGCTCCTCGAGGTGGTACTCGCCGCGCAGCCGCTCGATCGCCTTCGGCTCGGCGAGCGCGGACAGCTCGCGTGAGGCGGCGCCGATCTTCTCGCCCAGCTCGAACGGCCGGCCGACGCCCTCCCCCTTCCAGAACGGCACCGCGCCCGGCAGGCCCGGCGCCGGCGAGACGAGCACTCGGTCGCGCGTGATCTCCTCGATGCGCCACGTGGAGGCGCCGAGCAGGAACGTCTGGCCCGCGCGCGCCTCGTAGACCATCTCCTCGTCGAGCTCCCCGACTCGCCCGCCGCCGTCGCGGAGGAAGACGCCGAAGAGGCCGCGGTCGGGGATGGTGCCGGCGTTCGTCACCGCGAGCCGCCGGGCACCCTCACGCGCGCGGACAGTGCCGCCGGTGCGGTCCCAGACGATGCGCGGCCGCAGCTCCGCGAACTCGTCGGACGGGTAGCGGCCGGCCAGCATGTCGAGCACGTTCTCGAACTGCGCCCGCGACAGGTCCCGGAACGGATACGCCCGCCGCACGAGCTCGAACACCTCGTCCACGGCGATCTCCGCGTCAGCCGAGATCGCCACCACCTGCTGTGCGAGCACGTCCAGAGGGTTCGTGGGGATGCGCGTCTCCTCGATCGCGCCCTCGCGCATGGCACGCGCGACGACCGCCGACTCGAGCAGGTCGGCCCTGAACTTCGGGAAGATGCGCCCCTTCGAGGTCGCGCCCAGCTCGTGCCCGGCACGGCCGATGCGCTGCAGCCCGCGTGCGACCGACTTCGGCGACTCGACCTGGATGACGAGGTCGACGGCGCCCATGTCGATCCCGAGCTCGAGGCTCGAGGTGGCGACGAGGCACGGAATGCGGCCCGCCTTCAGCTCCTCCTCGACGAGGATCCGCTGCTCGCGGGCGAGCGAGCCGTGGTGGGCGCGCGCGACCTCGCGCGGCTGCCCCTCGTTGCCCTCGTTCACGAGCTCGTTCAGGCGGAGCGCGAGCCGCTCCGCGAGGCGGCGGTTGTTGACGAAGACGATCGTCGAGCGGTGGGCCTGCACGAGCCGCAGGATCTCCGGGTAGATCGACGGCCAGATCGACTGGGTACCGAGCTCGGTGCCGGCATCCATCTCCTGCCCGTCGGCCGGCACCGGGTAGGAGAGCGATGCGGTCGAGCCGAGCTCGCGCATGTCCTCGACCGGCACGACCACCTCGAGGTCGAGCTCCTTGCGCGTGCCGGCGTCGACGATCTCGATCGGACGCCCGCCGGAGACGAACCGCCCGATCTCCTCGATCGGCCGCTGCGTCGCCGAGAGCCCGATCCTCTGGAACGGACGATCGACGAGTGCCTCCAACCGCTCCACCGACAGGGCGAGGTGCGCGCCGCGCTTCGTCCCCGCGACCGCATGCACCTCGTCGAGGATCAGCGTCTCGACGCCCCGCAGCGTCTCGCGCGCCTGCGAGGTGAGCATCAGGAAGAGCGACTCCGGCGTCGTGATCAGGATGTCCGGCGGCTCCTTCAGGAGCTCGCGCCGTTCCTTCGCAGGTGTGTCGCCGGTGCGCACCGCAACCCGCACCTGCGACTCGAGCCCGGCGAGCGGACCGCGCAGGTTGCGCTCGATGTCGTAGTTGAGTGCCTTCAGCGGCGAGACGTAGAGCACGCGCAGCCCCTCCCCCGGCGCGGCGCTGAGGCGGTCGAGCGCGTACAGGAACGCCGTCAGCGTCTTGCCGGAGCCGGTGGGCGCCTGGATGAGCACGTGCCCGCCGCGGGCGATCGCGGGCCAGCCGCGCTCCTGCGGCGGCGTCGGGGCCGCGAACGTCCGCTCGAACCAGGCCCGCGTCGTCGGAGAGAAGACGCTGAGCGGGTCCATCCACCCAGAGTAGTTCAGACGAGATAGAAGACGAGGAGCGCCACGACGAGGATCGCGAGCACGATCGCCGCCACCGCCATCGTCACGCCCGTCAGCGCCAGCCAGGGCGTCCGCTCGCTCCGGCCCCGCTGGGCCTCCTCGGCCAGATCTTTGGGCGTTTCCGTCACGTTCGGGCCGTACCCAGCCGTTCGTCGGAGCGAACCTCGCTGATCGCACCTAGCGCGAACGGCCGGCCGCCGCTACGGTTCGTATCCCTCGTTCGAAGGAGTCGCGCCGTGCCGATCAAGCCAGAAGAGATCAACGCGAGCAAGCTCCCGATCGCCATGCGCGGGTACCAGAAGCAGGCGGTCGACGAGTTCCTGCTGCGGATCGCGTGGGACTACCGCCAGGCAACACGGGCGCACGAGAACTGGGCGAAGGACGAGAAGTGGCTGAAGGACCGTGTCGCCGAGCTCGAGGCCGAGCTCGCCGGCCGCGACGACCAGTTCGCGCGTATGCAGGAGACGCAGCGCGAGCGGTTCCGGAGCGAGCTGCAGGAGCGGAGCGGCCCGCTGATGGACGAGCTGACGCGACTGCGCGCTGCGGTGAAGGACCACGAGGGCCGCGAGGAGCTGACGCGCACGCTGCTCTCGACCGCGCAGCGCACCGCGCGCGAGCTACGTGAGTCGACGCGCGCGGAGTGCGAGGGCCTGCTCAAGGCGGCGCACCGCCGCGCCGCCGAGATCGAGCACGACGCCCACAGGACGGTCAAGCACTCGGCGGCCGAGATCGAGCGGCTCCACCGGGTCGAGGACGACCTGAAGGCGCAGCTGCGGCGCACGCTCGAATCGGTGCTCGGAAGCGCGGTTCCGTCACCGCGCGAGCCGGTGCACGAGCCCCCGGTCGCGATCGACTGAGCCCGCCGGGCAGGTACCGGGTGGACGTTCCGCCCGATCTCTGCTTGAACGTGCGGGGTGACCAGGTCTCTCGCGCTGCGGGGTAATACCGGATCGGCCCTGCTCGCCGGGGCGTCCGCCCGGGCCGGCGCCGCCGCTCCCATCGTGCTGGCGGCCGCGGCGACAGGGCTCATCGCCGCCGATCACGGCGGTTACTGGCCGACCTCGTGGGGCTGGACGACGCTCGTCCTGGCGGCGGTCGCACTCGTTGGTCTCGCGCTCGGGATCGAGCGTCCGTCGGCGTTCGAGCTCGGCTGGGTCGTCGCCCTGCTCGCCGTCTGCGCGTGGACGGCCGCGTCGGGGCTGTGGACGCTCAGCGGGACGGCGACCGCACTCGAGGTCGAGCGCTCGCTCGTCTACGCGATGCTCGCGATCGCCGCCGTCTGCGTCGTACGGCGCGCAACGCTCGCGAGCATCGTCTGGGGCGTGTGGGCCGGTGCAACCCTGATCACGATCTACGCGCTCGCGACACGGCTCTTCCCCGAGCGGCTCGGCGTCACCGACACGATCGCGGGCTACCGGCTCGCGACGCCGGTCGGCTACTGGAACGGCCTTGGCCTCGTGACGGCGACGGCGGCGCTGCTCGCACTGGGGCTCGTAGTCGAAGGGACGCCTCTCGTCCCGCGTGTCCTTGCCGGTGCTTCGCTGCCCCTCGTGCTCCCCACCCTGTACTTCACGTTCAGCAGGGGCGCCTGGATCGCGCTCGCGGTCGCGGTGCTCGTCGTCGTCGCCGTCTCGCCACGGCGGCTCTCGTACGTCAGCGCGCTGGTCGTGGTCGGCGCGCCTGCCGCCGGAGCCGTGGCGCTTGCCTATCACGCGCGCGCTCTGCGTCTCGTGAACGTCCCGTTGGCGCAGGCGGTCGGTGCCGGCCACACGCTCGCGTGGCGCCTCGCACTGACGGCACTCTGCGGCGCGGCGGCGGGCCTGCTCTGGGCGACTGTGGGCTCACGCCTCTCCGTTCCTCGGCCGGTCCGGCTCGCATACGGCGCCGCGGTCGCCGCGGCTGCGGTCGCGGTCGTCGCGGGCGTCCTCGTCCACTACGGGGGCCCGTCGGCGGCATTCGACCGTGCACGTCAGTCTCTCGAGGGCGGGTCGCCGCTCACGGGCCAGGACCTGAGCCGGCACCTGCTCACGCTTTCGAGCCCGGCGCGGGTCGACCAGTGGCACGTCGCCCTCGACCAGTGGCGCGCCAACCGCGTCGTCGGCAGCGGCGCCGGGACGTACAGCCAGTTCTGGATGGCGGCGCGCAGCGACCGCCCGAAGGTCGACGACGCGCACAACCTGTACGTCGAGACGCTCGGCGAGCTCGGCCTCGTCGGGCTGGTCCTGCTCGCGGCGGCCCTCGCGCTGCCGCTCGCAGGAGCGGTGCGGGAGCGCCGGACGGCACTCGTCCCTCTCGCCGGAGCGGCGTTCTCGGCGTGGTGCGTCCACGCCGCGTACGACTGGGACTGGGAGCTCCCCGGCGTGACGATCGGCGCCTTCCTCTGCGCGGCCGCCGCACTCGCCGCGACGCGCCGCGCCCCCGCGGCGACCGGGCGTTCACTTCCCGCCTTGCTCGCGGCGGGGGCGCTCGCCGTCGGCGTCGTCGGCACCCTCGGGCTCGTGGGAAACCGGGCTTTCGCGCAGAGCGTGACGGCGTCCAGTCGCGGAGACCTGGCGAGCGCCCTTGCGGACGCCCGGCGTGCCCGCACGTTCTCGCCGTGGTCGTCACAGCCGTGGCTGCAGATCGGCAACATCCGGCTCGCCCAGGGCCGCCGGGCCGAGGCGCTCGCCGCCTACGAGCGGGCCGCGAGCAAGGATCCGAACGACTGGTCGACCTGGCTCGTGCTCGCGGGAGCCTCCCGGGGAGCCGAGCGAGCGCGAGCGGTCGCCGAGCTACGTCTCCTGGCCCCCTCGGTTGCCGCGTCATTCGCCGCGGGGAGCGGTCCCTGATGCCTCGCGACCCGCTCGCCAATGCCGACCAGCTCCTCCGCCGCGTCTATGCGTACGTTGCCTACCGGGTTCGAGACCGCACGGACGCCGAGGATCTGACGAGCGAGACGTTCGAGCGGGCGCTCCGCTACACCGACACGTACGACCCGCGGAAGGGGGAGCCGATCGCGTGGCTGCTCGGAATCGCCCGGCGGTGCGTGTACGACGCGTCCCTGCGGCCGCGTCACCTGTCGGCGCAGCCCGAGCCGGCGATCGCGGGCGACATCGCCGGCGATGTGGTCGCCCGGATCTCGCTGTCGGACGCCCTCGAAAGCCTGAGCGCGTCCGACCGCGAGCTGATAGCGCTCCGCTACGGCTCCGATCTGAGCGCGCGCGAGATCGGGCGGCTGCTGGAGATGCGCACGAACGCCGTCGAGGTCGCGCTGAGCCGAGCACGCGGCCGGCTGAGGACAGCGCTCGAGGGCACCTCGCCGGCGGGCGAGCAGCGGCCGGCAAGACTCGCCGACGAGCCGCTGTAAGGTTTCGCGCCCCCCGCCGGTACAGGAGGTGAGACCACGAGCAGGCGAGGAACGGGAGGCGACGATGGCACGGTTCTGGAAGCGCAGTGAGGATCGGTCGGTCGACGAGCTGCTGCGGGCGAATCGGCCCCGGCCCCGTGACGAGTTTGCCTCCTCGCTCCTG
Source organism: Thermoleophilia bacterium (assembly GCA_025934335.1). GTDB lineage: Bacteria > Actinomycetota > Thermoleophilia > Gaiellales > Gaiellaceae > PALSA-600. The sequence continues at coordinate 16,463 of JAICYG010000022.1, read as the reverse complement.
AGCCGGATCGCGGCGACGCCGAGGCGGGTCACGGCTTCTCCGCGCCGTGTCGGGCTCGCGCTCGCGCTCACGGTCGCCGCCGTCGCGGTCGCCTCGGTCCTGGGCGGCATCAGCGCGGCGAGCGCCGGCGTCGGCGGCATCTTCCATGTGGCCACGCAGGTTGTCAGCCCGTCGCACAACACGAAGGCAGACACGTCCGGGCCTTCCACGCCGGCGACCCAGTCGAAGGGCAATGACGCGGACGACGAGGGCGACGACGACGGCGGCAACGACGGCGACCACCACCAGTACCAGGTCGGCGTGTGCCACTGGGCGAACCACAAGTACGTGCTGATCTTCGTGTCGCCGCAGGGCGCCGCCAACCACCTCGCGCACCACCCGAACGATCGCCTCTTGGTGGGCAGCAGCTGCCCCAGCAGCCCGTAAGCGGCCAGTAGGATCGCCGCATGCCCGCGGCGCTCTTCTTCACCGACGACCCGAGGGCCTGCGAGCTGCTCGCGAAGGATCCGTTCGCGCTCCTGATCGGCTTCGCGATCGACCAGCAGGTGACCGTGCAGAAGGCGTTCGCCGGGCCGTATGTGCTCAAGGAGCGCGCGGGGACGCTCGACCCGAAGAAGCTTGCGCGGATGGAGCTGACCGAGGCGTTTTCGACGCCGCCCGCGATCCACCGCTTCCCGGGCTCGATGGCGAAGCGCGTCGAGGAGCTCGCGCGTGTCGTCGCCGAGGAGTACGGCGGCGACGCCGCTCGAATCTGGCGCGACGCGGCCGACGCGCAGGACCTGCGCAATCGGATCGGCTCACTGCCGGGGTTCGGCGAGATGAAGATCAAGTCGCTCGGCGCAGTGCTCGCGAAGCAGTACGGGGTCGAGGCGGCGGCCGAGCTCGCGCCGGATCACCCCACGCTCGGCGACGTCACCTCGCCCGATGAGCTCGAGCGCTACCAGTCCTGGAAGCGGGCCTACAAGAAGGCTTCGAAGGGCGCGTAGCTAAGCTAGTGATGCAACCGGCAACGTTCGCCGGTTCCCCGGCCCGCGATCACGCTGCGCGCTGCCGCGTCCTCGGTCGCGCCGATAGTTCTACTATCGGCGCTCCCTGCGTCCTTGCATCGCTTGGTGCTCGCGACCCGTGAAGCGGGCAACCTTACCGGTCACATCACTAGGCGCCCTTCTCGATGTAGTCGCGCAGGCGGGCGCTGAGGCCGAGGTCGAGACCGACGGAGCCGCCGCGCAGCTCGAGCCGGCTCGAGTCGCCGCTGACGGCCGCAGTCCAACCGTGCAACTCGACGAAGCGCGTCGCGACCGCCAGCACCTGGCTCGCACGGTCATCGCGCGACCCTGCGGGGTCGCGGTTGAGGGAAAAGGCGATCTCGTCGGCGAGGGCCTGTGGCTCCGCGTCCCGGAGCCGCTTCAGGTTGAGGTCGATCTCGACGGCGACCGGCGCGAGCGCGAGGTCGACAGGCGTCTTCGGGAGGACGGTCATGCTCCGATCCTGCGGCTCGCGGCGCGTCGCCGAATCGGGGAGAACTACTGCCTGCGCAGCGCGCGCAGCGCCGGCCCGAGCGCCTGCTTCCCGTGCAGCACCGGCTCGAACAGGTCGCCCCGTTCTGCCACTCGCTGCAGCGCGACTGCCATCGTGAAGTCCCGCGGCCGCACGTCCTCGGTCAGCTCGTCCCAGTGGAGCGGCGTCGACACCGGCGCCCCCGGCTTCGGCCGCACCGAGTAGACGGACGCGATCGTCTTCCCGTGCCCGTTCTGGCGGTGGTCCACGAGCACCCCTGACCGCTTCTTCTTCAGCCACTCGGTCGTCACCTCACCCGTATGGTTTCGCTCGAGCTGCCGTGAGAGGAGCTCGGCGAACTCGTACGTGTCCGCGTAGCTCGAGCGCCGTGCGATCGGGACGAGCACGTGGATGCCGTCGGCGCCGCTCGTCTTCACGAAGCCCTCGAGCTCGAGCGCATGGAGCGCGTCGTGCACGAGATGCGCGACTCGGATGCAGAGCGCAAACGCATCCGGCTCCTCCGGCGGGTCGAGGTCGAACACCACCCAGTCGGGCCGGTCCGGCCTGTCGACGCGCGAGTACCAGGCGTTCATGTCGATGCAGTGCATCTGCACCATCCAGAGAAGCGCTTCGCGCGAGTTGACGAGCGGGAAGTCGACGAGCCGCGTCTCCCCCTTCCCGCCGCGCGGCCACGTCCGGAACTGCCGGGTGGGGATCCACTCCGGCATCCCTTTGGGCGCCTGCTTCTGGAAGAACGAGCCGCCGGGCAGACCCTCGCGCCAGCGTTTCATCGTGAACGGCCGGTCACGCAGGTGCGGCACGACGGCGTCGGCGACGCGGCCGTAGTAGTCGAAGAGCTCGCCCTTCGTGATCCCGTCGGCCGGGAACAGCACGCGGTCAGCCGAGCTGAGCCTCACCTCGTGCGTCACAGCATCTCCAAGATCGGGAAGCGGTCGTCGACGTCGAGGCACGCCTGTGCGAAAAGCGCCGCGCCGATGTCACCGGTGAAGAGGGAGTGGCGGTGCTGCTGCTGCGAAAGCGCCGCGTCGGCGAACGAGCGCGCGCGCTCGAGCCACAGCTCGTCCCCCGTCAACACATAGGTCTTCAGGAGGGCGTAGCCGTTGCCGGAGGTGCCGTGGCAGAGGCCCGGGCCTTTCTCGAGCGGGCCTGCGCGCCAGGTCGTCTCGGCACCGGCGAGCAGGAGGTCCTCGGGGAGCAGGTCGCCGAGCGTCGCGACGATGCCGGGCGCGCCGTGACACCACTGCACCCGGTCCAGCGGATACCCCGGGACGGGCGGCCAGTTGACCGTGTCGCCGTCCCACACCGCATGCTCGCGGAGGACGGGCTCGATCCGCCGGCGAAGCTCGTCGTCGTCGAGGAAGCCGCGCAGGGCGTGCACGTTGCCGGCGAAGCCGTGCGCCGGCCCGAGGAATTGCCTGCGCCTGTCGCCGATGTCCTGCGTCCAGAGGCCACCGCTCCGCTCCCACTCCCCGGCGAGGATCCGGGCCGAGCGGCGGGCCTCGTCGTCGAAACCTGCGGCCCGCGCCGCGAGGATCGTCCCCGGCGAGCCCCAGAGGAGCTCCCACGTCGCGCAGCGCTCGTTCGAGCGCACGAGCTCGCGCAGTCGGTCGTCGTCGGCGCGCGTCAGCACGAGCAGCCCCGTCTCGCCGGCGAAGAGGCTCGCGGGCGTCGCCGGCTGCTGGAACGTACGGAAGCGTCGGAGCGCCTCGGCGGCGATCGCGTCGAGGTCGAGCGAGGAGCCGAGCCGGCGGAGCGACCAGATCATCCCGGCCGCGCCGAGGTAGAGCGTGAGCTCCTCCTGCGGCGTCACCGGCGCGTCGAGCTCGTGGCTCGGCCACGTGACGCCGGCGAGCGCCGCCTCCGCCTCCGCGACGATCGCCGCGATCCGCTCGTCCGACACGGCACGAGTGTAGGTGGACGTGGAGGAGAGCGCCGCACGCCCTCCTCCACATCTGATCAGCTTCCGTGCTTACCTCGCAAGCTGCACGATGACGGAGCGGAAGGTGCCGTCATCGAGGCCGATCTTCAGCGTCCAGCTGCCCTGCGCGAAGCTGTTGATCGTCGAGTTGTCGGGGTTGGTGTACCCGAGCTTCGTCGACAGGTTGAAGATGTACTGGTTGTCGGGGCTCCCCGACCACCGGAACAGGTTCCCGGTCGTCGCGGCGGACGTCGAGATCGCCTCGTCGACGCCGGGATCCGGGTTGTTGTCGCCCTGCTTGACGTACATCTTCGCGACCACCGTCGACACGGGCACGCCGTTGCACGTCGCCTTGAACTTGACAGGGATCGTGCTGCCGAGCTTGAAGCGGCTTGTCCCGTCCGTGTTGATCGGCTGGAGGAACGGCACCTGCGCCACAGCGGCCGTCCCGTAGGTGTCCTGGTATGTCCGGGACTCGGTGATCGCATTGCCGGCCTTGTCGGTCGCCGTCGCGGTGTAGGTGTACATCCCGACGCCGGACGGAGTCGCCGGCGTCAGCCACGAGTCCGTCTGTGTCCCGTCGAGGCCGGACAGCGCATCAACCGGGCTGAACGTGGGCCGGGCCGGCAGCGAGCAGACATTGAACGACGTGTTGCTCGCAGCGCCGGAGACGTTCAACACCGGCTTGGTCTTGTCGAGGTTCACGTCACCGTCGGTGCTCGACGCCGAGTTGCCTGCCGCGTCGGTGCACGTGCCCGTCGCCTGCTGATGCTGGCCCTCCGAGGTCACAACGGCCGAATCCGTCGTAGAAATCGGCCCCGACAGCGAATCGGCACACGACCAGCTCAACGTCACGTCGACCTTGTTCCACCCATAGCTGTTCTTGGCGGGGGACTGCTCATTGAAAGCGATCACCGGCTTCGTCTTGTCGATCTTGAAGCCGTGGCTTTCGATCGCCGCCGCGGTGTTGCCGGCCACGTCCGTACAGCTCGTCGACGTCGCGTTAATCGACAGCCCCTCGCCGCTCGTCGTCTGCGACTGCACATTGTCACCACCAGACGCCGGGAACGCCGCCACACAGTCCGCGTTCAGCCCTGACAGAGCATCGGTCGCGCCGAACCGATTGACGACGTCGTGGTTGTACCAGAGCGCTGCATTCGGGTCACTCGTCGGGCCGAGATCCGCGATCACCGGCTTCGTCTTGTCGATCTTGAAGGCGTGGCTCGCAGCCCCGGCCACCGCCGTGTTCCCGGCCGCGTCGGTGAACGCCGGGCTTTCGACGCTCACCGAATCGCCCTCACCCACGCTGTCCTTCGTGCCCGTGGTCGTAGGATCACCGGCAGGGCCGAAGCCCGACAGGCTGTCCGTGGCCGTGAAGGTCGCCTTCACGTCGGTGTTGTTCCAGCCGACGCCGTTCGCGTCCGGCGACTGACTCGTGTACGAGACGAACGGAGCCCTCTCGTCGATCCTGAAGCCGTGGCTGTGGATGGCTGCGGCGGTGTTGCCCGCGACGTCAGTGCAGCTGTCGGAGCTCACCTTCACCGACGTCCCCTCGCCGCTCGTCGTCTGCGACTGCACATTGTCACCACCAGACGCCGTGAACGCCGCCACACAGTCCGCGTTCAGCCCTGACAGAGCATCGTTCGCGCCGAACCGATTGACGACGTCGTGGTTGTACCAGAGCGCTGCATTCGGGTCGCTCGTCGGCCCTAGGTCGGTGATAACGGGAGCCGTCTTATCGATCTTGATCGGCGAGAACGTCGCCGTCGCCGTATTACCCGCATTGTCGACACACGTCCCCGACGCCGACCCCGTCGCCGACTCGCCCGAAACCGTGTCATCCCCCGGCGTCGAGGCCACACCCGAACCGCCGTCCGTGCACTCGTAGCTGACCACCACATCATGGTTCGTCCACGTATCCGCCGCATACGGGCTACCGCCGCTCACCGCAGAAGCAGAAGCCGCCGGAGCCGTCTTGTCGATCCTCACGACGAACGTCTTGTCGGGCGACTCGACGTTCCCGACGGTGTCAGTTGCATGGAAGCTCACGGTCGTCGACCCCTCGGCGGTGATCGTCACCGAAGCCGTCGAGCCGCTCGCCGTTGTCGCCGACGCCGTTTGCGCGCCGGTCGTCGAGTAGGTGATCGAGGCGACTCCTGAGGCGTCGGTTGCGCTGAGCGCCACCGTCACGTTTCCGTTTGTCCACGTCCCGTCGCCGTAAGCGCCGGCGTTTCCGGTCGCAGAGGTGACCGGCGCTGTCGTGTCGCAAGCCCGCGTGACCGTGATCTGAGAGGTCGACGACACGTTGCCGGCCTGATCGGTCGAGACGGCAGCGAGTGTGTTCCCTCCGCACGAGAGGGCGACGGTTCGGGAGTACGTCTGGGTGAGCGGGGCAAACGTTGCCGCGCTGCCGTTCACCGTGACGCCGCTGACGCCGCTCGTCGCATCAGACGCGGTGCCGGTGACGGTCACGGAGCTGCTCGTGGTGGAGGTCGGGACGCTCGAGTCGATCGAGATCAACGGGACCGTCACGTCGCGCTTGATCGTCTGAGTGTTACTCGAGGTGCCGCCCGCGCTTGTAGCGGAGCAGGTGACACCGGTCGTCCCGTCGGTGCTAACGGTCGTCGTCGCGGAGCACGCGGCCGACTGCGTCGTGATCGCAGAGTCCGGATCGGTCACCGTGAAGCTGACCGTGACGTTGCCTGTCTTGTACCAACCGTTGGAGCCGTTCGGAGATGCCGGCGTCACGGTCGGGGTGATGACCGGTGGTGTCGTGTCCGTGGGCGCGGTGACGGTGAACGTGCGGGTGTCGCCGTTCCCGTTTCCTTGAGTCGCGGAGACCGAGTATCCACCTGGAGCCTTGCCGGCAGGAACGGTGAACGTGCAGTTGTTGAACGACCCGTTCTGAGCCGATGTCTGGCACGTCCCCACCGACGCACCGTCGAACGTGACCGTCAGCGTGACGCCCTTGTCGAAGCCGTTGCCGCTGACGGAGACACTGCTGCCCGCCGCTCCGCTGGTCGGAGACAGGCTGATCGACGAATCCGTGAACGAGGATGACGCCCTTCCCGACGGTGCGGTCGCGGTGACGTCATACGTCGCGACGAACAAGTCCGGGAGCACGAACTCGTCCGTCACCTTCCCCTCCGCGTCCGCGACGAGATCCACGTCACGGCTCCAGGACTGCGTCTGGTTGTCATTGACGTTCACGTGAACGGTCTCGCCCGGCGCCCAGTTCTCGCCGGTGAGGACGACCGTTCCGCCAGGGTTGTAGTCTCGCTTGTCGCTCGAGATCGTCGGCGCTGCGGCGACCGTCGATGTCGTCGTGGTCTGGTCGCCCGACGTATCGGTCGAGGTGGAGCCGGTGACAGCCGAAAGAGCCGAGAAGGGGTCGTCGTCCGCTAGCGCGCCGGCCGCCATCACGCCGAGCAGCAGCAGGCCGATAAGCACCGCTGCCAGCTTCGTCAGATGGAGCCTCCGAGCCCTGCCCGTTCGTGCCGTCCGATCCTCTCCTGCCATCTCGACCTCTCCCCTCGTTTAGACCCGGTTGGCCGCTGTGCCAGGGAGGGGCCCACAGCGAGACGCCGAGGGCAGCCCTTCAGGCCGCCCTGCACGTCTCGCCGCCTCGGAACCTCTCCCCTTCAAGACCTCTTGTTGCTTGCAGAGCGCGAACAGCGATTTCGTGACATTGCTGTCGCTCTTCTCGAGGTTAGTGGCCGATTCGAGCCCCACATCACTCGAACGGACGGTCCCGACCCCCACCCCGGCTAGGCGGCCGCGCGGCCCGTGACGAGCCTTACGGCCGAAGCAGAGCCCAGAGCACGTTCGCGAGGTTCGGGAGCGCGTACGTCCCCTCCGGAAGCAGCGAGGCGAGCTTCGCGAGCACCGCCTCGCGCTCGGCGTCGGGGCGGCTTGCGATCCAGCTGACCGAGCGCGCGTTGTCGAGGAGGCCGGCGCGGTCGAGCACGTGGTCGTGCGGCACCTGCGCCTCCTGCACCTCGCCGAACGGGCCGCGTGCGATCACCTCCCGCCACGGCGGCTGCCCGTGGAAGGCCGCCGAGGCGTGCAGCTCGTCGAGGTACGCCCGGAACGCCTGCGGGAGCGGCGAGGCGCGGGAGTCGTCCGGTCGATTCGCGATGAGCGCGAGCACGCCGCCCGGACGGAGCACGCGCGCGATCTCGGGCAGCGCCCGGTCGTGGTCGAACCAGTGGAAGGCCTGCGCGGCGAAGACGGCGTCGACGGAGGCGTCGTCGAGCGGGATCCGCTCCGCGCTCCCGGGGAGCGCCTCCGCCTCCGGCACGACGCGCTCGAGGATCGCGCGCATGCGGTCGAGCGGCTCGACGGCCGTGACGTGCGCGTAGCGGCCGACGAGGACACGCGTCAGCTTCCCGGTGCCGGCGCCGAGGTCGAGCACGTCCGCGTCGGGCCCGAGCGGCAGCTCGTCGAGCACCTCTGCGGGATAGCTCGGCCGCGTCCGCTCGTACTCCTCGGCGGCGAGATCGAAGCTGCGCGCCGGCTCGGTCACGGAGCGAGTGTAGTGAGAGACGCGAATTTCCCTTGTGTGAGCAACCACTCCGCGCGTAGGCTCGAGTCACCTACGGCAGAAGGAGAGGGCGAAGTGAGAAATGGGAAGGCGCTCGGCGCCGTGCTGCTGGTCGCGCTCGTCGCGATCGTGGTGACGGGAGCCGCCGGCGCGCGCACGACCGATCACCGCGGCGGCACGCTGAAGCTGCTCGCGAAGGCTGCGGGCGGAACGCTCGACCCGCAGATCAACTACACGCTGGAGTACTGGCAGCTGTACCAGGCCAGCTACGACGGCCTGCTCGCGTTCACGAAGGCAGGCGGGAACGCGGCGTTCACGACCGTCCCCGACCTGGCGTCGGGCTACACGATCCGAAACGGCGGCAAGCAGTGGGTGTTCACGCTGCGCAAGGGGATCAAGTTCTCGAACGGGCAGCCGCTGACGGTGAAGGACGTCGTCGCCTCGTTCCAGCGCATCTTCAAGGTGAAGAGCCCGACCTCCGGCAGCTTCTACTCGGGGATCGTCGGCGCCTCGAAGTGCCTGAAGACGCCGGCCACCTGCACGCTCGCGGGCGGCGTGATCGGCAACGCGAAGAAGAACACGGTCACGATCAACCTGACCGCGCCCGACCCCGAGTTCAAGTACAAGCTCGCGGTACCGCACGCGTCGATCGTGCCGGCGAGCTCGCCGCCGACGGACGCCGGCACGAAGCCGCTGCCGACGACCGGCCCGTACTACTACGCCTCGTACGACCCGAACAAGCAGCTCGTGATGAAGCGGAATCCCTACTTCCACGAGTGGTCGCACGCGGCGCAGCCCGCCGGCTACCCCGACGAGATCACGCAGTCGTACGGCCTGACGGTCGAGTCGCAGATCACGGCGATCGAGAACGGCCAGGCCGACTGGACGCTCGAGGCGCCGCCGGCCGACCGGCTGAACGAGCTCGGCACGAAGTACGCGCCGCAGACGCACGTCGAGACGCTGACGGCGTTCTGGTACGCGCCGATGAACGTCAACATCCCGCCCTTCAGCAACCTGAAGGCGCGGCAGGCGGTCAACTACGCGATCGACCGGAACGCGCTCGTCAAGATCTTCGGCGGCCCGAAGCTGGCGGTGCCGTCGTGCCAGGTGCTGCCGCCGGGCTTCCCGGGCAACAAGCCGTACTGCCCGTACACGAAGAACCCGGGCACGCACTGGTCGGCCCCCGACGTCGCCAAGGCGAAGAAGCTCGTCGCCGAGTCGGGCCAGAAGGGCGCGAAGGTGGTCGTCATCTCGCCCGACGACGAGGTGCAGAAGGCGGTCGGCGTCTACCTGGCGAGCGTCCTGAACGAGATCGGCTTCAAGGCGAAGTCGAAGACGATCTCCGGCAACATCGCCTTCACCTACGCCCAGAACACGAAGAACAAGGTGCAGATCAACGTGCAGCAGTGGTACCAGGACTACCCCGCTGCATCGGACTTCCTGAACGTGCTGTTCGGCTGCGACTCGTTCCACCCGGGCAGCGACTCGTCGATCAACATGGCGGGCTTCTGCAACAAGCCGATCGACAGGCAGATGCACCAGGCGCTGAAGCTCGAGGAGACGAGCTTCCCGAAGGCGAACGCGCTCTGGGCGAAGATCGACCACGAGGTGACCGACCAGGCGCCGATGGCGACCCTGTTCACGCCGAGGCACATCGACTTCGTGTCGAAGCGTGTCGGCAACTTCGTCTTCAGCAAGCAGTTCTACTGGCTGGTCGACCAGTCCTGGGTGCAGTAGCCGCTCGCCCGGGGTCTCGGTGAGCGGTGCGATCGTCGGCGAGGTTCCCGCCCAGACGGGCGGGGGCCCCGCCGCGGTCGCGATCGGGCCGTGGCGGCTCGCGGCGCGCCGCCTCGCGCGGAACCGCGTCGCGCTCGCGATGGCGCTGCTGCTGCTCCTGATCGTCGTCGCGTGCCTGTGCGCGCCGCTCTACGCGCACCACGTCGCGCACACGGACCCGTTCCAGTCGAACCTCGACGGGACGACGATCGTGAACGGGAAGAGCGTGCCGGTGATGGTGCAGTCGACGCAGGGGCTCGGCCTCGGCGTGACGCCGATCGGCCCGACCTGGGATCTCCACCACTACTTTCTCGGCGCCGACGAGCAGGGCCGCGACGTCGCCGCCCGCCTGCTCTACGGCGGCCGCAACTCGCTCCTGATCGGCACGTCGGCGGCGCTGATCACCTCGGCGCTCGCGCTCCTCGTCGGCCTCGTCGCCGGCTTCTTCGGCGGCATCGTCGACGGCGTCCTCTCGCGGCTCCTCGACGTGGTCTGGGCGTTCCCGGTGTACCTGCTCGCGATCAGCCTCTCGACGGTGCTGATCGCGCGCGGCATCTCGTGGGGCCCGTTCCACCTGACGTCCGGCAGCCTGCTGCTCCCGATCGCGATCATCGGGCTCGTCTACATCCCGTACGTGGCACGGCCGATCCGCGGCGAGGTGCTCTCGCTCCGCCGACGCGAGTTCGTGGAGGCGGCGATCGGCCTCGGTGCCTCGAACTGGCGGCTGATCTGGAGCGACGTGCTCCCGAACGTGCTCACGACGGTGATCGTGTTCTTCCCGCTGATGCTCGCGATCGACATGCTGACCGAGGCGGCGCTCTCGTTCCTCTCGATCGGCGTGCAGCCGCCGCAGGCGAGCTGGGGCACGATCATCCTCGACGGCCAGGACGTGCTCTACACGCGGCCGGCGGTCGCGCTCGCGCCGGGGATCGCGATCGCGCTGACGGTGCTCGCCCTGAACGTGCTCGGCGACGGGGTCCGCGACGCGCTCGACCCGCGCGCCAAGCTGCGGAGGCGCGACTGATGGCGCGGTTCCTGGCGCGCCGGTTCGTCTCGATGCTGTTCGTGCTCTTCTCGATCAGCGTGCTCTCGTTCCTGATCTTCTTCGCGACGCCGGGAGTCGACCCGGCGGCGCGGATCGCCGGCAAGAACGCCGACCAGGCGACGCTGCAGGCGGTGCGGCACGACTTCGGCCTCGACCGGCCGCTGCCCGTGCGCTACGGGCTGATGATGAAGAAGCTCTTCATCTCGCGCGACCTGACCTCGTACGTGAACCGCGGTGCGAAGGTGATCCCGCAGGTGACGCAGGCGGCGCCGGTGACGCTGTCGCTCGTCTTCGGCGCGGCGGTCATCTGGGTGCTCGCCTCGATCGCGATGGGGATGCTCGCCGGCGTCTTCCGGGGGAGACCGATCGACACGCTCGTGATGATCGTCGGCCTCGTCGGCATCTCGATGCCCGTCTTCTGGCTCGGCGAGGTCGTCAACCTGATCACGCAGAGCCGCCTGCACGGGAGCGTCTTCTCCTGGGTCCCCCCACTCGGCTACATCCCGTTTTCCCGCTCGCCGTTCGGCTGGTTCAAGTCGCTGATCCTGCCGTGGCTGACGCTCTCGATCCTCTACATCGGCATCTACGCGCGCGTGCTGCGCTCGGCGATCGTCGAGGCGCAGGAGGAGGACTACGTGCGCACCGCCCGCGCGAAGGGGCTGACCGAGCGGCGCGTCCTCTTCCGGCACGCGCTGCGCACGTCGCTGATCGGGTTCGTGTCGCTGTTCGGGCTCGACTTCGGCGCGCTCGTCGGCGGCGGCGCCCTCCTCACCGAGGTGGTGTTCGGGCTGCACGGCGTCGGCAAGCTCACCTACGACTCCCTGCAGAACCTCGACCTGCCGGTGATCCTGGCGACGGTGATCTACGCGGCGTTCTTCGTCGTCGTCGCGAACGCCGTCGTCGACCTCATCTATGCCTGGCTCGACCCGAGGGTGCGGCGTGTCTGAGCGTAGGCTCGACGGAGCTCAGCAAAGAGCGAAGGCGGCGGCTTTGCCGCCGCCGGGAGCGGATGCGGAGCCACTCCTCGAGATCCGCGACCTGCGCGTCTCTTTCCGGACGGAGGCGGGGCTCGTGCGTGCGGTCGACGGCCTGACGCTCTCGGTCGACGTCGACGACGTGGTCGGCATCGTCGGCGAGTCGGGCTCCGGCAAGACCGTCTCGATGATGGCGGTGATGCGCCTGATCCGCGACCCGAACGCGATCGTCGAGGGCGAGGTGCTGCTGCGCGGGCGCGACCTGATGGCGCTGCCGCCGAACGAGATGCGCCAGGTGCGCGGCGGCGAGATCGCGATGATCTTCCAGGACCCGATGACGGCGCTGACGCCGGTCTACACGGTCGGCTGGCAGATCGTCGAGCAGCTGCGCGCCCACCGCGACCTGTCGCGGCGGCAGGCGAAGGCGCGGGCGGTCGAGCTGCTCGCCGAGGTGGGGATCCCGAACCCGGAGCGGCGCTTCGGCCAGTACCCGCACGAGTTCTCGGGCGGCATGCGCCAGCGGGTGATGATCGCGATGGCGCTCTCGTGCAGCCCGTCGCTCCTGATCGCCGACGAGCCGACGACGGCGCTCGACGTGACGATCCAGGCGCAGATCATCGAGCTGATGAAGAGCCTGCGCCGCGACCACGGCTCGTCGATCCTGATCATCACGCACGACATGGGCGTCGTCTCCGACCTGGCGGAGCGAGTGGTCGTGATGTACGCGGGCGGCGTCGTCGAGGTGGGGCCGAAGGCCGCCGTCTTCCGCGACCCGCAGCACCCCTACACGTGGGGCCTCCTCGGCTCGATCCCGCGCGTCGGCCGAACGCGCGGGCGGCGGCTGACGGTGATCCCGGGGCAGCCGCCGTCGCTCCTCGCGCCGCCCGCGGGCTGCCGCTTCGCGCCGCGCTGCGCCTACCGCTTCCCCAAGTGCGACGAGCGACCCGAGCTCGTCGCGAAGGTTGGGCCCGGCCACCTCGACGCGTGCCACCTCGACCCGGCCGTGCGGCCGGAGCTCCGGCGCGAGCGGAGGACGGCGTGAGCGACGTCCTGCTCGAGGCGCATGACCTAGTCAAGCACTTTACGGTCGGCGGCACGGCGTTCCGGGGCGGCGGCGAGCGGGTGCACGCGGTCGACGGCGTCTCGCTCGAGGTGCGGAGCGGCGAGACGCTCGGCGTCGTCGGCGAGTCGGGCTGCGGCAAGTCGACGCTCGGCCGCCTGCTCGTGCGGCTGCACGAGCCGACGGCGGGCACGGTGCGGTTCGGCGGCCGCGACATCACGACCCTCTCGCGGCGGCAGCTGCGGCCGTTCAGGCGCGAGCTGCAGATGATCTTCCAGGACCCGTACGCGTCGCTGAACCCGCGCAAGCGCGTGGCGCAGATCCTCGCCGACCCGTTCCGGATCCACGGCCAGCTGTCGGGCGCCGAGCTGCGGCGGCGGGTGCGCGAGCTGCTCGAGATCGTGGGCCTCTCCCCCGACCACGTGAACCGCTACCCGCACGAGTTCTCGGGCGGCCAGCGACAGCGGATCGGCGTCGCCCGCGCGCTCGCCCTGAACCCGAAGCTGATCGTCGCCGACGAGCCGGTCTCGGCGCTCGACGTCTCGATCCAGGCGCAGGTGATCAACCTGCTCGACGACCTGCAGGACGAATTCGACCTGACGTACGTGTTCATCGCGCACGACCTCGGCGTCGTCCACCACGTCTCCGACCGGATCGCCGTCATGTACCTGGGCGTCGTCATGGAGGTGGGGCCGTCGGACGAGCTCTTCCTGCACCCGGTGCACCCCTACACGGAGGCGCTCCTGTCCGCGATCCCGGCGATCGAGGGCGAGCAGGAGGAGATCCGGCGCGAGCGGATCGTGCTCGAGGGTGAGGTGCCGAGCCCGGTCGCGCCCCCGGCCGGCTGCCGCTTCCACACCCGCGGCCGGTATGCGACGGAGATCTGCAGCGTCGAGCGGCCGCCGCTCGTCGACCACGGCGGCGGCCGCTTCGCCGCCTGCCACCACCCGCTGGACGCGAAAGGAGATGCGAGATGAGCGAGGGCACGATGACGAGGGACGGGCTCGAGACGTGGTACCGCGTCGTCGGCGACCTGGAGGCGGGGCCGACGCCGGTCGTGATCTGCCACGGCGGCCCCGGCGCGGCGCACGACTACACGGAGCCGATCGCGAACCTGTCGCGCTACGGCCGCGGCTGCGTCCTCTACGACCAGGTCGGCTGCGGCAAGTCGACCCACCGCCCTGACGCGCCGGCCGACTTCTGGACGGTGCAGCTCTTCAAGGACGAGCTCGTCGACCTGACGCGTCACCTCGGCATCGAGAGCCGCTACGCGGTCGTCGGGCAGTCGTGGGGCGGCATGCTCGCGATGGAGCACGCGCTCGACCACCCGGCGGGGCTCAAGGCGATCGTGGTCGCAGATTCCCCTGCCTCGATCCCGCTCTGGGTGGCGGAGGCGAACCGCCTGCGCGAGGACCTACCGGCCGACGTGCAGGAGACGCTGACGAAGCACGAGGCCGACGGGACGACCGACACGCCGGAGTACGAAGAGGCGGTGCGCGTCTTCTACGACCGCCACCTCTGCCGCGTGCCGTGGCCGGACTACGTCGAGCGGAGCTTCGCCCAGATGGCGGAGGACCCGACCGTCTACCACACGATGAACGGCCCCAGCGAGTTCCACTGCATCGGCTCGCTGAAGACCTGGGACATCACCGCCCGCCTGCCCGAAATCGACGTGCCGACGCTCCTCGTCTCGGGCCGCTACGACGAGGCGACCCCGCACATCGTCGAGCAGATCCACCAGCGGATCACAGGGTCGAAGTGGCAGCTCTTCGAGGAGTCGAGCCACATGCCGCACGTCGAGGAGCCGGAGGCGTTCCTCGAGGCGGTGGAGGGCTTCCTGAAGACGGTGGACTGACCGCCGAGGCTACGCGTCGATCTCGGGTGCCGCCGTCTCGGGGTCGCCGGTGTTCGGCGTGCCGAGCGGCTCGATCAGGAGCAGCGACGCCCCCCGCTCCGACCGCGGCCGGTGCTCGACGCCCTTCGGCACGACGAAGAGCTCGCCCGGTCCGAGCGCGACCGCTCCGTCGGGCAGGTCGATCGTGAGCTTGCCGTCGAGGACGAGGAAGAGGTCGTCCGTCTCGGGGTGCGAGTGCCAGACGAACTCGCCACGGGCCTTCGCGACGAAAACCTTGTTGCGGTTGTAGTGCGCGACGATCCGCGGCGACCACGGCTCGTCGATCGCCGCGAGCTTCGCGCGTAGGTCGATGGGCTCAGCCAACGCCTGCAAGGAGGAACGCGCGGTTCTCCTTCAGCATCTCGCGGGCGATCACAAGCCGCTGGATCTGGTTCGTGCCTTCGTAGATCTGCGTGATCTTGGCGTCGCGCATCATGCGCTCGACCGGGTACTCCTGGATGTAGCCGTAGCCGCCGAGCACCTGCACCGCGTCGGTCGTGACCTCCATCGCGACGTCCGTGCAGTAGAGCTTCGCCATGGCGGAGAGCTTCGTCAGCTCCGCGCCGGTGTCTCCCTCGTCGATCATCGACCCGACCTTGTAGAGGAGCCCGCGCGCGGCTTCGCACTTCGTCTCCATGTCCGCGAGCATCCCGGCGATCAGCTGGTGCTGTGCGATCGGCTTGCCCATCGTCTCGCGCGAGCGCGCGTACTCGAGCGCGTAGTCGGTCGCGCCCTGTGCGAGCCCGAGCCCCTGCGCGCCGATCCCGGGACGTGAGCGGTCCAGGATCCGCATCGCGATCTTGAACCCCTCGCCTTCCTCGCCGAGCCGGTTCGCCACCGGAATGCGGCAGTCGTTGAAGAAGACCTCGCCGGTCGTCGAGCCCTTGATCCCCATCTTCGGCTCGATGCGCCCCACCTCGAACCCGGTCGCCTCCGACTCGACGACGAACGCGGTGATGCCGCCATGACCCGCGTCCGGGTCGGTCTTCGCGAACACCACGTAGAGCGACGCGACGCCGGCGTTCGTGATGAAGCGCTTGCCGCCGTTCAGCACGTAGTCGTCGCCGTCGAGCACAGCGGTCGTGCGCATCGCGGCGCTGTCGGAGCCTGAGCCGGGCTCGGTGAGCGCGTAGGCGGCGAGCCATTCGCCGCTCGCGAGCCTCGGCAGGAAGCGCTGCTTCTGCTCGTCGCTGCCCGCAAGCTTGATGCCCAGTGAGCCGAGCTCCTGCACCGCGATGATGAGCCCGCTCGTCGCGCACACCTTCGAGAGCTCCTCGATCGTCACGAGCGTCATCAGCGAGCTCTCGCCGATGCCGCCGTACTCCTCGTCGTACATGACGCCGAAGAGATCGTTCTCACGGAACACCTCGACGACGTCCCACGGGAACTCGGCGCTCTTGTCGATCTCCGCGGCGCGCGGGGCGATCCGCTCCCGTGCGATCGTGCGCACGAGCTCGCGGATCTCCCGCTGCTCGCCGGAAAGGGGATCCAGAGCGCTCATTTCAGGGGTGGAGTCTAGACCGGTGCCTGCCGATATCCCGGGCATGGTCATCCCGGTCAGGATTCTCGCGCTCGTCGTCGCCGCCACTGCATGCGGCTGCGCGGCGATGTCGCTGCTGCTCGTCGCCGCCCGCGTCGCCGGCTAGCGCCGGTCGTGGAAGACGGCCTCGGCGTTGTGCCCGTCGGGATCGAAGACGAACGCGCCGTAGTAGCCGGGGTGGTACCGCGGGCGCTC
>JAICYG010000144.1 GCA_025934335.1 Thermoleophilia bacterium | reverse complement strand
CGGCGCGAGCAGGAGCGCGGCCGCAGCCGCGACGAGAAGAAGACGACGCATCGGCACCACCTCGGCTGTTCGGGAAGGAGAACGTGTGTTCGTCCAGGGTGGCGGCAGCCGGAGGTGTTGTCAAGCGAGGTTACAAAGTTGGCACAGAGAGGTGCGCAAATCGTCACAAAGAGCGTCGATAGAGGTCGTTCCGGCGGGCGCCGGTGAGCGTCGAGACGACCTCTGCGGCGACCGCGCGGGGCGCTCCTGCCGCGACGAGCTCGCCGACGGCCGCGACCGCGGCCTCGAGATCCGGCAGGGCGGCCCCCTCCCCGGGCGCGACGACGAGCGTGATCTCGCCCTTCGGAGGCTCGGCGAGTCGGGAGGCGAGCTCCGCTGCGGTCCCGCGCACGACCTCCTCGAACCGCTTCGTCAGCTCGCGGCAGACGGCGACCGGCCGCGACGGGTCGAGGGCAGCGAGAGCCGTGAGCGACGCCCCGACCCGCTGCGGCGACTCGAACGCGACGACGGCGCAGCCCCAGGCGGACGTCTCACGCCAGAGCGCGTGCAGCTCTCCGGCCTTCCGAGGCAGGAAGCCGACGAACGCATACCTCCCGCCGCCGAGCCCGCTCACGACGAGCGCGGTCTCGACCGCGGACGCCCCCGGAAGCACCGTCACCGGCACGCCCGCCTCGAGCGCCGCCCGAACGAGCCGCGCGCCCGGATCGGAGACGAGCGGCAAGCCCGCGTCCGAGACCAGCGCGACCCTCGCCCCCGCCTCGAGCCGCGGCAGCACCTCGGCGACGCGAGCGGCCTCGTTGTGCTCGTGGTAGGAGACGAGTCGCGCCCGGATGCCGTGCCGCTCGAGCAGCGCGCGCGTGTGCCGGGTGTCCTCGGCAAGGACGACGTCCGCCTCGCGGAGCTCCTCGAGCACGCGGAGGGTGACGTCGCCGAGATTGCCGATCGGGGTCGCGCAAACGGCGAGCGGCACTACACCGCCTCGAGCGCGACGAGCGCCGCGCCGATGAGCCCGGCCTCCGCCCCGAGCTCGGCGCGCTCGATCTCGAGCGTCTGCCCCGACGGCGCGAGTGCCTCGCGCAGCACGGCGCTGCGCGCCGCGGGAACGAGTTGATCGAACGCGGCGATCCCGAACCCACCGCCGATGACCACGCGGGTCGCACCGAAGACGTTGACGAGCGACCCGATCGCGACGCCGAGGTGGTGGCCGATCTCGAGCAGCGCCGGATGACGCTGCTCGACGAGATCGCGCGCCGTCGCATCCGGGCCGAGCACCCGCCGTGCGACCTTCCCCGCCGCCGTGCCGGAGCAGTACGACTCGACGTGGCCGCGACCGGAGCATGCGCCCTGGCACGGCTCGCCGTCCTCGACGATCACGATGTGCCCGAGCTCCGTGTACGCACGGAAGAGGCGGCCGCCCGAGACGACGCCGCCGCCGACGCCGGTGCCGAGCGTGAGCGCGATCAGGTCGTTCGCACCGCGGCCGGCACCGAGCCTGAACTCGGCGTAGGCGGCGCAGCTCGCGTCGTTCTCGATCTCGACCGGCAACTCGAGGCGCTTCTGCATCTCGTCGACGAATGGAACGTCCCGGATCGGGATGTTGACCGCGCCGAGCGCGAGGCCATGCTCGTGGTCGATCCGCGAGGGTATGCCGAAGCCGACTGCCCCCACCCCCTCGTGCGGCAGCGAAGAAACCACGTCGGCGAGCTCGTCGAGCAGCGCCGCCTGTGACGTCGTCACCGTCGGGCGTTCGACGGTCTCGTGCACGGCACCGTCCTCGTCGACGACGCCGGCGAGGATCTTCGTGCCGCCGAGGTCGACGGCGATCACGCGCGTGTCCTTCATCTGGCGCGGGTAACCTACCCCGCCGAATGGCGCGGGAAGAGAAGCCCTATCGCGTCTACCGGGGGGGTCGCGCGAAAGGGAAGGTGCCGACCGTGCGCCCCGCGCGCGTCCGCAGCCACGACGGCCGCGACGAGCTCGCGGAGTACCGCGGCCCCGGCACCGCGACGCCGAGGCGGCCGCACTGGGGTCGCCGGGTCGCGATCGCGCTCGGCCTGATCGTCCTCTTCCTCGTCGTCTGGGGCGTGCTCGGCTGGCTCTCGGTCTCGCACGGCGTCTCGGACGCGAACAAGCGACTGGCACCGGACGCGAAGGCCGTGCTGACGAAGCAGAGCGGGCTGCTCGTCTCGCACTCGTCGACGATCCTGATGCTCGGGACCGACAACTCGAATCTCGCCTCGCGCGCCGGCGACATGCACTCCGACTCGATCATGCTGATGCGTACGGATCCGTCGCACCACCGGCTGTACTACCTCTCCATCCCGCGCGACATCCAGGTACCGATCCCGGGCCACGGCACGCAGAAGATCAACGCCGCCTTCCAGCTCGGCGGCCCGCAGCTCGCGCTGGAGACGATCCACGGCTTCACGGGGCTCGACATCAACCATGTCGTAGTCGTCAACTTCGGCGACTTCAAGGATCTGATCGACGCGCTCGGCGGCATCGACGTGAACGTGCCGAAGCCGATCCGGTCGAATCGCTTCGACTGCCCGTACGCGACCCAGGCGCGCTGTCAGCAGTGGCCGGGCTGGCGCTTCGAGAAGGGCGAGCAGCACATGGGTGGCCAGCGCGCGTTGATCTACTCGCGGATCCGCGAGAACATGCTCGACCCGGCGGAGACGGACGTGACGCGCGGCGCGCGGCAGCAGGCGGTGATCGACGCGGTCACGTCGAAGCTCGCGTCGATCTCGACGTTCTTCAAGCTCCCGTTCGACGGCAGCTCGTACGTGAAGCCGCTGACGACCGACCTGAGCACGAGCCAGCTGATCCAGCTCGGCTGGGTGAAGTTCCGGGCGTCGAGCGGGAACGCCGTGCACTGCCGGCTCGGCGGCGACCTCGGCGGCGGCGGCACGGGCAGCCCGAGCGAGGACAACCCGGCGACGCTCGCGATGTTCCTCGGCAAGTCGGCGCCGCAGCCGCCGACCGACCCGTTCGGGCCCGGCTGCGTCACCGGGCACACGCTGCAGTAGCCTCCCGCCGATGGGGATCGTGTCGTTCCTCCTCTTCGGGCTCGTCGCGGGCCTCGTGGCGCGGCTCGTCACCCCCGGCCGGCAGGCAATCGGCTGCCTTGCGACGATTGCCGTCGGCGTCGTCGGCGCGCTGATCGGCGGCCTGATCGGACAGGTCGTGCTCGGGCACAAGGTGCATGCGAGCTGGAGCATCGGGCCGTTCCTGCTCGCCGTCGCGGGCGCCGTCGCCCTCCTGCTCGTGCTCGAGGCGGTCTCGGGGCGCCGCCGCAGCTTCCCGCGCCTTTAACAACCGATCCGTCGCCGCGGAGAGAACCCTCCGCGATGGGCGCCCTACGCCTCCGCGGCCTTCTTCGGCTCGCTCGACCCGGAGCCCGAGCCGGAGTCGGACGAGCCGCTCGAGCCCGAATCGGACGAGGACGAGCCGTCGCTCGAGCCACCCTCCTTGGACGGCTGCTTCGAACGGCGGCCGTAGTCGGTCGAGTAGAAGCCCGAGCCCTTGTAGTGGACGGCGACGGGATGCAGGACCCGCTGAAGAGGCCCCTCGCCGCACACCTCGCACGCGGTCGGCCCCTCCTCGGTCATCCCGTGGATGACCTCGAAGAGATGGCCGTTCGGGCACTTGTACTCGTAGATCGGCACGAGCGCGGCAAGGCTACCAGCGGCCGCGCGGCTAGCCTCGGCCGCGTGAGGCTCGCCGCCGCCGCCGCCCTCGTCGTGCTCGCGGGACTTGCCGCGCCGGCGACGGCGCTCGCGCACGCGACGCTCCTGCGGACGACGCCGGCGAACGGAGCGGTCGTCGCCACGGCGCCACGCGCGGTGACCGTCGTGTTCGACGACGGAGTGCGCGTGGCGGGCGGGACGTCGGCCGTCGCGAATGCCACACAGGAGTCGGTGCTCGACGGCCGCGCCACCGTCCGCGGGCGCGTCGTCACGATCCCGCTGCGCAGGGGCCTCGCCGACGGCGGCTACAGCGTGCGCTGGAGCATCGTCTCGGACGACGGGCACCACGAGGAGGGCGTGCTCGCCTTCGCGGTCGGCGCGGGACAGGCGGCGCCGACGCCCGTGCTCGGCGCCTCGGCCGCGCTCGGCTGGGCCGACGTCCTGCTGCGAACGCTGTACTACCTCGGCCTGCTTGCGGCCGCCGGGGCCGCGGTCTTCGGGCTTCTCACCTGGCGCCTTCTCGGGCCCGCCCTCGAGCGGCCGCTGGCGCACCTCCTCTTCTTCTCGCTGCTCGTCGCCTTCGTCGGCGGCAGCGGGATGCTGCACGCGGCGCAGGGGGGGACGCGATTCGACCTCGTGATGAAGGTCGCCGTGGGCGTCGCGGTCGGCGGGGGCGCGGCGGCGGCGCTCGCGCCCACGTTCCGCCGTCTGCTCGCGGTCGCCGGGGCAGCGGCGCTCGCTCTGCTCCTCGCGCCCGTGCTCGCGGGCCACTCGCTCGATCCGAACCAGCCGCTCGTCCTGGCGCCTCTCGCCGACCTCGTGCACCTCGCGGCGGCCGCCACGTGGCTCGGCGGGCTGCTCGCGATCGTCTTCGTCGTGCCGCACGCAGCGGCCGACTCCGAACGACGCACCGCTGCGGCCCACCGCTTCTCCTCGGCGGCGCTCGTCGCGGTCATCCTGCTCGCCGGGACCGGCACGGCGCGCGCCGTGACGGAGCTCTCGTCGGTGTCGCAGCTCTGGTCGACGTCCTACGGGCGCGCGCTGATCGTGAAGACGGCGATCTTCTTGCCGCTGCTCGGCGTCGGCTGGCTGAACCGCACGTTCCTGATCCGCGCGTTCGCGCGGCTTCGCCGCTCGGCTACGGTGGAGGCGATCGCGATCGCGGGAATCGTCGTCGCCGTCGCATTCCTGACCGAGCTGCGGCCGGGCACGGACGCGCCGGCGGCGGCCGCAGCGCCGCACGTTGTGCCGCAGCCGCCGACGCTGCCGAGCGCCTCAGCCGTCGTCGCCGCGCGCGAGCTCGGCACGCTCGCCGTCGCCGTCGCGCGCGAGCCCGGGCGGGCGACGGTGACGCTCGTCGGCCCCGACGCCACCGGGGTCGACGGCCGCGCCGTACGCGTGGGCGGCGTCCCCGCCGTGTCCTGCGGTGCAGGCTGCTACCGCGCCGCGTCGGCCGACACCGGGCCGCTGCGCGTCTCCGTTGAGGGACGCATCCTCACGTTCGCGCTGCCGTTGCACGCGCCCGGCGCGGCGAGACTGCTCGCCCGGGTAGAGCGCGCCTACCGCGCGTCGCGAACGATCGTCTTCGACGAGACGCTCGCGTCAACGCCGTCGAACGCAACGACCACGCGGTTCACGATCGTGGCGCCGCACCGGATGTCGTTCCGGACGCGGGGCGGCCCTGCCGGGATCGTCATCGGCGATCGCCGCTGGGACCGCGCGAACGCCCGCTCGCGCTGGGTCCCCTCGTCGCAGACGCCGCTCGACGTGACGCAGCCCTACTGGTCGAAGCCGACGAACGCCCACCTCGTCGCGCCGGACACGATCACCTTCCTCGACCGGAGCATCCCGGCCTGGTTCAGGGTGACGCTCGTCGGCGGCCGTCCGTCGGTGCAGCACATGACCGCCGCCGCGCACTTCATGACCGACCGCTATGTCGGGTTCGACGTGCCCGCCGAGGTCTCGCCGCCCTCGCGGTAGCGCTGCGCCTCTTCCCCGACGTGCTCCAGGAAGCACGGCGCATCCTCGAACGCGGCCAGGCCCGCCGGCGTGTTCCGCGGCCTCCGCGAGAGACGCCGCGACGAATGCCGCACGGTCGCGAGCGCGCCGGCCGCGCCGAGCAGGCCGCCGATCGCGAACGAGCGAAGCCTCGACCGGCGACTGTCTCCGTCCACCCGGTTAGCGTAAACGCCGATGCGCGTGACCACGATCGGCGACCTCCTGCTCGACGTGATCGTGAGGCTCGAGGGGCCGCTCGCCCCCGGGGACGACCGGATGGCGGAGACCTCGACGGGGCCCGGCGGGCAGGCGGCGAACGTCGCGGCGTGGGCGGCGGCGCTCGGCGCGGACGCTCGTTTCGTCGGTCGGGTCGGGGACGACGCGGCCGGCATGCTCGTCCTGCGCGGGCTGCGAGACCGCGGCGTCGAGCACTGCGGCCCCGTCGCCGGGCGGACCGGGACCGTCGTCTCGATCGCCGCGGGCGGCGACCGGACGATGGCGTCCGACCGCGGCACCGCACCGGAGCTCTCGCCACGGGACCTGCAGGCGGCGTGGTTCGATTGCGACGTGCTGCACGTCTCCGGGTACTCGCTCCTGCGCGAGCCGATCGCGTCCGCCGTCGACGAGGCCGCGCGGCACGCACGCGGGTTCGGAGCGCGCGTCTCGGCCGACGTCTCCGCATGCACGCTCGTCGACGACCCGTTCCGGGCGCGACTCGCGCGACTCGCACCCGACCTCGTGTTCGCGACGGAGCGCGAGCGTGAGGCGGTCGGCGAGCTCGCGACGCGCTGGGTGCTGAAGCGCGGCGCGCGCGGCCTGACGGTCGACGGCGCCGACCACGCGGCTCTGGAGGTCGAGGTGGTCGACACGACCGGCGCCGGCGACGCACTCGCCGCGGGCTTCCTCGTCGGCGGCGCCGAGCTCGGCGTCGCGACCGCCGCGCGCTGCTGCGCGCGGATGGGGTCGATGCCGTGATCCGCGTCGCCGAAGAGGTGCGCGCCTCGTACGCCGTCGTCGCGCTCGAGACGACGCTCGTCGCGCACGGCTTCCCACCGGGCGAGGGCATCGAGGTCGGGCTGCGGTCGGAAGCGGCGGTTCGCGACGGCGGCGGCGTGCCCGCGACGATCGGCGTGCTCGACGGCGAGATCGTCGTCGGGCTGTCCCGTGCCGAGCTCGAGCGCTTCGACGCGAGCGCGCGCAAGCTCGGCCCGCGCGACCTCGCCGCTGCCGTCGCGCAGCGCGCGGTCGGCGCGACGACCGTCGGCGGG
>JAICYG010000129.1 GCA_025934335.1 Thermoleophilia bacterium | reverse complement strand
CGGGATCCACGTCCTGCGCAACTCGCTGATCCCGGTCGTGACGGCGGCGGCGCCGCTGCTCGGCTACATCATCACCGGCTCGTTCATCGTCGAGAACATCTTCGCCGTCCCCGGCATCGGCCGCTACTACGTCACCGCCGTCAGTGCGCGCGACTACTCGGTCGTGATGGGGCTGACGGTGCTGCTCTCGATCATCGTCATCGCCGCCAACCTGCTCGTGGACATCCTCTACGGGATCCTCGACCCGCGGACACGGGAGGCGCGCACGTGAGCGCCACGGAAATCGCGGGCCGCATGGCCGGGGTCGAGGCCGGCGCGCCGATCCGGCAGTCGAGCCTCTGGCAGGACGCCTGGCGTCGCTACCTGCGCAACCGCGGCGCGGTGGCGGCGGGAATCGTGTTCCTGCTGATCGTCGTCTGGTGCGTCGTCGCGCCGATCCTCTCGCCGCACGACCCGAACCGCATCTACTTTCCCGACGCCTACCAGGGGCCGAGCTGGAGTCACCCGTTCGGCACCGATCAGTTCGGCCGCGACCTCTTCACGCGCGCGGCCCTCGGCGGCCGCATCTCGATCGGCATCGGCTTCGGCGCCACGGTCGCGATCCTCCTGATCGGCGTCGTGTACGGCGCCGTCTCAGGCTTCGTCGGCGGAAAGCTCGACAACGGGCTGATGCGCTTCCTCGACGCGCTCTACGGGCTGCCGTACCTGCCGTTCGCGATCCTTGCGCTCGCGATCATCGGCACCGTCAACTTCTGGACGATGGTGGTCGCGCTCTCGATCGCCAGCTGGTTCATCACCGCGCGCGTCGTCCGCGGGCAGATCATCACGCTCAAGGAGAACGACTACGTGCGCGCCGCCAAGGCGGTGGGTGTCCGCTGGTACGCGATCCTCGGCCGCCACCTGCTCCCGAACACGCTCGGCGTGCTCGTGATCACGATCTTCCTCGAGCTGCCGGGCGTGATCCTCGGCGAGGCGTTCCTCTCCTTCCTCGGCCTCGGCATCAACCCGCCCGA
Source organism: Thermoleophilia bacterium (assembly GCA_025934335.1). Lineage (GTDB taxonomy): Bacteria > Actinomycetota > Thermoleophilia > Gaiellales > Gaiellaceae > PALSA-600. Next base: position 6,690 of record JAICYG010000129.1, on the reverse strand, counting down.
CGCGTCCTGGGGCGCGATGGCCCAGGACGGCCGCGACGCCTACCGCGCTCACCCGCACATCATCATCATCCCGAGCCTCGCGATCGCCACGCTCGTGCTCTGCGCGAACTTCATCGCCGACGGCCTTCGTGACGCGCTCGACCCGCGCACGAGGGAGACCTGACATGGCACTGCTCGAGGTCACCGACCTTCGCACCCACTTCTTCACGCGCGCCGGCCTCGTCCGCGCCGTCGACGGCATCGACTTCAGCGTCGAGAAGGGCAAGACGCTCGGGATCGTCGGCGAGTCCGGCTCCGGCAAGTCCGTCACCGCACTCTCGATCATGCGCCTCCTGCCGACGCCGCCGGCGCAGATCGTCTCCGGCTCGATTCGCTTCGACGGCCGCGAGCTCACGACACTCTCCGAACGGCAGCTCGAGGACGTCCGCGGCCGCCAGATCGCGATGGTCTTCCAGGACCCGATGACGGCGCTCAACCCGACGCTGACGATCGGCACCCAGATCGTCGAGGTGCTGCAGCGTCACCTCGACCTCGACCGTCACTCGGCACGGCGGCGCGCGGTCGGGCTGCTCGAGGAGGTCGGCATCCCGCGGGCGGCGGACCGCCTCGACGACTACCCGCACCGCTTTTCGGGCGGCATGCGCCAGCGCGTCGTGATCGCGATCGCGATCGCGTGCGAGCCGCGCCTGCTGATCGCCGACGAGCCGACGACTGCGCTCGACGTCACCGTGCAGGCACAGGTCCTCGACCTGCTCGACGACCTCCGCCGCGAGCGCGACATGGCGATGATCCTGATCACCCACAACATGGGCGTCGTCGCCGAGTCCGCCGACGACGTCGCGGTCATGTACGCCGGCCAGATCGTCGAGCAGGCCTCCGCGCACGAGCTCTTCCGCAACCCGGAGCATCCCTACACCGAGGCGCTGCTTGCGGCCCTCCCCGACCTCGACGACACCCGGGCGCGCGAGCGCCGGCTGGCCGCGATCCCCGGCCGGCCACCCGACCTGATCGACCCACCCGCAGCCTGCCGCTTCGCCGCGCGTTGCGCCTACGCCGGCTGCGCCGACTCGTGCACCGTCGAGCCGCCGGCGCTGCGCGAGCTGCGGCCGGGGCACTGGGTGCGCACGGCGCATCCGGCGAGCGAGCGCGAGGCGGTGGCGACATGAACGAGCCGCTGCTCGCGGTGTCGAACCTGAAGGTGCACTTCCCGATCAGGCACGGTCTCCTCTTCGATCGCACCGTCGGGCACGTCAAGGCCGTCGACGGCGTCAGCTTCGAGATCCCGGAGGGGCAGACACTCGGCCTCGTCGGCGAGTCCGGGTCCGGCAAGTCCACGACCGCGTACGCCGCGCTCCAGCTGCTGCGCCCGACGGCCGGGTCGGTTCGCTTTGCCGGCCGCGAGCTGACCGAGCTGCGAGGCGAGCAGCTCCGGCGCCTGCGCCGCGAGATGCAGATCGTCTTCCAGGACCCCTACGCCTCGCTCAACCCGCGCATGACCGTCGGCCGCATCGTCGCCGAGCCGCTCCAGACGCACGGGATCGGCACGCGGCGCTCGCGCCGTGCCGCCGTCGGCACGCTGCTCGAGCTCGTCGGCTTCGACCCGGCCTACACGAACCGCTACCCGCACGAGTTCTCGGGCGGCCAGCGCCAGCGGATCGGCATTGCCCGCGCGCTCGCGCTCAACCCGAAGCTGATCGTGTGCGACGAGCCGGTCTCTGCCCTCGACGTCTCGATCCAGGCGCAGATCCTCAACCTGCTCAAGGACCTCCAGCGCGAGCTCGGGCTCACCTATCTCTTCATCGCCCACGACCTCGCCGTCGTCCGCAGCATGAGCGACACGATCGCCGTCATGCACGAAGGCGTGATCGTCGAGCAGGGCCCCGCCGAGCGCGTCTACACCCGGCCCGAGAGCGACTACACCCGCGCGCTCCTCGCAGCGGTCCCCGTGCCCGATCCGGAGCGGATGCAGGAGCGGAAGGCCGAGCGGCGGCGCCTGGCGGCGACGGTGTGATCGCACCCGCGAGCGGTCAGTCCGGGCTGCTCACGCGACGCGCTTCGTCGAGCAGCGCCTCCGCCACCTCGGGCTCGGCCAGCTCGGAGCCGTGCTCGACGCAGGTCGCAGCGCCCATGACCACGCCGCGCTGGACGGCTTCTCCGAACGACTCGTCGCGCAGAAGGCCGAGCACCACGCCCGCGAGCAGAGAGTCTCCGGCGCCGACGGCGCTCAGCACGCTGACGGCCGGCGACGGGCAACGGGTCTCGTTCCCGCTCCGGTCGACCCCGAAGGCGCCGTCCGAGCCGAGTGAGACGACCACCGCTCCGACGCCTCGTGCCACGAGGCGGCGCGCGCCCGCCTCGTGGTCGAAGTCCTCCGGTGCCGTGCCAGGTTCGAGCAGCTCGCGCAACTCGCGACGGTTCGGCGAGACGAGATCGGCCCCTGCGTCGACCGCCGCCGCCAGCGCCTCGCCCGCCGAGTCGCAGACGAAACTCGCGCCGAGGCCCCGCGCGACCGTGGCAACGTCGGCGACGACGGCGGCGGGCAGCTCCGGCGGAAGGCTCCCGCTGAGCACGACGTAGCGCGGTGCCGGAGCGGCGCCGAGCGCCTCGAGGCATGCCCGCCGGACGCGATCGGACAGCGGCTCTCCCGGGACGAGGATCCGGTAGTGCTCGCCGGTCGAGCGAACCCAGATCGTGATCGACTCACGCGTCGGAGCAGGTGAGTCGAGCGCCTCCATCGGAACCCCGTCGCGGGCAAGAGCCGCGATAAGACTCGCTCCGGTGAGGCCTCCTGCCGGGAAGATCGCTCGAGTCGCGACGCCGAAGCGGTGCAGCACGCGCGCGACGTTGATGCCCCCGCCGCCCGGCTCGCGCGCGACGAGCTGCCCCCGCAGCTTGCGGTAGGGCAGCAATTCATCCACCTCCGCGGTCGCGTCGAGGGCGGGGTTGAGCGTGAGCGTGACGACGTCGATCTCGATGGCCGGAGCGTAAGTGACGTCCGCGGGTTGCCTGGGGTGACGACGTCCGGATCATGGGGGTCGCGCCGGATGGCGCAGCGGGTTCGGGGTCGCGATTCTGGGTACGTGCCTCGCGAAAACGACGGCGATTGGAGACGAGCGTGGCCGAGCTGAGCGCGACGCGCACGGAACTACTGGCGCGCCGCGCGCGCATCGGGCTCGCGACGCAGGGACGTGACCTGCTCAAGGACAAGCGCGCGGCCCTGATGAAGGAGTTCGGTCGGCTGGGCGCGTCGGTCGTCGAGGCGGTCGAAGAACTGGGACGTCGCGCAGCCGAGAGCCGGCGGGCGCTGTCCGAGGCGGTCTCGGCCGACGGCGCCGAGGTCGTCGGGTCGGCGGCGCTCGCGGCGTCCGGCGACGTCGAGACACGGCTCGCGGCGCGGAGTGTCGCCGGAGTGCAGGTCGTCGAGCTCGAGCACGAGCCTGTCCTGCGCCCCCTTACCGAGCGCGGCTACGACCTCACCGCGAGCACGCCACACGTCGACGCGGCGGCCGCAGCCTTCGAGCGCCAGCTCGATCGCCTTCTCGATGTCGCAGCCCGCGAGCTCAGCCTGCGCCGACTTGCCGACGAGATCACGCGCACAACTCGTCGCGTAAATGCCCTCGAGCAGGTGGTGATCCCGCGACTCGAGAGCGAGCGCGACGCGATCCGGGCGGTGCTCGACGAACGCGAGCTCGAAGATCGCGTCCGACTGCGCCGGGCACGTGCTGCCGGACGGCGGCGAGCGCAGGCACAGCGGGCGAATCGATGACGTCCCCGACCGAGAACGGCGCCCTCGGCTCGGTGCTCGAGCTGGAGCACGCGCTCGAGACTGCCAAGACCGCCGCCTCCGACTCCGAGGCGCGTCTCGAACGAGCGCGACTCGAGGCAGACGGCATCGTCGCTGCGGCGCGCGAGCGCGCCGCGCGCCGGTCGGCCGAGCGCCAGGGCTCGCTCGCTTCGGCCGCTGCCACGGAGACCCGGGCCGTGACCGCTGCGGCCGAAGCGGCCGCCGCGGCGATGCAGGCCCGGGCGGGCGAGGTCGAAGCGGCGTTCGTCGAGGCCGGGCTGGCGCTCGTCCTGCCGCCGGTGAGGCAGGAGGCGACGTGCTCGAGCCGATGACGCGCGTGCGAATCGTGAGCCGAGCGCCGAGGCTCGAGCAGGTCCTGCAACGCCTCTATCGACTGCAGCTCCTCCAGCTCGATCCCGCGGTCGGAGAGGCGGAGCCGACGCTCACCGCGATGCCGGGCGACGCCGAGCGTGAAGCACGGGCGGACGAGCTCCGCCTCCTGATCGCCCGGCTGGGCGGGCTGCTCGAGCTCGCCGGGCCGAGCCCGACGATCGGCGAGGCGAGCGTGCAGGCGGCGCAGGTCGCCGCGGAGCTCGACGCGATCGCACCGCGGATCGAGTCGCTCGCGACGCGCATCGACGAGCTCCGGACGGAGCTCGCCGTCCTCCCCCGGTATCTCGAGCCGCTGCGACGGCTCTTGCCGCTCGTCCCCGAGCTCGCCGAGCTCGACGAGCAGCAGCTGCGGGCGCTCCGGCTCGACACGGTCGCTCTCGTCCTCAACACGAGCGACGACGGGCTCGTCGAGGGCCTCCGCACGGCGCTGCTTGAGCTCGTCGGCAACCGCTTCGAGCTCGTGACGACACGCGTGGACGCGGACGTGGTCGGCTGCCTGGTCGTCGTCGCCCACGACGACGCAGACGCCGTGCGCACACTGCTCGGGCGGGAGCACGTCCGCCATCTACCGCTGCCGGAACGCTACGAACGGCTCTCGTTCCACGGAGCGGTCAGCGCGATGGAGGCGCGTCTCCGTGACCTCCCGAACGATCTCGAAGTGGCGACGACCGACCTGCAGGAGCTCCTCGCCCCCCGGGCACCCGCCTGGGCCGCCGCCCGGAGCCGCCTCCTCGCCGAGCTGGCACAGCTCGACGCGGTCGAGCAGCTCGGTGCCACCGCGCGCACCTTCGTCGCCGCAGGCTGGACGCCGACCGCGAAGCTGCGCCTGCTCCGGCACGAGCTCGAGCTCGCCGCCAGTGAAGAGATCGCCGTCGAAGCCCTCGAAACGCGGCCCGGTGTCGAGCCGCCCGTGCTGATGAGAAACCCAGCGCCGGCCCGTCCGTTCGAGTTCCTCGTGCGCCTCCTCGACCTGCCGCGCAGCGGGTCGCTCGATCCGACGATGCTGATGGCGCTGTTCCTGCCGCTGATGGTCGGCGTGATGGTCGGCGACATCGGCTACGGCGCGCTCCTCCTCGGGCTGTCTGTCTTCGTCCGCCGCCGCTTCGCCGCGTCGCCGGTCGTCCGCGATCTCACTCGAGTCTTCATCGCGGGATCTCTCTGGGCGATCGTCTTCGGCTTCGTCTTCGGCGAAGCGCTCGGCGACCTCGGTCACCGAGCCGGCCTGCACGCGCTCTGGTTCTACCGCGGCGGCAAGGACGCGGTCGAGCCGCTCCTGCTCTTTTCACTCGCGATCGGGGCCGCGCACGTCGTGCTCGGACTGCTGCTCGGCCTCTGGCGCTCGGCGCTCGAACGACGCGGCGGCGAGCTGCTCGAGCGGGCGGGCACGCTGCTCGCGCTCGGCGGCACGTTCGGCCTCGCCGGCATCGCTCTCGACCACCTGCCCGGAGGCGCACTGGTCCCTGCCGTTGCGGCGATCGTCGTCGGCGTCGTCCTGGTCATCGCCCCCGGAGGCGCACTCGGCCTGATGATGGGGCCGCTCTCCCTGATCGGCACGTTCGGCAACGTGCTCTCGTACCTGCGCCTCGCGGCCGTGGGCCTCGCATCGGCGTATCTCGCGATCGTCGCGAACCAGCTCGGCTCGCTGGGCCCGATCTGGCTGGGAGTGCTCGTCGCGGCGCTCTTCCACGCACTCAACCTCGCGCTCGCGGGGTTCAGCCCGATGATCCAGGCACTCCGCCTGCACTACGTGGAGTTCTTCAGCAAGTTCTACGAAGGAGGAGGCGAGCCGTTCCGCCCGTTCGGCGAGCGCGCCCCGGCATGAGCATTCCGCACCACAACAGAGAAGAAGGAGGAGGAGCAGCATGCAGCACGGATTGATGGCCCTCGGCGCGGGGCTCGCGATCGGACTGGCCGCGCTCGGCACCGGTTTCGCTCAGGCGAAGATCGGCGCCGCGGGTATGGCGGCGATCGCCGAGAAGCCCGAGCTGACCGGGCGCGCGATCCTGATGGTCGCGATTCCCGAGACCCTCGTCATCCTCGGCTTCGCGGTCGCCGCGATGATCCTCGTGCTGCTCTGAGGCGATGGCGCTCAAGGACCTGCTGACCGCGCTCGAGGCCGACGCCGCCGCGGAGACCGAACGGCTGCACGGCGAGACCGAGGCCGAGGCGGCACGGATCGTCGAATCGGCACACCTCGAGGCGCGCACGCTCGAGCGGGAGGCAGCCCGCGCCGACGAAGCCCGGCTCGCGCGCGAGCTCGAGCGCCGTCGTTCGGAAGCGAGACTCGCCGCGGCCGGCACGCTGCGCAACGCGCACGAAGCGTCCGTCGAGACGCTTCAGGGTGCGCTTCGCCGGCGCCTGGTCGCGCTGCGCGGCACGGACGCGTATCCCGGTGTCCTCAGGGCGCTGATCGAGGAGGCCCTCGCCGCCGTCCCGTCCGCCTCGCTGCTGCGCGTCGATCCGCGCGACGCGCAACTCGCACGCGAGGTCGTTCGCGAGCTGAACGTTCGAGT
>JAICYG010000074.1 GCA_025934335.1 Thermoleophilia bacterium | reverse complement strand
GACGTTCTGGCCGATCACGTCGGCGCCGGCGGCGTGCAGGCTCTCGGCCGCCTTCTTCTCCTTCGCCGGGTCGAACCACGAGTTCGTCCAGACGATCTTCACCTTCGCGCCCGGATGCGCCTTCTGGACGCCGAGGGTGAACGCGTTCGTGTGCCGGATCACCTCGGGGATCGCGAAGGGCACGACGTAGCCGACCGTGCCGGTCTTCGTCGCCGCCCCGGCGGCGATGCCGGAGAGGTAGATCGCGTCTTCGCCTGCGCCGTAGTACTCCGCCATGTTCGGCTTGATGATCGTGCCGGTCGCCATCTCGAACTTCACGTCCGGATGCTTCGCGGCCGCGGCCGCCATCGCCGGCTGGAAGCCGAACGACGTCGCGAAGATGATCTTGTTGCCGTCACGGATCAGCTGCTCGATCACCTGGGCGACCTGCGGGCCTTCCGGGACGTTCTCCTTGTAGGTCGTCTGCACCTTCGACCCGAGCGCCTTCTGCACGTACAGGCGGCCCTGGTCGTGCGCCTGCGACCAGCCGCCGTCGTTGTGCGGGCCGACGTAGATCCACGCTGCCTTGTACGCCGCGGTCGACTTGGCCGTGCCGGGCGACGTGCCGAGCGCCAGCACGACCGCGGCTGCGGCGACCACGAGCAAGATCGCGGCGAGCGCGAGCTTCCTGTTCCTCACGATTGGCTTCCTCTCCTTGCGAACCGGGTTCCGGGGGGAGAGCCGAATCTATCCGACCTTCCGGTCGGCTTCTAGTGCCGGATCAGGCCTCGCTCGGAAGCCCCTGCAGAACCGGGTCGGCGGCGCTCCAGGGGAAGGTGATCCAGCGGTCGGTGCGGCGCCAGACGTACTCGCACTCGACGACGGAGCGGGACTTCTCGTAGAGGACGGCGCAGCGCACCTCGGCGACCTTGCCGGCGCAGAACTCCTTCACGAGCCGCAGTGTCGCGCCCGTGTCGGCGACGTCGTCGGCAATCAGCACCTTGAAGTCGGCGAAGTCGACGAGGTCGGGGACGGGCGGCAGGATCATCGGCACCTCGAGCCGCTCGTCGATCCCCGTGTAGAACTCGACGTTCATCGTGAAGGTGTTCTTGACGCCGAGCGCGTAGCCGATCGCGCCGGCGACCAGCAGCCCGCCACGCGCGATGCCGAGGATCATGTCGGGGTGGTAGCCGTCGGCGGCGACGGTTTCCGCAAGCTCGCGCGCACCCGCGCCCAGGTCGTCCCAGCTCATGACCTCGCGGTCGCTCACGGAGCCGTGAGCCTATCGAGCGCGGCGGTGAGCGCATCGACGGCGAGCGCGATGTCCTCCTCGCTCGAGAGCTCGTCGGGGTGGTGCGAGACGCCGCCGTTCAGCGAGCGGACGAAGAGCATCGACGGGTTGGGGACGAACATCGCGTCGTGCCCGGCGCCGGAGACGAGCCGCGGCGCGTCCGGGAGCACCGCCGCGAACGCGTCGCCCATCGGCACGGGGTCCGAGCGCCAGTGCACGTCGAACCCGATCTCCTCGATCAGCCGGTCGAGCAGCGCGGCCTCGGCGGAGCGCGCGTCGACCGACACCGTCACCTTCGCGGGCACGACGTTCGTCGCGTTCGGCTCGCACTCCAGGTAGCCCACGGTCGCGACCGTCCCCTCCCGCGCGCACTCGCGTACGTGCAGGACGAAGCGCGCCGCCTCGACGAGGGCATCGCGGCGCAACGCGATCGGCGTCGTGCCGGCGTGGTCGGCATGGCCCTCGAAGACGCGCGTTCCACGCGCCTGGCCGGCGATGGCGGTGACGACGCCGAGCGGCTCGCCGAGCTCCGCCAGCACCGGGCCCTGCTCGATGTGCAGCTCCAGGTAGGCGTCGGGGCGCGTCTCGATTCGCTTGCAGCCGAGCGGGCCGGTCTCCTCGGCGCGGAAGGCGACGGCGGCGAGCGGCCGGTCGGGCAGCCGAGCGGCCGCCTCGATCGCGGCGACGACTCCGAGCACGCCGTCGAAGCGCCCCGCGGTCGGAACGCTGTCGAGATGCGACCCGGCCCACACGCGCGCGTCGCCGCGCGTTCCGAAGAGGTTGCCGGCGCCGTCGCGCAGGACCTCGAGCCCTGCCTCCCGCATCCAGGCGGCGGCGAGCTCGTGCGCGGCGTCCTCCTCCGGCGAGTAAGCGGCACGGTGCGGTGCGATCGCGTAGACCGCGTCGATGCGCTCGCTGACGGTCATCCGGCCAATCCTCTCAGCACGCGCCAGCCGGCCACGGGCAGAAGCGCCACGGCGACGAAGCCCCAGGTCCAGCTCGTCCGGCCGACGAGGGCGCCGAAGACGCCGGGGTAGACGGCGCCGAAGCCGTTCAGCACGGACTGCTGGAGGCCGATCGCGACACCGCTCCGGCGATGCCCGGCCGCCTCGATCGCCGCTGCGAAGGCGAGGCCGTTCCAGCTCATCGCGAGCACCCCGGCGACGACGAGGAGCGGCAGCAGCGCGACGAGCGGCGCATCGAGCACGACCGAGCAGGCGAGGACGAGGACGGAGTCGACGACCGCGATCGTGCGCAGCGGGGCGAGCCGCGAGCGGACGACGTCCGACCAGCGCCCGGCGCCGATGCGCGCGGCGATCCCGAGCGCCTGGACGAGCGCGAGCACGGCCGCCGCCCGGCCGGCGGAGAGGCCGCGGTGGTCGTGGAGGAGCAACACGGTGAACCCGACGACGCACATCTGCGGCGCGACGACGAGCGCGCTGCCAAGCGCGATCCGCCAGAGCCGCGCGTCGTGGAGCGGCGAGCTCACGGCGGCCGGCGCGTCGATCGGCGCGGCCACATCAGCGATCGCAACGCCGCCGATTGCGGTCGCGACGAGGCAGGCGGCGCCGAGCGACCCGAATCCCCAGGCGACGCCCACACGCGCCAGGTGGGGCAGCGTCAGCGAGACGGCGAAGCCGGCGATCGGGATCGCGGTCTGCCGGATACCGAGCGCAAGCCCGCGCTGCTCGAGCGGGAACGCGGCCATGACCGCACGGCCACTCGCCGCCTGCACGCTCGCCCCGGCGAGACCGGCGGCGAGCAGGAGCGCAAAGAGCGGCCAGAAGCCGTGCGCGAACGCCGCGCCGACGAGCGCAACGCCGCAGCTTCCGAGCCCGACGAGCAGCACGGCGCGCTCGCCGAAGCGGTCGGTCGCGAAGCCCCATGGCACGAGCGACAGCACCGAGCCGGCGAGCGAGGCGGAGATGAGCACGCCGGTCTCCCCCAGCGAGAGGTGATAGCGCTGCCGGAGGAACGGCGCCATCACGGCGACGCCGAACCAGATCGCGGAGTACGTCGCCTGGGCGAACGTGCCCGCGGCGAGGATCCCCCACCGCCGGGAAGTCAGAGCCCGAACGGGTTCGTCGGCCGAGACCCGGTGTAGGTGACGACCGACTTCGTCTCGAGGTAGAGGTCGAGCGTCTCGAGCGCGAGCTCGCGCCCGAAGCCCGACTGCTTGTAGCCGCCGAACGGGATCCCCGGGAAGGCGGTGTACGGCATGTTGATGCCGACCGTGCCCGACTTGATGCGCGAGGCAATGCGGTGCCCCTTCGCGGGGTCGCCGGTCCAGACGGTCGCCATCAGCCCGTACCTGACGTCGTTCGCGATCCGGATCGCATCCTGCTCGTCCTCGAACGGGATCACCGTGACGACCGGTCCGAAGATCTCCTCCTGCGCCGCACGCATGCGATTGTCGGCCTGCGCGATCACCGTCGGCGGGTAGAACGCGCCGGCGCCGGCGCCGATCTCGCCGCCCGTCGTGATCTCTGCTCCCTCCTCGCGCGCACCGTCGACGAAGCCGTGCACCTTCTCGCGGTGCGCGGTCGAGATGAGCGAGCCCATCTGCGTGTCGGGATCGAGCGGGTCCCCGACCTTCACGCGCTGAGAGAGATCGGTCACCTGCGAGACGACGTCGTCGTAGAGCGCCTTCTCCACGAGGAGGCGAGAGCGCGCCTCGCACGACTGGCCGGCCGCGACGTAGATCGCCCACACGCTCGCCGGCACGGCGTCGGCGAGGTTCGCGTCGGCGAAGAGGAGGTTCGGGCTCTTGCCCCCGAGCTCGAGCGTGACGCGCTTGATCGGATCGGAGGCGAGGCGCATGATCTCGCCGCCGGTGCGCGTCGACCCTGTGAACGCGATCTTGTCGACGCCCGGGTGGCGGACGAGGTACGCGCCGGTCGTCGGGCCGTCGCCGGGAACGATGTTGATCGCGCCCGCCGGGAAGCCGGCCTCGGCGGCGAGCTCCGCGAGTCGCAGCACCGACAGCGGCGTCTGCGGGTCCGGCTTCAGCACGACGGCGCAGCCGGCGGCGAGCGCGGGCGCGAGCTTCCAGGTCGACATCAGCAGCGGGTAGTTCCACGGGACGATCTGGCCGGCGACGCCGACCGGCTCCTTCTGCGAGTAGAAGAGGAGCGAGCCTCCGATCGGGTTCGACCGTCCGGCGATCGATGCGACAGCGCTCGCGAAGTAGCGGAAGTTCTCGGCGGCCGCGGCGATCTCCGCCTTGACGGTCGTGATCGCCTTGCCGACGTTACGGGACTCGAGCTCGGCAAGCTCCCTGCGGTTCGAGACGATCGCGTCGGCGAGCGCGTGCAGGAGCCTCGAGCGCTCGGTCGCAGGCGTCTTCCCCCACGGGCCGTCGAGCGCTGCGCGGGCGGCCTCGACCGCGCGGTCGACGTCTGCCTCGCCGGCCATCGCGGCACGCGCGAGCGGCTCGCCCGTCGCCGGCTCGCGCAGGTCGCGCAGCTCTCCGGAGGCCGGCTCGACGCTCTCGCCGCCGATGAAGAGACCGTGCTCCGTCGTGGCCGTCGCCATCAGCGGGACGATAGCTCCCCGACCCGCACGTGCTCGGTCAGCAACCGGCGCAGGCGCGAACGATCGTCGCCGATGTAGGCGCGGCAGAGATCCTCGCCGGCGGAGTAGGTGATCGTGTACGCACGCCACGTCGGGTCGGTGACGAACGAGACGGAGCGGCGCGCCTCGTCGAGCGGGCGCAGCCCCCAGCGGGCAGCGTACTCGACGCCGTCGTCGACGCTCGCGCCGTCCTCGTGGATCATCAGCGCCACGTTCACCCCGATCGTCCCCAGCGCATCACCCGCCCGTTTGATCCGCTCGGCCAGGCCCGGGTCGGGCAGCTCGAGACCGTGGCCGCGGATGACCGCGTAGGCCTGCTCTCGCGCTGCGTCGTCGAGGACGACGTCGCCGCCCACCTCCGCGATCCCCTCGCTGACGACCGCCTGCGGCGTCGGCACCAGCTGAATCGTCTCCTCCACGCCGAGCAGATGCTCCTTCAGCGCGTGCTCGGTGTGGTGGCCCGGATAGACCTCGTGCGAGCCGAGGTGGAGCACGTCGAGGCCGGTCGTCGGGACGTCGGTGTTGACGACGACGTGACTGTGCAGGCCGCCCTGGTAGTAGTTGAACGCCCACCAGGGCTCGCCGCTCACCGGGTCGAGCGTGACGCGCTCGCTCTCCGGCAGGTCGACGACCTCGAGCGTGCGTGAACGCAACAGCGGCAGCAGGTCGGCGAGAACGGCGATCGCCCGGTCGCCCGGGCAGAGCTGCCGCTCGCGCCAGGCGAGCTTCCGCTCGAGCAGCGATCCCTCGCCGGGGAGCAGCTCGTCGAGCTCCGCATGCGCCTGCTCGTACACCGCCTCGGGCGTGCGCCCAGGCCGCACGCCGTAGCAGCCCTCGACCTCGTCGCTGTAGGAGAGCTGCTCGCCGGCGAGCACGCGCGCGTACGTCCAGCAGCCGACCACCTGGTCGCGGAGCCAGCCGTCGTCGAGCCGGTCGCGGAGGGACGCGGCATCCGCGGCGAGCTGCGCCGGCGCCACGGGCTCCTCGGCGTCCGCCTGCTCCTTCAGCTCCGGCGGGCCGCAGTACGAGTCGACGAGCCCCTCCACGTGTCGCCCGAGCCGGAGGCCGAGCAGAAGGTAGTCCTCAGCCGCCGTCACGCTCGAAGAGGGCCGCCTGCCCCTGTCCCACGCCCACGCACATCGTCACGATCCCACGTCTCCCGCCACGGCGCCGCAGCTCGTGCAGGAGCGAGACGGTGAGGCGCGCGCCGCTCATGCCGAGTGGATGACCGATCGCGATCGCGCCGCCGTTCACGTTCAGCCGGTCATCTGCGATCCCGAGCTCGCGCTGCACCGCCAGCGACTGCGACGCGAACGCCTCGTTCAGCTCCCACAGATCGACGTCGCCGACCGTGACGCCCGCGCGCGCGAGGAGCTTCTGCACCGCGGGCACCGGGCCGATGCCCATCACCTGCGGGTCGACGCCGGCCACGGCGGACGCGACGAACGCCCCGAGCGGCTCGGCGCCGAGCTCGCGGGCACGCTCCTCGGAAGCGACGACCACGGCGGCCGCGCCGTCGTTCAGGCCCGACGCATTACCGGCGGTCACCGTGCCGTCCCGGCGAAATGCGGGCTTGAGCGCGGCAAGCTTCTCGAGCGACGTGTCGGTGCGCGGATGCTCGTCGCGCGTCAGCTCGCCGGCCGGCACGAGCTCGTCGTCGAAGCGGCCCGCCTCGCTCGCGGCGGCCCACCGCTCCTGCGAACGGAGCGCGAAGGTGTCCTGGTCCTCCCGTGTCACCGTCCAGTGCTCCGCGACGTTCTCTCCGGTCTCACCCATCGTCTCGAGCGGGAACAGCTCCTCGAGCCGCGGGTTGGGGAAGCGCCAGCCGAGCGTCGTGTCGTACATCGTCCGGTCGCCGCGCGGGAACGCGCGATCGGGCTTTGGCGTGACGAAGGGCGCACGCGACATCGACTCGACGCCGCCCGCGACGAAGAGATCGCCGTCGCCCGCGGCCACGGCATGACACGCGCCGACGATCGCCGCGAGGCCGGAGGCACAGAGCCGGTTGACGGTGACGCCCGCGACCGATTCGGGAAGGCCCGCGAGCAGCACCGCCATGCGAGCGACGTTGCGGTTGTCCTCGCCTGCCTGGTTCGCGCAGCCGAGGTAGACGTCCTCGATCTCTCCGGGCGAGACGCCGGCGCGGGCGACGGCCTCCTTCACCACGAGCGCCGCGAGGTCGTCGGGACGCGTGCCGGAGAGCCCGCCGCCGTAGCGGCCGACCGGCGTCCGCACGGCGCTGAGGATCACTGCGCGAACTCGGCATCCCTCCCCAGGAGGCGCGCGACGGCGGCGCGGCCGCGCTCACCCATGTCGAGCGTCAGGTCGTTGACGTACATCGAGACGAAGCGGTCGGCCGTCTCGCGGTCGATGCCGCGGCCGAAGCCCATCGCGTACGCCATCGCGTCGTCCCGGTTCTCGAGTCCCGCGACGATCGCCTCCTTCAGCACGGCAGAGACGTCGGCGGAGCGGTCGACGTCGCGCCGTATGCCGACGAGCCCGAGCGGGAGCGGCAGCGCGACGTTCTCCTGCCACCACGTCCCGAGGTCGAGCAGCTTCACGAGCCCGGCGTCGGCGTAGGTGAGCTGCCCCTCGTGAATCAGGAGCCCCGCCTCGGCTCGGCCGGAGACGACCTCGTCGAGCACCTGGTCGAAGGGCAGGTCGCGCGTCCGCACCTGCGCGCCGAGGGCGAGGTGGAGGACGCGCTTCGCGGTCGTCAGGGGGCCCGGCGTGACGATCTCGACCGCGCGCAGGTCCAGGTCCCCGCGCGCGACGACGATCGGCCCGTAACCGTCGCCGAACGAGGCGCCGTGCGGCAACAGCAGGTAGCGGTCGGCGACGGCGGCGTACGCGCCCGCCGAGAGCGCGGTCACCTCGAGCCGTCCCTCGAGCGCCCATTCGTTCAGCGTCTGGATGTCGGAGACGACGGGCTCGAGCTCGAGGCCGCGCCTGTCGACGGCGCCCGCCTCGAGCGCCCAGACCATGAACGCGTCGTCGGGATCCGCTGAGTGGCCGACTCGGATGGGCACGGAGCATGACGTTACCCTCCCACCAGTGCTGAGCGAGTCGATCCAGGACTACCTGAAGGCGGTGTACAAGCTGCAGGCCGCGCACGGTCGCGTCACGATCGGCGCCCTCGCGAAGAACCTCGGCGTCGCACCCGCGTCGGCGTCGGCGATGGTGAAGAAGCTCGCCGCTCTCGACCTGCTCGCACACGAGCGCTACCGGGGCGCCCGCCTGACGGAGGCGGGCGAGCGCGTGGCGCTGGAGGTGATCCGCCACCACAGATTGCTCGAGCTGTACCTCGCCGAGACGCTCGGCGTCCACGTCGACGACGTCCACGCGGAGGCTGACAGGCTCGAGCACGTGATCTCGGAGGAGCTCGAGGCGCGGATCGACCGCGCGCTCGGCTACCCGACGCACGACCCGCACGGGGACCCGATCCCGGACGCGAACCTGGAGTGGCCTAACGACCGAAGAAGAACTTCTCCAGCGGCGCGAGCAGCTCGTCCCGGTGGAAGGGCCTGACCTTCGCGCCGCTGCCGTCGCCCTCCGACACGACCGCATCGTCCTCGAGCGCCGCGTTCGCGGCCTCGAGGCAGTCGTCGAGCTCGTATCCCTGCCAGAGGTAGTCGTCCTCGCGGGGCGCCTCGGTCTCGCGATGCTGCGGGTTCACCTGCCGGCCGACCGCCCAGAGCGCGCCCGTGCGCCGCTCGATCCAGATCACCACACGCTCGGCCGCGCCTCCGTCGTCCAGCCCTTCGACACGGCGCTCTGCGAACCGGCCTTCCCTCGCGGGAGCCTTCACGCCGCGACTATACAATTCCTCCCGCATGAGCCTCCGCGACGCCATCAAGGGCGCGTTCTCGTTCCTCGGATCGCGGTCGCAGACGGAGGAGCGGATCGCCCAGTACGTGATCCGGGAGCATCAGCGCGGCCGTCCGGTGCAGGAGATCCTCGAGGACCACTACGTGACGAACCGCTGCACGCCGGAACAGGTCAAGCGGCTGCTCGACCGCCCGGACGTGCTGCATGCGCTCGGCGAGAACCTCGTCAACGACACGAAGACGCAGCTCTAACCGCTCTTCTTGATGAAGCTGATCTGGCCGGTCGTCTCGAGCACGGCCCACTTGACCTCGCTCAGCTGACCGATTCCCTGCCGACGCGCAGACTCGGCGACGTCGTCGATGTCGAGCCGCTCGCGGCTCAGGTTGTCCTTGATCGGCTCGCCGTCCTGGAGGACGATGATCGGCACGCCCTCGATCACCTTGCGGGTGCGCGGGAACTTGTAGCTCACGTAGGAGACGAGCACCTGGCAGAGCGCGATCGTGCCGACCGCGAGGAACGCCCCCGTGAGCGAGTAGTCGTCCTGGGTCAGGCCCTGCTGGACGGCGTCGCCGAGGATGATCAGCAGGATCAGATCGAACGGCTGCAGCGACGAGAGCTCGCGCCGGCCGATCACGCGCACCAGCACCATCAGGAAGGCGAAGACGACGATCGCGCGCAGGACGATGTCCACGGCTCTCTCCTAGGGGTAGATCGTGAAGTGGTGGCCGACGTGCAGCAGCGGCGTCGACCCGTCGGCGAGCCGGACGTCGGCGCTGCGCTGCCACGCGAGGTTCGTCGGGTTCACCTGAAACTGCATGAAGAGGATGTGCGACGAGCCCTTCGGGATGTGCCCGAGCTGAAGCGTGAGGCGGCCGTTGTCGCTCGCCTCGCCGAGCGGGCTCGGCTCGATCGTGTTCACGGCCATGCTCTCGAGCCAGCCGGGATCGAGGATCAGGATCGCGTTGTGGATCTCCTCCGTCGCGACGACGTGGAAGCGAGCTGAGAAGAGGAGGCCGCCGCGCAGGTGGGTGGGGGCGTAGACCTCGAGCTGCGCCTGCGGCGTCGCCGCGCTCGAGGTGCCGGGGCGCTGTCCGAACACGTTCGCGAGCCCGAGCGCGAGAAAGACGAGGAGCAGCGTCAGGATCACGCGCCGCGACCACGGCACGCGCGAGATGCCGTCGAGGTCGCGGTTCTGCTTCAGCGTCAGCCGGTCGGGGACGTCCGCCACAGCGGCGTTCTCACCGCTGCGAACGAACGCCTAACGCGAATCAGTCTTCGTAGTCATCGTCGAGCGGGCGGCGAAGCACCCAGAGGAGCGTCGTCGAGACGGAGCCGGGCTCCGGCGCGGACGCGTCGCGCCCCTCGAGCTCGCTCAGCTTCGACGCCGCCTGGCCGAGCTTGCCGAGACCGGGCGGTACCGGGAGGCCCTTCTCCCGCTGCTCCGGGGCCGTGCGCACGTCATGGGCGACGGTTACGAGCTCCCAGCCCTCGGAGCCGTACTCGTTCAGCGTCGACGTATACAGCCCGTCGGACACGGAGACGACGCGATATTCCCAACGCTGCAAAGTGCGCCCGGCATGATTCGAACATGCGACCTCTGCCTCCGCAGGGCAGCGCTCTATCCCCTGAGCTACGGGCGCTCGGTCGGCCAGTGTAGCCGCGCCGGCGCTCCGCCGACCGTGAGCTCGGCGTCGTCGGCAACCGCGGAGCGGACGTACGCGAGCGCAAGGCCCTCGACGGCGCTCGTGATGCGGCCGACCTCCTTGTCGCCGTCGACGACCGGCGTCTCCGGCTCGGGCGTCCCTTGCACCTCGAGGATGCGCAGGCGTCGGTTCACCTTGCCGCGGTAGCGCTGCCTCGCCACCGGCTCCTGCCCGGGGAAGCAGCCCTTCGTGAAGGAGATGGCGCGCTCGTCGAGCCCCGCCTCGGCGGGCAGGACGCGGTCGTCGAGCTCGCGGCCGAAGAGCGGCGTCGCCGCCTGGATCCGCAGACGCTCGAGCTCGTCGTCCGGGACCGTCGCGTCGAGGCCCGCGTCGAGCACCTCGACCGCCGGCACGCCGTAGTCGCGGTTCGGGATCCCCTCCTCGCCGCCGAGCACGATCGACGAGGTGTGCTCCTCGAGCGCGACCTCGCACTTCGCGGCGAAGCGCATGCGTGCGAGCTGCGACTGCAGCGGCTCGCCGAGCTCGGGCTCGGTGAGCAACAGGACGTCGTCGTCGCCGCGGCGCCAGACGAGCACCGGCGCGATCACGCGCGCCTTCGGCGTCAGGAGCAGCGCGTCCACCGACCCCTCCGAGGGGACGTCGTTCGTCAGCATCCGGTTCAGGTAGTCGACGGCGTCGGGGCCCTGCACGCGCACGTATGCGCGCGCCCGGGCCGCCACGCCGCCCTGCGTCACGGTGGTCATCGCTCCCTAGACTAGACCTCGTGTTCAGGTCGAAAGCGGAGTCGAAGGTGCGTGATGCGGGCTACGACCCCGGGCGGCTCCCCCCCGGGCAGCACCTGACGGACAAGTGGCCGGTGCTCCACGCCGGCTCGGTCCCGAGCTACCCCGACCTCTCGACGTGGACGCTCCGGATCTTCGGCGAGGTCGAGGAGCCGCGCGAGCTGTCGTGGGCGCAGTTCGGCGAGCTGCCGCGCAGCTCGAACGTGCAGGACATCCACTGCGTCACGCGCTGGTCGAAGTTCGACACGAGCTTCGAGGGCGTCCACTGGCGCGAGCTCGCGGCGCTCGCGCGGCCGAAGCCGTCGGCACGCTTCGCGATCGCCCACTCGGAGGCCGGGTTCACGGCGAACGTCCCGCTCTCGTTCCTCGAGCAGGAGGACGCGCTGCTCGCGACGCACGGCGACGGCGAGGTGCTGACGCCCGAGCACGGCTACCCGCTGCGGCTCGTGATCCCCGGCAAGTACTTCTGGAAGAGCGCGAAGTGGCTGCGCGGGATCGAGCTGGCCGCCGTCGACAAGCCGGGCTTCTGGGAGCGCTACGGCTACCACAACGACGCCGACCCCTGGGCCGAGGAGCGCTACGCCTTCTGAGATTCACCCGAACGAGGGATGAGGCGGCAGCGACGCGGCGCCGAGACAGAGGTCAACAACCTCCCCATCCCCTCGAAGACCCGCTCCCCGGCGGGTCTTCTTTTTGGCGAAATGGTGTCAGACACCTAAAGGTGTCAGACACCGAAAGGAACGGGCGGCCACTGGCCGCCCGTTCCGCTACCTGGAGATTCTCCGGAGGAGAATCGCTTACATCATCCCGCCCATGTCCGGCATGCCGGCGCCGGCGCCCACGGGGTTCTTCTCCGGGGCCTCGGCGACGATCGCCTCGGTGGTGAGGATGTTCT
>JAICYG010000215.1 GCA_025934335.1 Thermoleophilia bacterium | reverse complement strand
TCTTCGGCGCTGCGATCAGCGTGGTCACAGTTCCCGCTCCCGGCGCCGGCAAAGCCGGCACCTCCGCTCTTTGGTGACCTCCGTCGAGCCTACGGTCACAGGTCCCGCTCCCGGCGCCGGCAAAGCCGGCACCTCCGCTCTTCGGTGACCTCCGTCGAGCCTACGGTCACGCTGCGAAGACCCCCAGGTTGACGATGGCGGAGGCGACCGCGTTCGCCGCGGTCTGGCCGAGGCCGCAGATCGATGCGTCGCGCATCACCTGCGCGAGCTCCGCGAGTGTCTGCAGCTCGTCCGGGTGCGGTTGCCCGGCGGCGAGACGCTTCAGAGCCTCCTCCTGCCGCACCGTGCCGACGCGGCACGGCACACACTGGCCGCACGACTCGTCGCGGAAGAACTCCGCGATCCGCAGAAGCGCGCCGACCAGGTCTGCCTCCTCGTCGTAGACGATCACGACGCCCGAGCCGAGCGTCGCGCCGGCGGCGCGCGTGTCCTCGTGCGTGAGCCGCAGGTCGAGCTGC
This sequence comes from Thermoleophilia bacterium, assembly GCA_025934335.1. Classification (GTDB taxonomy): domain Bacteria; phylum Actinomycetota; class Thermoleophilia; order Gaiellales; family Gaiellaceae; genus PALSA-600. The sequence goes on along the minus strand of JAICYG010000215.1, from coordinate 2,376 downwards.
CCCGGCCCGACGAACGCGCCCGCGGCGCCGCCGAGCAGCACCGCCTTCACCGAGCCGGTTCCGGCGAGTTCGAGCAGTTCCCGCAGCGTGGCGCCGAACGGGAGCTCGTACAACCCCGGCCGCTCGACGCAGCCCGAGACGCAGAAGAGGCGCGTTCCGGCCGATCCCTCCGTTCCGGTCGCCGCGTACTCCGCCCCTCCCATCCGAAGCACCTCGAGCACGTTGAAGAGCGTCACGACGTTGTTGACGGCCGTCGGCTTCCCGAAGAGACCGACCTCGACCGGGAACGGCGGCTTGTTCCGCGGCTCGCCGCGCTTGCCCTCGATCGACTGGAAGAGCGCGGTCTCCTCGCCGCAGACGTAGGCGCCGGCGCCGATCCGCAGCTCGATCTCGAACCCGTCGAGGTACTCCGTCGACGCGTCGATCGCGTTCTGCACACGGACATGGGCGAGCGGGTACTCGGCGCGGATGTAGACGAAGCCCTTCTGCGCGCCCGTCGCGTAGCCCGCGATCGCGAGCGACTCGACGAGCGCGAACGGGTCGCTCTCCATCAGCACGCGGTCCTTGAACGTCCCGGGCTCCGACTCGTCGGCGTTGCAGACGACGTACCGCGTCGTCTCCGCCTGGTCGCGCACCGCACGCCACTTGACGCCGGTCGGGAACGCCGCCCCGCCGCGGCCGAGCAGCTTCGATTCGCTGACCTCCGCGATCACCGCGTCGGGCCCGAGCTCGCGCGCCCGCGCGAGCGCCGCGAAGCCGCCCGCGGCGACATACGCTGCGAGCGACGTGGGGTCGACGCCGTCGGCGATGCGGCGCAAAAGCCTCAGGCCGTCGCGCTGCGGGAGCGGCGGCGACTCCGCCGGGAGCTGCTCCTCGAGCGGCTCGAGGCCGGCAACGGTGCGGTATCGCGCCGGCGCGCGCTCGCAGAGACCGAGGCACGGGCTTGCGTGCTCCCCCGGCCCGACCGTCGCGCCCCTGAGCGCGCACGCGAGGTCGGTGCAGACGTGCGTTACGTCGGCCGGACGCTCCTCGAGCGAGAGCAGCGCGTAGAAGGTCGCGACCCCGTACGCCTCCGCGGGCGGCACCGACAGGCGCCGCGACGCGTAGCCGAGCGCCCCCTCGCTGACCCAGCCGACCCGCCCCTGCGCGGCGCGGAGCGCAGGGAGGAGGAGATGCCGGCTCTCGCGGTCCGCACGCGCGATCCGGTGCCCGTCGAGCTCGGGCGGGGCGCCGAGCACGGCGTCGATCGCGGTGCGCTCGGCGTCGGATGGCTCGGCCGTGAGCAGCTTCAGATCAGGCAACCGCTTCCACCCTGATCGCGGTCGCCTTGAACTCGGCCGTGCCCGCCTTCGGGTCGGTCGCGTCGATCGTGAGCACGTTCGTGTCGACGAGCTCCGGGAAGTGCAGGTTCAGGAACGCAAGGCCCGGCCGCAGCGTGACGTCGAACGCGACCGGCGCCTCGATCGCACCGCGGCGGGAGGTGACGACCGCGCGCCCGCCGTCGACGAGGCCGTAGCGCGTCCCGTCCTGCGGCGAGATGCGGAGCGCTTCGCCGTCGACGTGCAGCGGCGAGGAGAACTGCCCCGACTGCACGCCGGTGTTGAACGACTCGAGGCGCCGCCCGGTCGTGAGCCGCAGCGGGAAGTCGGCGTCGAGCTCGTCCACCGGCGGCGAGTGGTCGACGGCGACGAGCGGCGCGCGATCTGCGACCTCGGGCTCCCACAGCCGTCCGTGCAGGAACTGCTCGCCCGGATGCGTCTCGTCCCAGCACGGCCACTGGATGCCGCCGAGCTCCTCGAGCCGCGCATAGCTCATGCCCGCGTGGATCGGCGACAGCGATCGCAGCTCGTTCCAGATGTCCTCCGCACGCGGGCTGCCGAGATCATGGCCGAGGCGCCGCGCGAGCTCGTAGACGACCTCGATGTCGTCGCGCGCTTCTCCGGGCGGGTCGAGTGCCTTGCGCACGCGTTGCACGCGACGCTCGCTCGACGTCACCGTTCCCTCCGACTCCGCCCAGCCGGCGCAGCCGGGGAGGACGACGTCGGCGAGCTCGGCCGTGCGCGTCAGGAAGAGGTCCTGCACGACGAGGTAATCCAGTCCCGACAGGAGCCGAACGGTGCGCTGCTTGTCGGCCTCCGACTGCGCCGGGTTCTCGCCGACCACGTAAACCGCGCGCAGGTCGCCGTGCTCCATCGCGTCGAACATGCCGCTCAGGTGCAGGCCGGGGTCGTCCGGGAGCGGTGCGCCCCAGGCGGACTCGAACCTCGCGCGCACGGGCGGGTCGTCCGGGTCCTGGAACCCCGGCAGCTTGTTCGGGATCGCGCCCATGTCGCCGCCGCCCTGCACGTTGTTCTGGCCGCGCAGCGGCTGCAGGCC
>JAICYG010000100.1 GCA_025934335.1 Thermoleophilia bacterium | reverse complement strand
GATTCCGGGTTGCCGACACGCCGACGATCGTCGTCGTGGAGGAGAAGCGGGTCCGGGGCCGGCTCGTCCAGCCGCGCGGCTGCGACGATATCCAGACGTTCCTGGCGCCCTGGCTCAGGTGACGCGGCCGTAGAGGGCGACGTGGCGCCGGGACCGGAAGCGGCGCATCACCTCACCGCCGTCCGAGTCGTTTCCGACGGCGGTGTTGCCCTCGACCGTGTCAACGCCGCTCCCGTGCGCGCGGATCACGATCCCGACGTGGTCGGGAACGCCTCCGTCCCAGTCGAAGATCGCGATGTCCCCGGACTTCGGCTCGTCGGCGACACGCCCGGTCGCCTTCAGCCAGGCAGAGAGGGTCGGCACGTAGGAGACGCCGCGCCGGCCGACGCCCGCTCCGTGCCAGCCGCGGCAGAGGACGACGCCGGCGCCGACGTCGAAGCAGTACGAGACGAAGATCGCGCACCAGGGGACGCCGTCGGTGCCGTACCAGCGCCCGAACATCGTGCGGTTGGAGCCGGGCGGCGACTCCCGGACTCCCACGTGCCGCAGCGCCTCGGCCAGAGCCTCACGGCCAGCGCCCATGCAGCGACCGTACAGCGGGCGTTTGCCGGGGCGCAAGAGCGGCGATCATCGACGCGATGATGCGCCGCGTGGGGAGACGGGCGCTCGCCCTCCTGAGTCTCGGCGCGGCAGTCGCCGCGGGAACCGCGGCCGTCCTGTCGGCGCTCGGCGCGCCGAGCGCCCGCGTGTCGCCGGCCAAGGCGGCCGATGCTCAGCTGACCTCGCGCTCCGTCGCCTACGGCCACTCCCGTGTGGTCGTCGACGTTCGCCCGAACGGCCGCATCTGCTTCCACGTGAATCGGGGCACGTCGACCGTGGCCCGCTCGTGCGCCTCCTCCCTCGCGGCCGACGAGATCGGCTATGCGTCGTCGCGGACAGCGGTCGGAGGCATCGCCGGCTCGAGCGTGCGCGCCGTGATCGTGAAGCTGACGAGGAAGGGAACCGTCTGGGCGACGCTCCGGCGCGGCACGTTCTACGCCGACGTGCCGAGGGCGCACGAACCGCGGACCGTCGTCAAGGTGCTCGCCGACGGCGCCCGGCGCACGTTCACCGTCACAGGCTCCCGCTGAACGTGTCGCAGCCGGTCGGCTCGCCGCGCTGGTAACCGCGTAGGAACCACTTCTGGCGCATGACGGACGAGCCGTGCGTCCACGTCTCGGGATTCACCTGTCCCTGCGTCTCCTGCTGGATCCGGTCGTCGCCCACCGCCGCGGCCGCGTCGAGCCCCTGCTGGATGTCCTGCTGGGTCAGGTCGACGATGTAGCCCGTCGCGACGGCGTGCCGCGCCCAGACGCCCGCGTAGCAGTCGGCCTGCAGCTCGGTGCGGACCGACGTGCCGGAGGCGCCCTGCGTCTCGTTCGCGCGCAGGTCGCCGAGCAGGTCCTGTGCGTGATGCCCGTACTCGTGCGCGATCACGTACGCCTCGGCGAACGGACCGCCCTGGGCGCCGAAGCGGTCGTGCAGCTCCTCGTAGAAGCCGAGGTCGATGTACACGTGCTTGTCGGCCGGGCAGTAGAACGGGCCGACGTCGGTCGTCGCCGTGCCGCACCCGGTCGAGGTCGACCCGGTGAAGAAGACGGTGTCCGCCTCCTGGTAGCTCTTTCCGTGCGACCGGAACCAGCCGCTCCAGTACTTCTGAACGCTGTTCACGTCGCCGAGGATGCGGCAGTCCTGGCGCTCGTTCGCGTCGGCGCCGGTGGTGCAGTCGAGCTGGGCCGACTGCGCCGCGCCGCCTCCCGCGCCGACACTGATGCCGTCGAGGCTTCCGTACGTGCTGCCCCCGCCGCCGCCGAGGAACGCGACGAGGAGGTAGACGACGATCCCGACGACGCCGAGACCGCCGCCGCCGACCGCGAGGCCGCCGCCGCCCATGCCCCGGCGGTCCTGCACCTGCGACGGGTCGAGCCTCGCTCCGGGCCGGAATCTCATCGCGTGGCTCTACCTACAGGTCGCGAACGGAAAACGCAACGAGTGCCGCTGCGCCGACGAGGCCGAGGTAGATCGCCGACCAGACGATCAGCGGCGTGCCCGCCTGGTGCGAGCCGCCGAACGGCCCGAGGGTGAGCACGAACTCGGCAAAGCCCGTGGTGTCGACGGTCAGCCGGTGCAGCGCGTCCTCGTAGAGCGCGTCGAACGGGAACGCCCACCAGGCGCCGTGGGCGATGCTCTGCAGCCGCTGCGAGTGAATCGCACGGCCGATCTCGCCCAGGAGGCCCGCAAGGAGGCCGCCGCCGAAGACCATCAGCGTCCCGATCCCGTTCGCGATCGGCGAGAAGAAGACCGAGCCCGCGAGCGCGAGCGCCGACACGACGACGACCGCGGCCGCCAGCTCGATCCCCGGCGCGATCAGGCGGTCCGGAGACCAACCGCCCGCCCAGTGCGTGATCCCCACGGTCGCGAAGTAGACGACGAGCACGTAGAGCGCCGCCACGCCGGCGGCGCCCGCGAACCGCGCGAGCAGCAGCCGCGCGCGCCCGACCGGCCGGACGACGAGCGGCTGGAGCAGCCCGGCCTCCGCGTCGCCGCGAACGACGTTCAGCGTCAGGAACACCGACAGGACGGCGCCGAGGAAGAGCGTCGCGAACATCGCGAGCCCCTCGACGATCGCGCCCGCGAGCACGTCCGGATCGAGCTGGTTCTCGCCGGGGCCGACGAAGCTGCGCGTGTCACGGAAGGCGGCATGAACGCCCCAGGCGTAGAGCGCGAGGAACGCGACCGTGAGCACGACGACGACCGCGAACATCTTCCGGCGCACGCTCTCGCGCAGCCCGTAGAGGACGATCGCGATCACTCCTCGACCACCTCCAGATAGGCCTCCTCGAGCGTCGAGGTGACGACGCGCACCTCGTAGACGTCCTCGCCGGCGGCAACGAGCTCGCGCACGAGGCGGGGCACATCGGCGCGGCGGGCGTCGGCGAAACGGCGGGTGCCGTTTGCGGTCTCGACCTCCACCCCGCCCTCGCGGCGCAGCTCGGCGGGCGTGCCCGCGGCGACGACCCGGCCGCGGTCGACGATCACGACGTGGTCGCAGACGAGCTCCACCTCCGAGAGAAGGTGCGAGTTGAGGAGCACCGACGTTCCCCGCTCCCGCAGCTGCTCGAGCAGCCCGCGCACCACGCGGCGGCCGGCCGGGTCGAGGGCGCTCGTCGGCTCGTCGAGCAGCAGCAGCGGCGGCCCGCCGACGAGCGCCTGCGCGATCCCGAGGCGCTGCTGCATCCCCTTCGACATCGCCGCGACGCGCGTCCTTCGTGCATCCGGCAGGCCGACGAGCTCGAGCAGCTCCACGCGCTCCGCCTCGCCGCCCGTGGCGCCGGTCAGGCGCTGGTGCAGGGTCAGCACCTCGTCGGCGCTCATCCAGGCCGGGAAGCGGAAGAGCTCGGCCAGGTAGCCGAGCGCCCGCCGCGCCTGCACTGAGCCCGCCGGCGCGCCGGCGACCTCGACCGTCCCGCCCGTCGCTCGGACGAGCCCGCACGCGATCTTGACGAGCGTCGACTTGCCGGCGCCGTTCGGGCCGAGCAGCCCCACGAGCTGTCCCGGGGCGACCTCGAGGTCGACGCCCGCGAGCGCCTGGACGCGCCGGTAGCGCTTCTCGAGCCCGCGGGCGGCGAGGACCGGAGGCATCCGCCCTACGCTACCCGCGAACAGGTCTTATTTGGGGGATGAGGTTTCTTTATGTACTTGTTCATGACGCCTGTGAACAAAGCACACAAGCTGATCCTGCCCGGGGCCGCGGTGGTCGCGCTCGCCACGCCTCTGCCGCAGCGGCCGGCACGTCCAGGCGTTCGAGCAGACGCCGTCGCGGCCGTTCGCGGTGCGACTGACACGCGACGAGGCGAACGCGCTCGAGCTTGCGCAGGGGCAGACCTACTCCGAGCGGACGCCCCGGACGCTCGCGAGCGGGCCGCTGGCGCTCACCGCACGGGAGCATCCTCACCCGAAGCGATCGACGAGGATGCGGATCTCGCACACCTCGCGGAAGCCGAGCCGCGCGAGGATCGGCCGCGACATCGGCCCTGCCTGGGTGACGAGCACGGGGATGCCGCGCGCGACTGCGTCGTCCCAGCGGGCGGCGACGAGCGCGCGGTAGGCGCCGCGGCCACGCGCCTCGGGCAGCGTCGAGCCGCCGAAGAGCGTCGCCCCTCGCTCACCGAACGCCGCCGAGCCGCGGGCCACGGGACGCCCGTCGACGTAGGCGAGGTAGATCGCGTTGTTCGGATCGGGGAAGTACCTGCGGCGTTTCGGCGTCTTCTTCATGCCAAACGCGATCGCGGCGATCCTCTCCGCCTCGAACCACTCGTCGTCGGTCTCCACGCGGCGCACCTCGACCCCCGCGGGCCCGCGCGCCGGCGGCTCGCTCAGCACCATTCCCACCGCCAGCGAGGTCGGCTCGTCGTCGACGAGCCCGAGCGCGTGCAGCCGCTCGACGAGGTCTCCCGGCCGGGCGTGCGTTCCCACCTCCCAGCTGCAGGCAGCGCGGCCGCGCTCGCGCACGTGACCGCGGATCTCCGCCCGTACCTCCTCCAGCTCGTCCGGCTCGAAGCGGAAGCGCTGCGCGACGTTCCAGCCGGGATCCGCTCCCGGTCCGAGCCAGAGGACGTACCGGCCCGTCACGATGCGCTCGTCCTTCGGGCCGAGCGGCGTGTACGTGTTCGCGTTCTCGGCGAGCTCGAGCCAGGGGTCACCGCTCATCGCATCAAGCTACCGCCCGTACTACATTCTGTTGCGATGCGCTGCGCAGCGTGCGGGCAGGAGAACCCGGCCGGGTTCCGCTTCTGCGGCAGCTGCGGCGCGCTGCTCGACGACGACGCTCCTGCCCTGCGCGAGGTACGCAAGGTGGTGACCGTGGTGTTCTGCGACCTCGCCGGCTCAACGGCGCTCGGCGACCGTGTAGACCCCGAGGCACTGCGAACGACGATGCGGTCGTACTACGAGGAGATGCGCACGATCCTGGAGCGGCACGGTGGCACGGTCGAGAAGTTCGTCGGCGACGCCGTGATGGCGGTCTTCGGCGTCCCGGTCGCGCACGAGGACGACGCGGTGCGCGCCGTCCGCGCCGCCTGGGAGATGCGCGCGGCCGTGCCGGCGCTCGGTCTCGAGGCGCGGATCGGCGTCAATACCGGTGAGGTCGTGACCGGCGAGGGCGACACGCTCGTCACCGGAGACGCGGTCAACGTCGCCGCCCGGCTCGAGCAGGCGGCCGCGCCCGGGCAGGTGCTCCTGGGCGCCGAGACCCGGCGGCTCGTGCGAGACGCCGTCCGCGTCGAGCCCACGCTCGTCGAGGCGAAGGGCAAGGGGCTCCCGGTCGAGGCGTACCTGCTCGAGGACGTCGACGCCGGCGCAGAACCGGTGGCGCGTCGACTCGACGCGCCTCTCGTGGGCCGGCGTCTCGAGCGGCAGCGGCTCCGCTCGGCGTACGAGCAGGTTGTCTTCGACCGAACGTGCCGCCTCTTCACCCTGCTCGGGACTGCCGGCGTCGGCAAGTCGCGGCTGGCGCTCGACTTCCTGACGTCGGTGACCGACACGACCGTCGTCCGCGGCCGCTGCCTCCCCTACGGCGACGGGATCACGTACTGGCCACTCGTGGAGATCGTGCTCGCGCTCGGCGGTGACGTCGCGCAGGTCGTCGGCTCGTCGGCGTCAGACACCCAGCTGGCATTCCGGCGGCTGCTCGAGACGCGTGCAGGTGAGGGGCCGCTCGTGGTCGTCGTCGACGACCTGCAGTGGGCCGAGCCGCCGTTCCTGGACGCGCTCGAGCACGTGGCCGACTGGTCACGGGGTGCGCCGATCCTCCTGCTCTGCATTGCGCGACCGGAGCTGCTCGACGACCGGCCGTCGTGGGGCGGCGGGAAGCTCAACGCCGAGACGATCCTGCTCGAGCCGCTCGGCGACGACGACGTCGAGGAGCTACTCGCCGGTCTCCTCGACGGGGCAGAGCTCGACGGCGAGACGCACCGCCGGCTGCTCGCCTCGGCGCAGGGAAACCCGCTCTTCGTGGAGGAGATGGTGGCGATGCTCCGCGAGACGGATACGGCCGCCGCGGTGCCGCCGACGATCCACGCGCTCCTCCAGGCGCGCCTCGACCGCCTCGCGGTCGAGGACCGCACCGTGATCGAGCGCGGCGCGGTCGAGGGCGAGGTGTTCCATCGCGGCGCCGTGCTGGCGCTCGCTGCCGAGTCCGACCGCGAGGACGTGCCGCAGCGCCTGCTCTCGCTCGTCCGCAAGGAGCTGATCCGCCCGTCCACCGGCTCGTTCGCCGACGAAGACGCCTTTCGCTTCCGGCACCTCCTCGTCCGTGACGCCGCCTACGACGCGCTGCCGAAGCGCACGCGGGCGGAGCTGCACGAGCGGTTCGCGCGGTGGGTCGACCGGCGAGGCGGCCTGATCGAGGGGGACGAGATCGTCGGCTATCACCTCGAGCAGGCGACGCGGTATCGGGCGGAGCTCGGCGAGCACGATGCCGCGCTTGCCGAGGAAGCGGCCGGCCGGCTCGCCGGAGCGGCTGCGGCCGCTGCGGGGCGAGCCGACCACGGCGCGGTGCGCAAGCTGGCGCTCCGCGCGTTCGAGCTCACGGAAGCCGGCTCGAAGACTCGCCTCGCATTCGTGCCCCACGCCTTCTATGCGCTATCGGCGGGAGCCGACCTGGCCGCCGCCGCTGCGCTCGTCGACGAGCTGCGCCAACACGACGACGAGCGCAGCCGAGGCTATGCCCTGCTCCTCGCCGCGGAGCTTGCGTGGCTGCACGGCGACAAGATCCCACTCGACGAGGACGCCGTCCGCCGGCACTTCGAAACCGCGGGCGACGAGGAGGGGCTGGCGGTGCTCTGCCGTTACCTGGGCTTCGAGCAGTGGCAGCAGCTGAAGGCGACGAGCTCGGGCCGCCTCTACGCGGAGGGAGTCGAGCATGCCCTGCGCGCAGGGGCACCGGGCCTCGCGAAGGAGCTTCGCCGCCGCGCGACGAGCGTCCTCGTGCAGGGGATGACGCCCGTCGACGAGCTCGTCGGGCTCGTCGAGGAGGCAGATATGCCGATGGCATTCGGCCGGCTGCACGCAATGCGCGGAGACTTCGCCGCTGCGTGGGCGGAGAACGCACGCAGCCGAGACGAGGCGCTCGAGCGCGGCGACCTGATCACCGCCATCGGGACGGCCCACACGGCCCTCTTCATCGCGCAGCACGACGGGAACATCGAGCGGGCAGTTCCCGATCTCCTCCAGGCGATGGAGGACTACGAGCGTCTCGAGGAGCGAATCTACATCTCGACGACGGGGATGAACCTCGCGTTCGCGCTCGAGCGCGTCGGACGGGTCGCCGAGGCGGAGGCAGCAGTCGAACGGTCGGAGCAGCTGTCCGCGCCCGGCGACGTCGTCGACGTCGCCGGTCTCGCCGCCGTCCGAGCAGCGCTCGCGTCCCGGCGGGGCGATGCGGAAACCGCGCTCGCGGAGCTGCGACTGGCGATCGAGACGGACGAGCCGCTCGAGCTGTTCCAGCTCCGTGGCTGGATCTACGAGACGGCGGTGCACGTGCACGCGCGTCTCGGGCAGCGCGACGAGGCGCTCGCCTGGGGCGAACGCGCCCTCGAGCTGATGAGCCACAAGGGCGACGTCGCCTGGGGGGCCCGCATCGGGGAGCTACTGGCCGAGCTGCCGGCGTAGTAGTACGCCCGTCCACTAGATTCGGGCGACGATGCGCTGCTCCGCCTGCGGGCAGGAGAACCCGGACGGCTTCAAGTTCTGCGGCAACTGCGGCGCGCGGCTCACCGCGCCCGCAGCGCCGCGCGAGGTGCGGAAGGTCGTCACGGTCGTCTTCTGCGACCTGAGCGGGTCGACCGCTCTCGGCTCCGCCACCGATCCCGAGGCGCTGCGCGCGCGCATGCTCGCCTACTACGACCAGATGCGGGCCATCCTCGAGCGTCACGGCGGAACCGTCGAGAAGTTCGTCGGCGACGCGGTCATGGCCGTGTTCGGCGTCCCGATCGCGCACGAGGACGACGCGCTTCGCGCCGTGCGGGCGGCATGGGAGATGCGCGCGGCAGTGCCGGAGCTCGGCCTCGAGGCGCGCATCGGCGTCAACACCGGCGACGTGGTGACAGGCGAGGGCGACACGCTCGTGACGGGTGACGCCGTCAACGTCGCGGCCCGGCTCGAGCAGGCGGCGGAGCCGGGGGACGTGCTGATCGGCGCCGAGACCCGCCGGCTCGTGCGGGACGCCATCCGCGTCACACCGGCCCCGGTGACGGCAAAGGGCAAGCCGGAGCCGGTGGACGCGTTCCGTCTCATCGACGTGGATCTGGAGGCTGCGGCGATCGCTCGCCGCCTCGACACGCCCTTGGTCGGCCGCCGCGACGAGCTCGACCAGCTGCGCCGCGCGTTCGACCGCGTCGTGCGCGAGCGGCGCTGTCACCTGTTCACGCTCCTGGGCGCCGCCGGCGTCGGCAAGTCCCGCCTCGTCGAGGAGCTCCTCGGCTCGCTCGAGGCGACGGTGCTCGAGGGGCGCTGCCTGGACTACGGCGAGGGAATCACGTTCTGGCCGGTCGTCTCGATCCTCAAGCAGCTCGGAGCGCGGGCCGACGAGACGCTGCAACGCGTCGTCGACGGCGGCACGCTGCCCAACGAGGTGCCGTGGGCGGTGCGGACGCTCCTCGAGGAGGTGGCCGCCGACCGACCGCTCGTCGTTCTGTTCGACGACGTGCAGTGGGGCGAGGAGACGTTCCTCGATCTCGTCGACCACATCGCCGACCTGTCACGCGGCGCACCGATCCTGCTCCTCTGCGTCGCCCGGCCCGAGCTGCTCGACAAACGGCCCGGCTGGGGCGGCGGGAAGCTGAACGCGACCACGATCCTGCTCGAGCCGCTGCCGCCCGACGACTGCGCCGCGCTGATCGCCGTGCACGGCGGCGTCGCCGCTGACGTGCAGGAGCGCATTTTGGCGGCGGCCGATGGAAACCCACTCTTCGTGGAGGAGATGGTGGCGCTCGTCCACGAGGACGGCGACGTGCGTGTTCCGGGAACGGTGCAGGCACTGCTCCAGGCGCGGATCGACCAGCTCCAGAGCGACGAGCGCGCCGTGATCGAGCGCGGCGCGGTCGAGGGTCAGTTGTTCCACCGGGGCGCCGTCGCCGAGCTCGCGCGAACCGCCGAGGTGGACCCGCAGCTCGTGGGACTCGTCCGGAAGGAGCTGATCCATCCTGCCCCGCCGACGCTCGCGGGCGAGCAGGCGTTCCGCTTCCGCCACCTGCTGATCCGGGACGCCGCGTACGACGCGCTGCCGAAGGAGACGCGAGCCGACCTGCACGAGCGGTTCGCGGACTGGCTGCTCGACCATGCGCGCGAGCTGATCGAGCTCGACGAGATCGTCGGCTATCACCTCGAGCAGGCGGCGCGATACCACGAGGAGCTCGGGCACGCGCGGCGCGACCTCGCGGAGCGTGCGGCCGAGCGACTCCT
>JAICYG010000113.1 GCA_025934335.1 Thermoleophilia bacterium | reverse complement strand
GACGCGGCAGTAGTCATAGGTCGCGCCGTGGTCGAACGACAGGTTGCACGGGCACATCAGCTCGCACGAGCACGTCTCGACGTAGCTGCCGGTGAGGTTCCAAGCCATGTTGCGCCTCCTGAGAGTGAGAAGACGATCCTCCCGAACGATGACGCACGTGTCAATCGTCGCAAGAGCTCAGGCGAGCTCGCCCGCGATCCGGAGGAAGAGCGCCTCGAGCGCCAGCTGCGGCGCGAGCTGGAATTCCTCGAGCTCCCGCCACGATGTGCGCGTCGCCTCGGCCGCGCGCTCGGCCCCGACGATACGGTCGCGCGTCGCATCCTCCTGGAGGAGCGGCAGCTTGTCGAGGTGGATCGCCGCTTCACCGGCGCCGACGCCGACCGCGACGAGGTCGCGGTACCAGGCGGCAAGCTCCTCGAGCTGGGCGAGCAGCTCCTCGCGCTCGGCCCCGCGCGCCGCGCGCTTCACGCGCGTCTCCGCCTCGCGCGCGGGCAACTCGAGCTCGCTGACGCGCGCCTCTTCCACGTCGCGCGCCTCGCCCGCACGTGCCTGGGCGTTCGCGATCAGCACCGCCGCGGCGTCGGCGGCGTCGAACGCAGCATCCCGGTAGACGGCGCGGGCCTGCTCGATCAACGCGTCCCGCCGCGCGGCAGAGGCGGGGTCGAGCAGCCGCTCGAGCCTGTCCATCCGCCCACCGGACGCCCGCGCGAGCGCTGCGCGCCTGTCATCGTCGAGCTGCGGCGCGCGCGAGTCGACAAGGCTGCGAATCGCCTTCTCCGACAGCCGGCGGAACGGCACGAGCTGACAGCGCGACCGGATCGTCTCCGGCAGCGGGCCGAGGTCGTCCGCCACGAGCACGATGACCGCGTAGGGCGGCGGCTCCTCCAGGTCCTTGAGGAGGGCGTCTGCCGCGTCCTCGTTCATCAGGTGCGCGTGATGGACGACGTACACGCGCCGGTCGGCCTCGAACGGGCGCATGTGCAGGTCGCGCCGGAGCTCGCGGATCGCGTCGATCCTGATCATCTCGCCGAGCGCGTCGAGCTCGTACAGGTCGGGGTGGAACTCACGCGTCGTCCCGAGCAGCTCGCGGGCGAAGGTGCGCGCGACCTCGCTCTTCCCGACGCCCGGCGGCCCGTGGAAGAGGTAGGCGTGCGCCGGACCCTCCCGCAGAGCCGCATCGAGGAGCCTCCCGGCCTCCGCATGCTCAGAGAAGCGGGCGAAGGCGCTCACGAATCTCCTCTGCGATCTCGTCCGGCGCCCGCGCGCCGTCAACGGCGACGACGCGCTCCGGCTCGGCGGCCGCGATCGCGCGGTACCCCTCGTCGACCTTGCGCATGAACGCTGCGCCCTCGCGCTCGATCCGGTCGTGGTCGCCGCGCGCACGGTAGAGCGCCTGCTCGGGGTCGAGCACCACGAGGAACGTCCGGTCGGGCATGAGCCGCTCCGTGACGATCAGGCTCAGCTCCCTGACGCGGTCCTCCCCCAGCCCGCGCGCCGCGCCCTGGTAGGCGACCGACGAGTCGAGGTAGCGGTCGCACACGACGTCGTCGCCGCGCGCAAGCGCCGGCCGGATCACGCTCGCCGCGTGGTCGGCACGCGCGGCCGCGTACAGCGCCGCCTCCGCCCACGGCGACATGTCCTGGCCGTGGAGGACGAGCTCGCGCACCCCTTCGGCCACCGGCGTGCCGCCGGGCTCCCGCGTGGAGACGACCGTCCGCCCCTGCTCGCGGAGCCATGAGGAGAGCAGCTCCGCCTGGGTGCTCTTCCCCGACCAGTCGACACCTTCGAAGGTCACGAACATGACTCCTCTAATGTACGGCGCCGTGCGCGCAGTCGTGACGGGCGGTGCAGGGTTCATCGGGTCGAACCTCGTCGACGCGCTGCTCGCGCGCGGCGACGAGGTGACGGTCGTCGACAACTTCGCCTCCGGGAAGCGCGAGAACGTCAATCGGGAGGCGAAGCTCCTCGAGCGCGACATCCGCGAGCCGTTCGCCGCCGAGGCCGACGTCGTCTTCCATCTCGCGGCGCAGGCCGACGTGCAGACGTCGATGAAGCGGCCGGAGTACGACGCGGCGGTCAACGTTGTCGGCACGGTCAACGTGCTGCAGGCGGCGCCCGGCGCGCAGGTGATCTTCGCCTCGTCCGGCGGCGCCGGCTACGGCGAGTGCCCGGAGCCGGCAGACGAGGAGGCGCCGTTCCTGCCGCTGTCGCCGTACGGGATCGCCAAGAAGTGCGGCGAGGAGTACCTCGCGGGCTGGAACCGCATCCACTCGACGTCCCACGTGTCGCTCCGGTTCGGGAACGTGTTCGGCGAGCGGCAGGACTCGGGGCTCGAGGGCGGCGTCGTCGCGATCTTCCTCGAGCGCATGGCACGCGGCGACGAGACGGTGATCTACGGCGACGGCGAGCAGCGCCGCGACTTCGTCTACGTCGGCGATGTCGTCGACGCACTCCTCGCGGCCGTCGGCCGCAGCGGCGGGCCGTACAACGTCGGAACGGGCATCGCCACCAGCGTCAACGAGCTGCATGCGGCGTGCCGCCGCGTCGCCGGCGTGAGCGAGGAGCCACGGCACGAGGCCGCGCGCCTCGGGGACGTCCTCAGGTCGGTGCTCGATCCCGCACGCGCGGAGCGCGAGCTCGGCTGGCACGCGCGCGTGTCGCTCGACGACGGGCTCGTCCGCACCTGGGCCTGGACGAAGGAAGCCCGAACGCCGTAGCGAAACCGGGAGCGCCGTGGACGCACCGCTTCCATCGCCCGACGCCCTCGTTCGCCCGTGGCGCACCGCGACGCTCGTCGCGAGCCTCGTCGCCGCGGTCGAGCTCGTGCTGCTCGTCGTCGCTGCGCTGCTGCTGCTCGCAAAGCCGCTCGCGCACGCCGTGCAACATCACGCGGAGGCGACCGCCGCCGCGCCGGTCGCGAAGAAGACAGCACCCGCGGCCCACAAGGTGGCGAAGACGAAGGCGATCGTCGCGAAGCCGAAGCTCCTCCGTTCGTCCACGGGCGTGCTCGTGCTGAACGGCAACGGGCGCACCGGCGCCGCGTCGGCCGCGGCGGCGAAGCTCGACGGGATGGGATACCGCATCCGCGCCAAGGCCAACGCCAAGCGCCAGGACTACGCGACGACCGTCGTCATGTACCGGCGCGGCTACGAGGGCGAGGGCCGCCGCCTCGCGCACGACCTGCACGTGAAGGTCGTCGGCCCGCTCGACGGCCTCGCGCCGTCGGCGCTGCACGGCGCACAGCTCGCCGTCGTGCTCGGCGCGCGCTAGCGAATCAGCAGCGGTACTGGGCGTTGTTCACGCGCGTCAGCGCCTCGTTGTAGAGATCGCCGCCCTGGTTCGGCCGTGCCTTCTGGTCGAGCTCCGTGTACCTCTCGAGGTAGACGTACGCCTGGTACGGGCAGCCGACGTCCCAGGCATACGTCCCGGCTGCGAGCCACGACTGCGCGTTCTTCGGCTGGCGGTGCACCGCGCCGACGTACTGCGCGAACGCCTCGCTCGTCCGGCCCTGGTCGTCGAGCGCGGAGGCCTTCGCCCAGTACGGGTCGAGCAGGAGCGGGTCGAAGGAGTGGGCGCGCTCGGCCAGGTCGATCGCCCGGGAGGACGTCGCGCCGTACGCGTCGAGCGCCCACCGGCGTGCGAGCCACGGGGAGACGAATGCGCCGAAGAGGAGGAGCGCGACGCCCGCGGCCGGCAGGAGCGCGAGACCGCGTGCGGGCGCCCGCGCCGGCCGCCCGGCGAGTGCGCCCGCAGCGACGAGCGCCGGCGCCGTGACCGCGACGAAGTCCCAGTCGACGTCGACGAGCGCGTGCACGAGGAAGGCCGGCAGCAGCAGCGCGAGCGCGAGCTCGTGCCCCCGCCTGCGCAGCGCCGGCCGGATCAGGAAGAAGCAGGCCGCGGCGAAGAGCGCGAGCCCGACGACGCCGACCTCGGCCAGCAGCTGCACGGGCAGGTCGTGCGGCTCGATCGTGAAGTCGAGGTACGTCGAGCGGAAGCGCAGGTTGAGGACGTGGAACGCGCCGGCCCCGACACCCGCGAGCGGGTGCTCCAGGAAGCCGCGCCACGCCTGATCCCACCACGTGAAGCGGAAGTTCGAGCTCGTCGAGCCGAAGCGGCCGCCGGTGTTCCCGACCGTGGCCGAGCCGATGCCGTGCACCGCGACGAACGCGACGGCGCCTGCGATCGCCGCCGCGACGAGGACGAGCGCCGCACGCCGGACGAGGCGCGTGTACCGGGGGAGCGGCGCGCGGCGTAGTGCGAGCGAAGCGACGGCGCCGACGAGGAGGACGGCCCCGAAGACGAGGCCGTCGCGCCAGCGCACGTGCAGCGACTGCGAGTCGCTCGTCACTCCCGGCAGGACGAATGCGATCGCGACGACGACGGCGGCGGGCAGCGCCGCCGAGACGAGCGTCACCGCACCGTCGACGCGCTCCTCGGAGAAAATGAACCATGCGACGCACACGACGACCGCCGTCAGCACGCCTCCCCGCGAGTAGGTGAGGAGGAGCGCGACGAGCGCGGCATAGGCGAGCAGCGTGCCGCCGCGGCGTCGGAAGGCGAGCGCGAGCACGAGCGCGTAGTCGGTCGCGAGGGCGAGTTGGTTCCAGAGCCCGATCGGCCCGCGAAGCCGTGTGACGTCGAGCCCGCCGTAGTCGTAGACGGGAGGAAGCACCTTGCCGAGCAGCGACCAGCCGATCACCGCCCCGAGCAGGACGGCGAGGCCCACCGCGAGCCCACGCGTCCGCCCGGCGGCCCACAGCCCGACGGCGGCAAGCGCGGCGTACACGAACGCGCGGTTCGCATAGTCCCAGGAGCGATCCGGAAGCCACGACCAGGCGATGGAGAGGGCGCACCACGCGGCGAGCAGCGCGAGCAACACAGGGCCCTCCCAGCCGCCGGCGACCCCTTCCGCCGCGAGCAGCGCGAGCAGCGCGAGCAGCGCGAGTCCGCCGAGCCAGAAGATGGAACTGTCCGACGGACCGCCGCCGAAGAACAGCGCGAGACCGGCGAGGAGAAGCGGCGCGGCCAGAGGCAGTTGCCGTATGCCGCGCATCCCGCGCGAAGCTACCATCCGCCCCCGATTGCACCTGCGCCGCACACAGAAGCCTTACAGCCGGGTCGTAGGCTCGTCCGGCTCTTGCCTCAGGATCGTCGCATCGTGAAGGTCGCCGCCGCAGCAGCGATCGTGGTGCTCGCGCTCGTCGGCGCCGTCGCGCGCCCCACGACGGCCGCCGCGGCGACGCCGTGCTGGAAGGCGCTCCTGAACGACTGGTACGACGGCCGGATCGACAACACGTACCCGATCCACTGCTACCAGGACGCGCTCAGCCACCTGCCGGCGGACGTGCAGACGTACTCGAGCGCGCACGACGACATCCTGCGCGCGCTGCAGAACGCGAAAGCCCGGCTGAAGCGGTCGGGGAAGGCCGTGACGCCGAACACGCCGGTGCCGCCAACGGGCGGCCTCACACCCACGAAGGGAACCGGCAACGGCGGCAAGCAGTCGACGACGACCTCGACGACCACCTCGACGACGCCGTCCGCGACCTCGCCCGGGCGCAACCCGCCGAGCGGCCTTCCCGGCGTTGCCGACAAGGCGAACAACTCCGGGCCGACGTCGGTCCCGCTGCCCCTGATCGTGCTCGGCGCGCTCGCCCTCCTGCTCGTCGCGGCAGGCGCCGGCGGCCTGCTCCTGAAGCGCCGCCGACGGCCCTGAAGCCGGCTCCTGAAGCCGAAAAGCGGATCCGTCAGGACCGATCCCTAAGGTCCCCAAGCCCGCCGGTCGACCGACGCCGGCACCGTACTATGGAGCCTTAGGAGGAATGACGGAAAATGGCGTCCCTGGAACAGGAAGCAACGGTTGTGATCCACCCCGACGAGCTCGTCAACAGCGTCATCGACGAGGACGCCAGCCTCGCCGTCCGCAGGCACTTCACGATCGAGGGCCGCGACCCGTTCGCCGAGGTCGAGTGGGAGACGCGCGACGCGCACATCCCCGGAAAGAACGGCCCGGCGTTCGAGCAGCGCAGCGTCGAATTCCCGAAGTTCTGGTCGCAGACCGCGACGAACATCGTCGCGCAGAAGTACTTCCGCGGCCGCATGTCGAGCCCTGAGCGCGAGCGCTCGGTCAAGCAGATGATCGGCCGCATCGTCTCGACCGTCGGCACCTGGGGCCGCGATGGCGGCTACTTCGCCGACGAGGCCGAGGCGCAGACGTTCGAGGACGAGCTGAAGGCGATCCTCGTCAACCAGCTCGCCGCGTTCAACTCGCCGGTGTGGTTCAACGTCGGCTTCGAGGAGAAGCCGCAGTGTTCGGCGTGCTTCATCCTCTCGATCGACGACTCGATGGACGCGATCCTCGACTGGATCCGGCGCGAGGGGATCATCTTCCGCGGCGGCTCCGGCTCGGGCGTCAACCTCTCGAAGCTGCGCTCGTCGAAGGAGCAGCTGTCGAAGGGCGGCTACGCCTCCGGCCCGGTCTCGTTCATGCGCGGCGCCGACGCATCGGCGGGCACGATCAAGTCGGGCGGCAAGACGCGCCGCGCGGCGAAGATGGTCGTGCTCGACGTCGACCACCCCGACGTCGCCGAATTCATCTGGTGCAAGGCGCACGAGGAGGAGAAGGCGCGCGTCCTCGAGGCGGCCGGCTACGACATGTCGCTCGACTCGCCGGACTGGGCGTCCATCCAGTACCAGAACGCCAACAACTCGGTGCGCGTCTCCGATGCCTTCATGCAGGCGGTCGAGGCCGACGGCGACTGGAACCTGACTGCGCGCACCGACGGTTCGGTCGTCGAGACGCTCAAGGCGCGCAAGCTGTTGCACGACATCGCCGAAGCGGCGTGGCGCTGCGCCGACCCCGGCGTGCAGTACGACACGACGATCAACTCGTGGCACACGCTTCCGAATACGGGTCGTATCAACGCGTCGAACCCCTGCTCGGAGTACATGTCGATCGACGACTCCGCGTGCAACCTCGCCTCGCTGAACCTGATGAAATTCCGCCGCGAGGACGGCGAGCTCGACGTCGAGGCGTTCGAGCACGCGTGCGACGTCGTCTTCCTCGCGCAGGAGATCCTCGTCGGCAACTCGTCGTACCCGACGCCCGAGATCGAGGGGAACGCGAAGGCGTACCGGCAGCTCGGCCTCGGCTACGCGAACCTCGGCGCGCTGCTGATGGCGCGGGGTCTCGCCTACGACTCGGACGAGGGCAGGGCGTATGCGGCCGCGATCAGCGCGCTGATGACAGGGCGTGCGTACCGCAAGTCGTCCGAGATCGCGAAGCGGATGGGCCCGTTCGCCGGGTACCGGCCGAACGCGGCGGCGATGGTCGGCGTGATCGCGAAGCACCGCGCCGCGGTAGGCAACATCGCGCATGCCGAGACGGTGCCGGCGGATCTGCTCGGCGCGGCGCGGAAGGCATGGGACGACGCGCTCGACCTGGGCGAGGTCTACGGCTATCGGAACGCGCAGTCGACGGTGCTCGCGCCGACGGGGACGATCAGCTTCATGATGGACTGCGACACGACCGGCGTGGAACCCGACTTCTCGCTCGTCAAGTCGAAGAAGCTGGTCGGCGGCGGCGAGATCACGATCGTCAACAAGACGGTGCCGCTCGGCCTCGAGAAGCTCGGCTACGCGCCGAACGAGGTCGACGAGATCGTCGCCTACATCGACGAGCGAAACAGCGTCGTCGGCGCGCCGTACGTGAAGGGCGAGCACTACCCGGTGTTCGACTGCGCCGTCGGCGAGCGCGCAATCCACTACCGCGGGCACGTGAAGATGATGGGCGCGATCCAGCCGTTCATCTCCGGCGCGATCTCGAAGACGGTGAACCTGCCGGAGACCGCGACGATCCAGGAGGTCGCAGACCTGTACGTGGAGGCGTGGCAGCTCGGCGTCAAGGCGATCGCGATCTACCGCGACAACTGCAAGGTCGCGCAGCCGCTCTCGGGCAAGGGCGAGAAGAGCCAGCAACTGCTCGCTCCGGCCGGTGCGATTGCCGCGCCGAAGCGGCGCCGTCTGCCGGACGACCGCACCGAGGTCGGCCGCAAGTTCCGGGTCGGCGAGCACGAGGGTTACATCCACGTCGGCGTGTTCGACGACGGCTCGCCCGGCGACATCTTCGTCGACATCGCCAAGGACGGCACCACGATGGCCGGCCTGATGAACTCGCTGATGATCGCGGTCTCGATGGGCCTGCAGTACGGCGTGCCGCCCGAGGTCTACGTCTCGAAGCTGTCGCACCTGCGCTTCGAGCCGTCCGGACCGACGAACGACGCCGACATCCGCACGGCGAAGTCGATCGTCGACTACATCTTCCGCTGGTTCGGGATGAAGTTCCTGGACGTCGACCAGCTGGAGGAGGCCGGCATCCTCTCGGCCGAGGTTCGTGCCAACCTCGCGGCGAAGTACGCGAGCGGTGAGGTGGCGGCGAAGGCCGACGCGCCGTCGCCGGTGCATACCGCGCTCTTCAACTCCTTCGAGGACGCGATCGT
>JAICYG010000201.1 GCA_025934335.1 Thermoleophilia bacterium | reverse complement strand
GGCATAGAATCCTTTGTTTTTCCCGGCGAAAAGCACCGAGACGGGGTCTCCTCGTACGGGTCGTATAGGCAGACAGAAGGCCGGGGAAGCCCGAGGCTCCCGCCGACCGCGGCATGGTAGCGAAAGTTCGGGCCCCGCGCTAACCGAGGGCGAGGAACGGTACCCAGTCGGTCAGGTCGATCGTGGCCGGCTTCGGCAGCGCGTCGTGGGCGCACGCGAGCCCGTCCATGCTCTGGTTCTCGCGGCGGCGCACCCAGGTGCCGAAGGCGGCGTCCTTCAGCTCTGCGACGAGCGCCGCCCGCACCGCCGGCGCCGCGAGGACGAACGGAAAGCTTCCGAGCGGCCCTGCCTCGCCGAGCGCCGTCAGCCGCACGCCGTCGATCGTCGCCTTCCTCCCCGCCCGCAGGGCGAAGACGCGGTCGGCCGGGGCCAGCACGAGCGTCGTCGTCTTCTTCACCCGGATCGCCCGCGCCTTCGTGGCGGCGTGCGTCGCGTACCAGTCCTGGAGCTCGCCGGCGGTCGGGGCCGCCCCGTGCAGCGTCCGCTCGACCGCCTGCCGCCGCAGCTCGTCGGCGAGGATCGTCCGGGCGAGCCCCAGGGTCACCTTCGCCCGCGCGAGCGCGGCGAGGTAGGCCGCGCGGCCGCCGCGGAAGCGGTCGAGGATCACGGTCCTCTCGGCGGCGAGCACGTCCTTCGTCGCGACCGGCTTCGCCTCGACGAGCACGGCGTGCGCGAAGCCGGCGGAGAACGCGACCTCGCGGTCTCCCACCATGCGCGTGATCGCCGCGACGTCGCTGCCGAGGAGGCGCGTCTTCCCGAGCAGGCACACCGTGCCCGCGGGCAGGGTGGCGCCGACGTCGAGCGACTGGTCGAGCTGCGGCCCGGCGAGCGCGGGCGCGTCGCAGAGCGAGTGGTCCCGCGTCCAGAGGTACGTGCAGGCGACCGTCGGCTTGTCCGGGTCGTTGCCCGACGGGTTGAACGCCGCCCACCCCCATGACCAGACGGTCGCCACCTTCAGCTCGCCCGCGACCTGCTTCGCGGCGAGCGCCTCCCACTTGACGACGTCGAGCCACTTCGAGAGCGGCTGCAGGCCCTCGCGGCCGCCGGCGCCGCGCGTCGAGCTGAACTGCAGCATCATCCCGAGCCGGCTCGTCGGGATGCCGATCTGGATCAGGTCCTCGAGCCGCGTGCGCATCGTCCCGCGCAGGCGCCGGCTTCCCGGCACCGCGCCCTGCTCCGAGACGGACGGCCCCGAGAAGTAGACCTCGGGCACGAGGTCGGCGTACTGGGCCGCCTGCCGCCACCACTCGTCGGCCGACTCGTCGTGCACGTACGGCCGCCGCGGCAGGAGCAGGAACGGCCGGGCGCCCCGCTCGGCGAGCCGCTGCACGAGCGCGAGCACGTTCGCGCGGTACTGGGTCGTCGTCGGCGTCCACGGCGTCGGCAGGTTCGCACCCGAGAGCTCGTTGAGCGCGACCAGCGGCGTCGCGCAGCCGGAGGAGGACGCGGCGGTGTCGAACAGCTTGTCGGCCCGCGCCTGGACGACCGACGGGTCGGCCGGCTTCGACGGCGTCCCGACGCGGTTGTTCATGTAGAGGTCGAAGTAGACCGTCTTCGCCCCCTTCGCCCGCAGCTGCGGCGGGACGATGAAGTTCGACGCCGCGCCGACGATCCCCGGCCGGGCGAAGATCGTCGACCAGAACGGCACCATCCCGTCGGCGTAGTCGACCCAGAGCGGCTGGTCCTGCGGGAGGCCGCACGGAAGCGGGCCCGGCGCGTCGGCGCGGGCGACACCGGCGCCCAGCGCGAGCAGGGCGGTGAGAAGCACGACGAGCCGCCTCACGAGGGGTCGTTGTAGCAGCACCCAGGGCCGACCCCTTGCTTGTGTTGACTCGACACAAGCTCGAGTCAGTCGTCGAGGCGGTGATCCTCGGGCAGATGCTTGTCCAGGAGGCCGAGCTTCTTGTCGAGGAAGATCTCCGGCGACTCGTGCGCGTATGCGACGCGCAGGTAGAGGTCGAGCCACGACGGCTCGTCGCGACGCACGCGCGCATCGCGCACGAGGAGCCTGACCGCTGAATAGCTCGGACGCGGGGCGCCCGACGACTCCGCGCGCTCGCCGACACGGCGGTTGATCTCCGCGATCGGAAGTCTCCTGTCGCGCGCGAGACGCTCCAGGTAGCGCCTGAGCGGTTGGTCGATCGAGGCGGCAAACCGCATCTCGTCACGATGCCGCCGCCCGAGTCACGCGCGGGTGACGCCTGTGTGCCGAAAGGGAAACTTGTGTCGACTCGACACAAGCAAAGAGGGGCCCGGCGAAGCCGGGCCCCTCGAACTGCAGCAACCTCGCCGGAGCTCAGTCGTCCAGCGGGCTGTCCACCTCCGGGACCTCCTCGGCCTCGCCGGACTCGTGGGTCGTCGGGCGGTCGGAGCCCGGCTCGCCGCCGAAGCTCATGTCGAGCGACTCGAAGTCGATCGCCGAGCCGCCGTCCTGCCCGATCTCCTCGAGCGCCTGCAGGAGCGTGTCCCGCTCGTACGCCTCGCGCACGATCGGCTCCGACGGCGAGATCTCGATCGTCCGGTACCGCTTCAGGCCCGTGGCCGCCGGGATCAGCTTCCCGATGATCACGTTCTCCTTCAGCCCGTAGAGCCGGTCGACCTTGCCCTCGATCGAGGCGTCCGTCAGCACCTTCGTCGTCTCCTGGAACGACGCCGCCGACAGGAACGACTCGGTTGCGAGCGACGCCTTGGTGATGCCGAGGATGAGCGGCTCGAACGTCGCCTTCTCGCCCTTCGCCTTCACCTTGCCGTTCTCGCGCTCGAGCACGACCTTGTCGACGAGCTGGCCCGGCAGCAGGTCGGTGTCGCCGTTCGTCTCGACGCGCACCTTCTTCAGCATCTGCCGGACGATCAGCTCGATGTGCTTGTCGTGGATCTCGACGCCCTGGCTCTTGTAGACCTTCTGCACCTCGCCGACGAGGTACAGCTCGGTCGCCGTCGAGCCCTTGAGCGCGAGCAGGTCGGTCGGGTTCTGCGAGCCCTCGTTGAGCGCGTCGCCGGGCTCCACCACCTGGCCGCCGCCGACGTTCAGGCGCGTGCGGCGCGGGAGCTGGTACTCGACCGGGTCGCCGAGCTCGCCGCTCGGGCCGACCTCGTTCGGGGTGATCGTCACCTTCGGGCCGCGCTCGGTGTTCTCGACCGAGACGGTGCCGCCGACCTCGGCGAGCACCGCGGCGCCCTTCGGGTTCCGGGCCTCGAAGATCTCGACGACACGCGGCAGGCCGTGCGTGATGTCCGCGCCGGCGACACCGCCGGTGTGGAACGTCCGCATCGTCAGCTGCGTGCCCGGCTCGCCGATCGACTGCGCCGCGATGATGCCGACGGCGTCGCCGATCTCGCACATCTCGCCCGTCGCCGGGAAGATGCCGTAACACGTGCGGCAGACGCCCGTCTCCGCGCGGCACTTCAGCACCGACCGGACCGGCACCGTCACGTCCTCGCCGAGCTCCCGCTCGAGGTCCTCGAGCAGCGCCAGCGTCACGACCGTGCCCTTCTCGCCCACCACCGTCTTGCCCGGCTTGCCGGACGCGAGCGGCTTGTGCATGTCCTCCGACAGCACGCGGCCGAGCAGCGACTTGTTCAGCCCGTCCGCGGTGCGGATCGGCAGGTCGACGTGGTCGTCGGTGCGGCAGTCCTCCTCGCGCACGATCACGTCCTGCGAGACGTCGACGAGACGCCGCGTCAGGTAGCCCGAGTCGGCGGTGCGGAGAGCGGTGTCGGCGAGGCCCTTGCGGGCGCCGTGCGTCGAGATGTAGTACTCGAGCACCGACAGGCCCTCCATGAAGTTGGCCTTGATCGGGCGCTCGATGATCTCGCCCTTCGGGTTGGCCATCAGGCCGCGCATGCCGGCGAGCTGGCGGATCTGCTTGAACGAGCCGCGGGCTCCGGAGTTGGCCATCATGAAGACCGGGTTCAGCTCGTCGAGGTT
>JAICYG010000154.1 GCA_025934335.1 Thermoleophilia bacterium | reverse complement strand
TCCCGGGCTGCATCGTCAAGACCGACACCGAGGCGGGCCACCTCGGCGCCAACCCCGAGGAGCAGATCGCGGAGAACCTCCGCTGGCTGCGCGACGGCGTCCCGCCGACCGACAGCGCGCCGGCGACGTAGATGAAGCCCACCGCCCGGACCGACGAGCTGCGCACGGTCGCGCAGAGGATCGCCGACGCGCTACCCCCAAGCGTCGAGGAGGTGGTGCTGACGGGAAGCGTCTCGCGCGGCGTCGCCGACGACGTCTCCGACATCGAGATGCTGATCGTGACGAGCGGCGAGCCGGAGCTCGAAGCCTGCTTCGACGGAGCAGCCGCCTGCGGGATCACGAGGCTCGGCACCTGGGGTCCGCAGGGCGGGCCGGGCAAGCGCGTCTCCGGCTACCTCGAGGGTGTCCCGGTCGAGCTCATCTGGTGGTCGCGAGCGCACGCCGAGCGCGCGGTGGACGCAATCTTCGCCGGCGAGCTCGCCGGCACCGCCGACGCGCTCGCGAACGGCGTCGCCCTCCGCACGTCCGGCCTGCTCGAGCGCTGGCAGGAGCGGCTACAGGTCTACCCGGAGGAGCTCGCCCGCGCGCGGATCGAGGAGGCAGCACTCACGTGGGGCGGCTTCGCGGCGGCCGGCCTGCTGACGATCGCGCGGCCGGGGGAGCGCCTCGCACTCGTCGAGCGAATGGTCGACGACGCGGCGCGCGTCGCGCGCATCGTGTTTGCACTGAACCGCGTCTGGCAGCCGACGCACAAGCGCCTCGCAGATCGCGTCGCGCGGTTGGAGCACAAGCCCGAGCGCCTCGCCGAGCGGATCGACGAGGCGCTGACGGAGCGCGACCCGCATGCCGCGCTCCTTCTGATGACCGAGCTCCAGGCGGACACGATCGCGCTCGCCCCCCGTGGGCCGAACGTCGACCGCGCCCGCCACTGGCTCGCGGAGGCGCGCGAGCTTCTCCGCGCTCAGATCGCGCTGCCGCAGTAGCGGCACTTGCTGGCCGCCGCCGGCAGGTCCTCCGACAGGCATGCCGGGCACGTCTTCACCGGCGGGCCTTCACCGAACACGGTGACGCCGCGCCGTGCCTGGTAGACGCGGTACGGCACCACGATCAGGAAGTAGATGACCGCCATGAAGATGATGAAGTAGATGACGGCCGAGATGAACGCGCCGATGTTGACGAGCTGCCCGTTCGCATGGAACCCGAGCCCCGAGCTGCCGCCGCCGATCGCGTTCACGAGCGGCGTGATGATGTTGTCGGTGAACGCCTTGATCAGGGTGCTGAACGCGAGCGCCACCACGAGACCGACGGCGATCACGATCACGTCGCCCTGCATGAGGAAGTTCTTGAACCCCGTGATCAGGCCTGGGGCGCGCTGCGGCATTGCCTCCTGCGTCTGCGCGACCATCGAGAGCTCCTTTCACCGTTCGACTCCGGACGTGCGGTTCGACCGAGAATAGAAGATGAGCCCACGCCGTACGGCTTCTGTCAGCGCCAGGTGATGCGGCTGGGCGGCCAGTACGTGAGCACGACCGGCCCGATCAGGCTGCTGCGCGGCACCGTCCCCCACGTGCGCGAGTCGCACGAGTGCGCACGGTCGTCGCCCATGAAGAAGTAGTGCCCCGGCGCCACGCGCGGCCACGACTGCGTCATGCCGTCGCGCATCGTCGCATCGACGTAAGGCTCGTGGAGTTGCTTCCCGTTCACGTACACGTGACCGGCGCGTTCCGAGACACGGTCGCCGGGAAGCCCGATCAGCCGCTTGACGAACGTCGAGCCGCCGTCGCCCTCACCACAGCGGGAGGCGAGAGCCGGGGCCTTGAACACGACGATCTGCCCGCGACTGGGATTGCCGAAGCGGTAGGCGAGCCGGTTCGCGATCACCCGGTCGTTGAAATGCCCCTCGCAGAAGTCGCCGGGCTTCGCACAGTGCAGCGTCGGCTCCATCGACGACGACGGGATCCGGTACGGCTTTGCCACCTCGGCCTCGAACGCGAGAACGAAGCCGATCGCGATCCCGATCGTCAGGATCCAGTCGGCGACGCCGCGCCAACGCCTCGGGATCCGGCTCCGCATCGCGGTTCAGGATAGAGCCGATCGCCGAGGCGTCGCGCCGCGTCGCAGCGGAGCTACCCCGCGGACGGGTCCGTCTGCCAGAGGCCGAAGTCGTTCCCGTGCGGGTCGCGGCACGTGACGAACCAGCCCATCTGCGGGACGGGCATGGGGTCGTCGGCCTCGCCGCCGAGCTCCTTCACGCGCGCGGCACCCGCCTTGATGTCGTCGACGTCGAAGTACGTCCGCGTGCCGCGCTTGCCCGCCTCCATGTTCGTGATCGCGCCGCCCGAGCTCTCGCTGATCCGCATCATGTGGTACTCGCCCGGGCCGCCCGGATACGACTGGAACTCCCAGCCGAAGAGCCCGCCCCAGAACGCCCGCGCCTGCTCGGTGTCGTCCGCGGGAATCTCGATGTGCACCATCTCGCCGGCCATGCCGAACCTCCTCACTCGAGTCACTTTCGATCGTACGACTGCGGCACCGCCCGAAACCAATCGCAATTCGCCATAAGCTGCGCCTCACGTGATCGAGCTCGGGCACGTCACCGACCGGAAGCCCCCGTTCCGCTACGCGGCGCTCGCGCGTGTCGCCTTCTCGGACACCGACGCACAGGGGGTCGTCTACTACGGGCGCTACATGCCGTACTTCGACCTGTCGCGGGTCGAGTTCCACCGGCACCTCGGCCGGGTTCACGTCGGCGGCGTCGACTTCGCGATGCGCGCCGTGTCGGTCGAGTACGTCGCTCCGGCCCGGTTCGACGACCTGCTCGAGATCTTCGTCCGCGTCGAGCGGATCGGGACGACGAGCATCACCTACGACCACGCGGCCTACCGGCAGGACGAGGGCGGCGGCGACACCCTGATGGCGACGGCAAAGGCGACGGTCGTCTGCGTCTCCCTCGAGGAGCGCGTGAAGGTGCCGGTGCCCGACGAGTTCCGCGAGCTGGTCGAGTCGTTCCAGGCTGCGAAGCCCAAAATCAGAGCTTCTCAGCCGACGCGCGGGTAGACGTGCACCTCGGTCAGGTACGGGAACGGGAACGGCTCGTCGAGCCCGTGCGCGAGGGCACGAACGCGCACGAGCAGCGAGTCGCGGTCGACGGGTGACATCGCCGCCACGAACGAGGTGGACCGGACGCGGTCGCAGAGGTCGTCGGCCGTGAACCGCTGCACGTAACGGAACTGCCGAACCTCGCCGGGGCCGAAGAGCGGCGAGCGCTCGAGCGGCCCTCGCCAGTAGCCCGTCTGCTGCAGCGGCGTCTCGCCGCGGATCGGCGCGAGCAGGTCCTCCACCCCGCGCTGCAACGGGTCGTCGAGATCGCGCATGTTCCAGACGAGCACGAGCGCACCGCCCGGCCGGAGCACGCGATGGAGCTCGGGCAGCGCACGGTCGTGGTCGAACCAGTGGAACGCCTGCGCGACGGTGATCACGTCCGCTGCGCCGTCGGCGAACGGCAGCTCCTCCGCCGTACCGTCCACCGCCTCCGCGCCCGGAATCAGCGCCCGCATCTCGACGATCGGCTCGACCGCGACGACCCGCGCGCCCGAGGAGACGAGCAGCCGCGTCAGCTTCCCCGTGCCCGCCCCGACGTCGAGCACCGTCCTCCCCGGCCCGAGAGCCGTTCGCTCGACGAGCCACGCGACCGCCTCCTCGGGATACGACGGACGAGCGCGCTCGTAGACCTCCGCCGCGCTCCCGAAGCCGGCGGCCGCGATCGGGTCGATGCGATTCACGATTTCCCGCTCCGGCGCCGGCAGAGCCGGTGCCTTCGCTCTCTGGTGAGCTCCGCCGAGCCTACGCTCACGAGGGCGTGACGCGGTAGGCGTCGAAGACGCCCTCGATGTTCCGGAGCGCGGTCAGGAGCGACCGCAGCGCCTTCACGTCGCCGACCTCGGCGGTGTACCAGTTCTTCGCCAGCTGGTCCTCGACGACGCCGCCGTAGCTGACGATGTTCGCGCCGTGCTCGGCGAACGTGCGTGCCACGTCCTCGAGCAGCCGCGGGCGGTCCCACGAATCGACCGCGAGCTGCACGCGAAAGCTCTTTGCCGCGGTCGCGCCGTCCCACTCGACCCCGGTGAACCGCTCGGGGCTGCGCCGCAGCGCCTTCACGTTCGGACAGTCCTCGCGGTGGATCGTGATCCCCTTGCCAAGCGAGATGTAGCCGACGATCGGATCGCCCGGCACCGGGGTGCAGCACTTCGCGAGCCGGATCAGCACCTCACCCGAGACGCCGGCGACGACGACCCCCATCTCCGCCCCCGAGACCGTCTGCGCCTTCGGCGCCTTCGTGACGACCGGCGCCTCTGACGCGACCTCCTCGGTCTTCAGCCGCTGCACGACCTTGTTCACGATCGCGCCCGGCTGCAGCTTCCCCGAGCCGAGCGCGAGGTAGAAGTCCTCGGCCTTCTTGAAGCCCGTCTCGCGGATCACCTGCGCGAGCGTGGCCGAGCCGCGCAGCTTCGCGTACGGCAGATTCTGTGCCTTCAAGGCCTGCTCGAGCGCCTCCCGGCCCTTGTGCTCGGCGTCCTCGCGCGTCTCGCGCGAGAACCACTGCCGGATCTTGTTGCGTGCACGCGAGCTCTTCGCGAGCGACAGCCAGTCGCGCGACGGGCCCCTCCCCTGCTTCGCCGTCAGGATCTCGACGAAGTCGCCGTTCTTCAGCGTGTAGTGGAGCGGCACGATGCGACCGTTCACCTTCGCGCCGACCGTGCGGTGGCCGACGTCGGTGTGGACGGCGTACGCGAAGTCGATCGGCGTCGCGCCGGCGGGCAGCGTCTTCACCTGGCCCTTCGGCGTGAAGACGTGCACCTCCTCGTCGAACAGGTCGGTGCGGAACGTCTTCATGAACTCGCGCGGGTCGGCCTCGTCGGTCGTGCCCTCGTCCATCAGCGCCTGCACCCACGCGACCCACTCGGCGTCCTTCTCGTTCTTGCCGCGCTTGTACAGCCAGTGCGCGGCGACACCGAACTCGGCCGTCTCGTGCATCTCGCGCGTGCGAACCTGGATCTCGAGCGGACGTCCCTGCGGCCCGATCACCGTCGTGTGCAGCGCGCGATAGCCGTTGAACTTCGGCATCGCGACGAAGTCCTTGAACCGGCCGGGCATCGGCTTCCAGAGCGAGTGGATGAGGCCGAGCGCGCCGTAGCAGTCGCGCGTGCCCTCGTCGCCGCCGCGCTCCACGATCACGCGCATCGCGGTCAGGTCGTAGATCTCGTTGAACTCGCGGCCCTTCTTCGCCATCTTGTCGTAGATCGAGTAGAAGTGCTTCGCGCGCCCGGAGATCTCCGCCGGGATGTCGACCTTGTCGAGCTCCTTCTGCAACACCATCGCCGCCTCGCGAACGTGCTCCTCGCGGTCTGTGCGCCGCTCGGCGACCATCTGCTTGATCTCCTCGTACTTGCGCGGGTGCAGCGTCTGGAAGGCGAGATCCTCGAGCTCCCACTTGAGGGCGTGGATGCCCAGGCGGTGCGCGAGCGGCGCGTACACCTCGAGCGTCTCGCGCGCCTTCTGCAGCTGCTTCTGCTTGCCGAGGTACTCGATCGTGCGCAGGTTGTGGAGCCTGTCCGCGAGCTTGATCAGGATGACCCGCAGGTCCTCCGCCATCGCGATGATCAGCTTCCGGTAGTTCTCGGCCTCGGCGTGCTCGCGGCTCTGGAACTGGACGCGGGTCAGCTTCGTGACGCCCTCGACGAGCTGCGCGATCTCGTCGCCGAACTCCGCGCGGAGCTCGTCGAGGTCGACGCCGGTGTCCTCGACCACGTCGTGGAGCAGCGCAGCGGCGAGCGTCGCCTCGTCGAGCTGCAACCCCGCCAGGATCTTCGCGACCCCCCAGGGGTGGTAGATGAACTCCTGGCCGGAGCGGCGGACCTGGTCGGCGTGGGCGCGCGCGGCAAAATCGAACGCACGGGTCAGGAGCTCCCGGTCCGCGTCGGGCTTGTACGCCTCGACCTCGGAGAGCAGCTCCTCGACGAGGTCCTGATGCCGCTCGAGTACTGCCACTGACCCAGTGTACCCCTGCCCTTTCGGGGGACGCGTAACCCCGAAAGAGGATTCACCGTTGGAGCGGTGAACCCTCGAAGCCCATGCTGAGACGACGCCGCGAGACGAAGAAGCTCCTCAAGGTCGCCCGCATGCTGCAGGTGATCGACGAC
>JAICYG010000156.1 GCA_025934335.1 Thermoleophilia bacterium | reverse complement strand
GCGTGACCCGTGGTGGTACCCGCCGACGTACGACGAATGGGCAAAGGGCCTGAAGCCGGTGCCGCCGGGGCCCGGGAACCCGCTCGGGACGCGCTGGATGGGCCTGAACTCACCCGGCGTCGGGATCCACGGCACCGACGCGCCGACGTCGATCGGCTACAGCGCCTCCCACGGCTGCATCCGCATGCAGGTTCCCGAGGCGGAGTGGCTCTTCGAGCACGTCCACGTCGGGACGCCCGTCGTCATTCTCTAGGCAGCTCGACGCCGAGATAGGTCAGGAGGACGACAGCGCCGGCGATGCCGACGACCCCCGCGACGATCAGGCGCGGGTGGCCAGACTCGCGGACGGTCGCGGCGAAGGCACGGCCGAGCAGGATGAGCACGCCGCCGGCGAGCCCGATCCCGACCACGAAAGCGGGCAGAAGCACGACCAGGCGCTCGACGTTCGTGGCCGCGAGGAGTCCCACTACGATGCCAATGGTGCCCGATTCGCTGCCTGGCCCCGACGCGAACTACTCCTCCGGGAACGACTACGTGGTCGAGTTTCTCGGCTACCGCTTCTCGTTCGGCACGGCCGACTTCCAGGGGCGGGTCGTCGCAGCGGCGGTGAAGCTGGGCGTCGTCGAGAGTTCGGAGCTCGACGACGACGAGACGGACGACCTGGTCATGCTCGCCGCGCAGGGCGTGATCGAGGAGCCGCAGTCGCGCCTCGGCCGCTACCTGGTGCGCAACTGGGAGCGCGTGTCGCTCGTCGACGGCGAGTCGCTCGTCTACTGGCTGCGCAAGCTGATCTTCCGCGGCGCGTGGCTCGACCACCAGGTGAAGCGCGGCGCGCTCGAGGTCGTCTGGGACGAGGACGACGCCGAGTTCGCCTACCAGCATCCGGGCGGCGGCGGCCGGCCGCTGCTCGAGCTCGCGCCGGTCCCGTCGTGGCACGAGCTGCAGTTCCGGCCGTAGCTGCAGCGTGCGGCGCCGCGTACCTGGCGGCCCTGCTCGCGCTCGACCGCTTCGCGTCGTACCCGCAGCAGCTCGCGCTCGGCGTCCTGACGTGGGTCGTGCTCCTCGCGGCGCTCTCACGCGTCCCGCTGGAGCGTCGCGCGCAGGCGCTCGGCGTCGTCGCCTTCGCCACGGTCGGCGAGGTGACCGGCTCGCTCGTCTGGGGCGTCTACCACTACCGCCTGCACAACCTGCCGCTCTTCGTCCCGCCCGCGCACGGCCTCGTCTACCTGACGGGCCTCGCCCTCGCGCGCACCTTTCAGACATCGCCGGGGGCGACCCGTCTGGTGGCAGCCACCGTACAGTGGACGACGCACGGAAGACGGGGCCGGGTTGGACGCGATCGGCCGCTGCGGGCCGGTCGGGCGGGGTCGCGCCGGCGGCCGGGAACGGATCTGCTCGTCGCGACCGCCGCCGTCTTCGCGCTGACCTGGGGACTGCTCGGGCTGACGGTGCTGCCCCGGCGCGACGTCGCCGGCGCGATCGGCGTCCCCCTCCTCCTCGTCTTCCTCTGGCGCGGGCGGAACCGCGCCGTCTACGCGGGCGTGTTCCTCGTCGTCGCAGCGCTCGAGCTGTACGGCACCGCGATCGGCACCTGGCGCTGGGAGCGCGAGCTGCCCGGGCTCGGCGTCCCCGACGGCAACCCGCCCTCGGGAGTTGCGTCGGGCTACGTGTGGTTCGACGTGATGGCGATGCTGGTCGCGCCGATGATTTCCTCGCTCCTCCGGGGTCTCTCCGGTCGGATCCACCAGGCTGACACCGCGACCGAAGGAGCCCCGTGAACCTTCTCCTCACCTCTGCCGGGATCAAGAACCCGAGCATCAACGACGCGATGCTGGACCTGCTCGGAAAGCCCGTTGCCGGGTGCGCCGCCCTCTGCATCCCGACCGCGTCGTACGGGCATGCCCCGGGCGGGATCGACAGGGCGTGGTGGTTCATCACCGGGCAAGAGCCCCGCTGCCCCATGACCGAGCTCGGGTGGAAGTCCATCGGCGTCCTGGAGCTCACGGCGCTGCCCAGCCTCCCTGACGACTCCTGGGTTCCCCTCGTCGAGGAAACCGACGTCCTGCTCGTGAACGGCGGCGACGCGCTCTACCTGGCCCACCACATGCGGGAGTCGGGGCTCGCCGACCTCCTGCCCTCGCTGAGCGGAGTCTGGGTCGGCTTGAGCGCCGGGAGCATGGTCATGACCCCCCGAATCGGCGAGGACTTCAAGGTCTGGGAGCCGCCCGGCGGCGGCGACGGCGCGCTGGGGATCGTCGAGTTCTCGATCTTCCCGCACGTGGACAACCCGGACCTGCCGGAGAACACCATGGCCGCCGCAGAGCGGTGGGCGGCCGGCCTGTCGAACGCTGCCTATGCGATCGACGACGAGACCGCGATCACGGTCGTCGACGGCACGGTCGAGGTCGTTTCCGAGGGGAACTGGAAGCGCTTCGGTTAGAAGAGCGTTCCGGTCTCGGGCAGCGACCCGAGGTGTGCCCGACCGCCGTCCGTGACGATTCGGCCGCGCGGCGTGCGTTGCAGGAAGCCGAGCTGGAGCAGGAACGGCTCGTACACGTCCTCGATCGTCTCCGCCTCCTCGCCGAGCGCCACCGCGAGCGTCGAGAGGCCGACGGGGCCGCCGCCGAAGCGCTCGACGACGCAGCGGAGGAGCTCACGGTCGAACCGCTCGAGGCCCACGCCGTCCACCTCGAGCAGCGCGAGCGCCTCCTCGGCGACGAGCGTCGTGACGGCCCCCTGATGGCGCACCTCGGCGACGTCGCGGACCCGCCGGAGGATGCGGTTCGCGATCCGCGGCGTGCCGCGCGAGCGCGCGGCGACGAGCTCCGCGGCGTCGTCCGCGATCTCGACGCCGAGGATCCGCGCCGAGCGGCGCACGATCGCGGCCAGCTCGGGCGCGTCGTAGAGGTCGAGCCGGAACGTCAGCCCGAAGCGGTCGCGGAGCGGCGTCGTCAGGAGGCCGGTGCGCGTGGTCGCGCCGACGAGCGTGAACGGCGCGACGTCGAGCGTCAGCGTGCGGGCTGCCGGCCCCTGGCCCATGACGAGGTCGAGGCGGAAGTCCTCGAGCGCCGGGTAGAGCAGCTCCTCCGCGGCGCGGCTCATGCGGTGGATCTCGTCGATGAAGAGCACGTCGCGCGGCTCGAGCGAGGTGACGATCGCAGCGATGTCCTTCCGCTCGAGCCCCGGCCCCGCCACCTGCCGGATGCCGACACCGAGCTCGTTGCGGACGATCTGGGCGAGCGACGTCTTGCCGAGCCCGGGCGGGCCCGCGAGGAGGACGTGGTCGAGCGCCTCGCCGCGGGCGCGTGCCGCCTCGAGCGCGATCGAGAGCTGCTCCTTGACGCGCTCCTGACCGACGAAGTCGCCGAGCGTGCGCGGGCGCAGCGACCGCTCGAGCTCCTCCTCCGCGTCGACGAGCGCGGGCGCGAGGAACTGGGAGGACGACGTCATGTCGTCCCCGAACTCACGCGGCCTGCCTCAACGCGCTCCGCACCTGCTCTTCGACGGGCAGCGACGCGTCGACGTCGGCGAGCGCGCGCTCGGCGTCGACGAGCGACCAGCCGAGCTCGACGAGCGCGTCACGCGCCGTGAGACCGGCGCCGTCGTCGGCAACCGCGTCGACGAGCGTCAGCTTCTCCTTCAGCTCCAGCACGACCCGTTGCGCGGTCTTGAGCCCGACGCCGGGGATCGCCTGGAAACGCTTGACATCGTCGCGGGCGATTGCGCGCCGGAGCTCGGCGGGCGTCGAGCCTGAGACGATCGCGAGCGCCACCTTCGGGCCGACCCCGTTCACGCCGAGCAGGAGCTCGAACACCTCGCGCTCCTCCGCCGTCGCGAATCCGTAGAGCTGGAGCGCGTCCTCGCGCACGATCGTGTGCACCTCGACCGTGATCTCGCCGTCGCCGAGCCGGGGCACGGACGGCGTCGCGTGCACCAGGTAGCCGACGCCGCTCACGTCGACGACGAGGGCCGCGCCCGCGCGCCCCGCGACACGTCCGCGCAGCCGCGCGATCACGACGCCACCGCCCGCTGGAGCGGCGGCGCGAGCGCGTGGCAGATCGCAACGGCGAGCGCATCGGCCGCATGGTTCGGCGCCGGCACCTCCTGCAGCCCCAGGATCGCCTTCACCATCTTTCCCACCTGGTCCTTCTCCGCTCGGCCGTAGCCGCAGACCGCCTGCTTCACCGACGCCGGCGCATACTCAGCGCACGCGACGCCGACGGACGACGCGGCGACGAGCACGGCTCCCCGCGCCTGCCCGACGGAGAGCGCGATGCGGGCGTCGGCGCCGACGAACGACTCCTCCAGGGCGACGGCATCCGGCGCGTGCTCCGCGATCAGCTCCTGGACGCCCGTGAAGATCGTGAGCAGACGCGCCGCCGGTCGCTCCCGGGCGGACGTCCGCCACCACCCGTGACACGTGGCCCTGAGGCGCCCGTCGCTTTCGTGGACGATTCCGTACCCGCACGCTGCCGTCCCTGGGTCGATGCCGAGAACCTTCACGAGGACACGTTAGGCGCGCCCCCGGACGGCTCCTGCTAAACGGACACGTCCCTGAGCCGAGCGTCGAAGAAACAGAAGAGACCGTAGGCGACGAGCCCTGCCGCGGTCAGCCCGAGCAGCCACGGCCCGTACGGCGCGCGGGCGAGCTTGTCGAGCGCTCCGTCGAGGCCGATCGCGTCCTGCGGCGAGTAGTCCACCGCCGCCTTGATCAGGAACACGCCGATCAGCCCGAACACGACGAACCGGGAGACGTGGCCGACGACGCCCGCGCGGCTCCCCCACATGCGCAGACGGGCCGGGAGCTTGTCGAGGCGCCACTTATCCTCGAACTTCCGCGACAGCCCGCGGTAGAGGTTCCAGAGGGCTGCGCCGAGCAGGACGAGGCCTCCCGCGCCCACGAGCCACGGCCCGGCCGGCCAGGAGAGGACGACTGCCGTCGACTGGTGCGCCTTCTCGTCCTGCGACTGCTCCTGCCCGCCGAAGAGCAGGCGGAGCGTCGAGTAGGTGAGCCCGGCGTAGACGAGCCCGCGGCCCGCGTACCCCGCTCGCTTTCCCCACGCCTTCGCCACGGAGTCGTCCTCATCCGCCTCCTCGGCGTAGGCCTGCACGAAGCGCCACACGGCGTACGCGGCGAAGCCCGCGGCGAGCGCGGCGAGAACGACGCGCCCGAGGCCGTGGTGCGCGAGGGTCTCGAGTGCTCCGGAGCGGCTCGTCGTCTCCCCGCCCACGCCGACGGCCAGCTTGACCGCCAGCACGCCGACGAGGCAGTAGGACGCCCCTTTCGCGACGAGCCCGGCGCGGGCGAGGACGGCGTACCAGCCGCGACCCGCCTCCGCGGGCCGGCGCAACTCCTCCTGCACGGCTCCCATCCCGCTACAAACGGCGGAACGGGCCGCGCGGGTACGGGACGCAATCCGATCGGCGGCGCGCAGAGTACGCCCGGCCATGAAGAAGACATTCGGGGTCATCCTCGCTCTCAGCCTCGCGGGGCTCATCGCGGCCGTGTCGGTCGCCCGTCCCGCCTCCACCGACGGGACGCTCCAGGCGAACGTCGGGCCCGGCTACTCGATCACGCTCACCCAGAACGGAACGAAGGTGACGCACCTCGACCCGGGCACCTACACGATCGACGTGAACGACCAGGCCGACATCCACAACTTCCACCTGTTCGGGACCGGCGTCAACGAGACGACGTCGGTCGAGGGCACGGGCACGGCGACCTGGACGGTCACGTTCACGGACGGCACCTACACCTACGTCTGCGACGCCCACCCGGGCTCGATGATCGGCAAGTTCACGGTCGGGAGCGTGCCGACGACCACGACGACGCCGACGCCCACACCTGCGCCGCTCAAGGTGCGCGCCGCGGCGAAGGCGAAGGGTCGCCTCGTCTCCGTGACCGCGACCGCGACGCGGGCCGCGGCGCTCGACTTCTCCCTCTGGAAGGGGACGAAGCGCGTCGCGCACGCGACCGCGAAGGCCAAGGTGAAGACGATGCGCCTGAAGGCGCCGTCGGCGGGC
>JAICYG010000176.1 GCA_025934335.1 Thermoleophilia bacterium | reverse complement strand
TGTCCCCGGCGAGCGCTCGCAGCTCCGCCCGTCGCGCCGCGGCCGCGGCCGCGGCGCGCGTCAGCTCCTCGTGCGCCCGCCGCGCCGCCGCCAGCTCGCGCCAGGCGCGCGCCGCGGGGCGGCCGTCGATCCCGGCGTAGGAGTCGAGCACGCCCCGCTGGTACGACGGGCGGGCCAGCCTCCGCTGCTCGAACTGGCCGCTCATCGCGATCAGGGCCTCCGCCGCCGCGGCGACGTCCTCCCGCGCGGCGCTGCGGCCCCAGGCGTACGCGCGTGTCCGGCCGTCCGCGAAGATCCGCCGCGCGAGCACGACGCCGTCCTCGCCGGCCGGCCGGAGCTCGGCGATCGGGCCGAGCAGCTCGTCGTCGTCGCACTCGAGCTCCGCCTCGACGTACGCCTCGTCGCCGGCGGCTCCGATCAGCGCCGCGTCGCCCCGAGCACCCAGCAGGAGCCCGATCGCGTTCGTGAGGATCGTCTTCCCGGCTCCGGTCTCGCCGGTGATCGCGTTCAGGCCCGGCGCGAGCTCGAGCTCTGCGTCCCGGATCAGGACGAGGTTCGAGATGCGGAGCGCACGGAGCACCCGTCCATCGTAGGGAGAGAGCCGGGCACGCGGAAAACCGCATGCCGACGCCGCTCCGTAGTCCCTCCATCGACACCACAGAAGGAGGGCCAGCATGCCCAGACGCATCCTCATCCTCGCGGCGGTGGTCGCAGCAGCGGTCGTCGCCGCCACGGTCGCCATGGCGACGAGCGGCACCGGCCACCGCGTCCGCGTCGTCACCACGGCCAGGAACGCGACGCTCGGCCACACCGTGCTCGTGAACCTGAAGGGCCGGACGCTCTACAGCCTGAGCGCGGAGCGCAACGGGAAGTTCATCTGCACCGACAAGACGTGCCTCTCGTTCTGGCACCCGCTCGTCGTCGGCGCGCACGACACGCCCACCGGCACCTCGCGGCTCGGCACAGTGAAGCGCCCCGACGGGCGGCGCCAGGTGACTTACCGCGGCGGGCCGCTGTACACGTTCAGCGGCGACCACGCCCGCGGCGACGCGAAGGGAGAGGGATTCAAGGACGTCGGAACCTGGCACGCCGCCGCGGTGCGCGGCAGCGGCGGCACGTCGACTCCGCCCCCCGCGCCGACGACCACGAGCGGCGGCGGCGGCTACGGAGGCTACGGGTACTAGGCTAGCGCCCGAACGTGGCCGCGTAGCGCGTGAAGAACGTCACCTCGGGGAGCGTCGCAAGTAGCGACGGCCGCGAGCCGACGCGGACGACGGCCTGCTCGCCGGCGGCCAGCGCCCCCACGGGCTGCCCGTCGACGAGCACCGTTGTCTCGAGGCCCGCGGTCAGGCTCGTGACCGTGACGTCCGGGCCGCGCGGGACGACGAGGGGGCGGATGTGCAGCGCGTGCGGCGCCACGAAGGTCAGCACCATCGCGTCGAGCCCCCAGACGAGCACCGGCCCGCCGTTCGAGAGGTTGTACGCGGTCGAGCCCGCAGGCGTCGCGCAGATGAGCCCGTCGCAGGGCTGCGAGCCGAGGTCCTCGCCGCCGATCGAGTAGCCGAGCTCGACCATCCGGCCGAGCGTGCCGCCCGCGACCACGACGTCGTTGACGGCCGTCCGAGTCTCGCCGCCGACCGTGACCTCCAGCGTCGACAGCTCGATCGTGCGGTAGTCGCCCGCGAAGACCCGCGCGAGGTCCTGTTCGAGGGCGTCGGCGGCCACCGCCGTCAGGAAGCCGACGCGACCGTAGTTGACGCCCAGCACGGGCGTGCCCGTGCCGAGGAAGCGGCCGAGCGCGCGCAGCATCGTGCCGTCGCCACCGAGCACGATCGCAAGGTCCGCGTCGTCGCCCTCGGTCAGCGTGACGCCGAAGCGCACGGCCACCGCACGCAGGCGGCCGAGTGCCTCCTCGACGCCGTCGCGCTCGATCGTGACGACGGCGGCCCGCTCAACCGACGGCATCGGCGATCCACCGGTCGAGGTCTGCCGGGAGCTGCGGGCGGTCCCGCTGGACGAGGTGGAGGACGAACTCACGGTTTCCCTTCGGGCCGGGCAGACCCGAGTCTACGACCCCGCGCGGCTCGCCACCGCAGGCGAGCAGCGCCTCCGCGACCTCGCGCACGACCCTTCGCCGCACCGCGTCGTCGCGGACGACGCCCTTCGGCACCTCGGCCCGCCCCGCCTCGAATTGCGGCTTGACGAGGACGAGCGCCTGCCAGGCCCGTGCCGCCAGCGCGAGGGCCGGGGGCAGTGCAAGCCGCACCGAGATGAACGAGACGTCGCAGGTGACGAGCTGCGGCTCGAACGGCAGCCCGGTCAGCGACCGCGCGTTGACCCGCTCGAGCACGGTCACACGCGGGTCGTTCCGCAGCTTCGAGTGCAGCTGCCCGTAGCCGACGTCGAGCGCGATCACCCGCGACGCTCCGCGCTGGAGCAGCACGTCCGTGAAGCCGCCCGTCGAGGCGCCGACGTCGAGCGCGTCGACGCCGCTGACGTCGATCCCGAGCGCGTCGAGCGCGTTCGCGAGCTTGTGCCCCGCCCGCGAGACGTACGGCGGCGGGTCGGTCACCTCGAGCGAGGCGCCCTCGTCGACCTGCTCGCCCGGCTTCGCGTGACCCGGCACGCGGCCCGCCATGACGAGCGCCTGCGCCTGCGCGCGCGACTCGGCGAGGCCGCGCTCGACGAGCAGGACGTCGAGGCGCTTCTTCACGCCGGCACGGCTTCCACCGCCCGCTCGTTGCGGATGCTCCAGACGGCGGGCTGGGCGAGGACGAGCAGGTTCGCCACCTGCACGACGATGCCCGCCACGATCAGCGTCGGCCGGATCCCGGCGAGGGCGGCGACCGGGCCGACGACCGCGGTCCCGAGCGGCACGAGCACGAACGAGCCCAGCGCGTCGTACGAGCTCACCCGCGCGCGGGCGTGCTCCGGCACCTGCTGCTGGAACACCGTGAACCAGAGGGCGAGGTGGATCGCGAGCCCCGTCCCCGCCACGACCTGCCCGGCGAGCAGCACCGGGTAAGGGACGAGGAAGGCGAGCAGCCACGTCCCGAGCCCGAACGGAGCAGCGCAGAGGCACGAGACGAGGAGCGGCCGCGACGGCCGCCAACGCAGCGTCACGACGCCGCCGAGAACGAGACCCGCTCCGAAGGCGGCGCCGACGAAGCCGAAGTGCGTCGCCCCGCCGTAATGCTCCTTCACGACGAGCGGCGCGAGCACGGGCCAGGCCTGACCGGCGAGGTTGCCGACGCCGAAGAAGACGATCGTGTTGAAGATCCACCGCTGGCGGCGGAATTCGCCCCAACCCTCGCGCAGCTCGCGCAGGAACGGCTCCGGCTCGGCGAGGTCCGCGCGCGGCTCGACGCGCACGCGGGCGAGCAGCGCGGCGGCGACAGCGAAGCTCGCGGCGTCGACGAGGATCGCCCCGCCCGGGGTCCCGGCGGCGACGAGCACGCCGCCGAGCGCCGGCGCGCCGAAACCCAGGATCGACCGCGAGAGCCCGAGCAGCGCGTTCGCCTGCTGGAGCCGCGAGTTGCTGACGACGGCGGGCACGAGCCCGTTCTGCGCCGGGATGACGAAGCCGTCGGCGAGGCCGTAGACGACCCCGAGCACCGCGAGCAGGAAGACGGTCGCGTGACCGCCGACGAGCAGGAGGCCGACGACCGTCTGCACCGCCGCCTGCACCGACGCGACGGCCACGAGCACGAGGTGGCGCGGGAGCCGGTCGGCGATCACGCCGGCGGCGAGCGTCACCGCGGCAGCCGCCGCCTGCCGGCACGCGAGGACGGCGCCGACTGCCGCCGGCGAGTCGTGCGAGATGTGGAGCACCGCGAACGCGAGCGCGATGTAGGCGACGCCGTCGCCGACCGCGGAGACGGTCGTCGACGAGAAGACGAGACGGAAGTCGCGCTCGGCGAGCGCACCGAAGCGCGTGGACACGCGGCTCAGGCTACTCGCCGGGGCGAACGAGGCCGGTCTCGTAGGCCAGCACGACCGCCTGGACCCGGTCGCGGAGCGCGAGCTTCTGGAAGATCCGGTTCACGTGCGTCTTCACCGTCGCGCCGCTCAGGAAGAGCGCCGCCGCGATCTCGGCGTTCGAGCGGCCGCGCGCGATCAGCGCGAGCACCTCACGCTCGCGCTCGGTCAGCCCGGCCAGCCGGTCGGGAACGGCCGCGCCCGGCGGCGGCCTGCGCACGAAGTCCTCGATCAGTCGCCGCGTCAGCGTCGGAGCGAGCAGCGCCTCACCGGCCGCCACCGTGCGCACGGCGTCGACGAGTTGCGCCGGCGGCGCGGTCTTCAGCAGAAAGCCGCTCGCTCCCGCCTTGAGCGCGTCGTACACGATCCGGTCCTCGTCGAACGTCGTCAGCACGAGCACGTGCCCGGCGAGCCCCTCGCCCACCACCCTCGCCGTCGCGGCGATTCCGTCCAGCGCCGGCATGCGAACGTCCATCAGGACGACGTCCGGCCGCAGCTCCCGCGCCCGCTCGACCGCCGCCCGGCCGTCGTCAGCCTCTCCCACCACCTCGATCGCATCCTGCGCGTCGAGGATGAGCCTGAAGCCGCCGCGGACGAGCGCCTGGTCGTCGGCGAGCAGGATGCGGATCACACCGCGCCCTGGAACGGGAGGGACGCACGCACGGCGAAACCGCCGCCGGCCCGCGGCCCGGCCTCGAACGAGCCACCGAAGATGCCGACGCGCTCTTGCATGCCGGCCAGGCCGTGGCCCTGGCCCGTGGGGGCCTCGCCGCGGCCGTCGTCGGTCACCTCTAGCGCGAGCGCGTCGTCGCGGTAGCGCAGCGTGACGACGGCCCGTGCACCGCCGCCGTGCTTGAGCGAGTTCGTGAGCGCCTCCTGCACGACGCGATACGCCGAGAGGTCGACGCCGATCGGCCCCGGCCGGGGCGTTCCCTCGACCCCCCGCACGACGTCGAGCCCCCCCCCGCGCCGCCGCGCGACGCGCCGCGCGCCGTCGACGACTCCCGGCTGCGGCGCGAGACCCGC
>JAICYG010000048.1 GCA_025934335.1 Thermoleophilia bacterium | reverse complement strand
GCGATGCCCCGGCCGATCCGGTAGCTCGTCGGCCGCCTCGTCACGTCCTCGCCTCCGAGCACGATCGCGCCGGTGCGCGGCCGCACGATCCCGAGGATCGTCTTCAGGGTCGTCGACTTCCCCGACGCGTTGCCGCCGAGCAGGCACACGAGCTCGCCCTCGTTCACGTGGATCGAGAGCCCCTGCAGGATGTGGATCTGCCCGTAGTACGTGTTGACGTCGCGCAGCTCGAGCAGGTGACCGGCGCCGTTGAAGCTCATTTGCGCGACATCGTGTTCAGGCCGAGGTACGCCTCGACGACCTTCTCGTCGGTCGCGCACGCGTCGAACGAGCCCTCCGCGATCTTGATGCCGTGGTCGAGGGCGACCACGCGGTCGGAGATGCCCTCGACGACGTGCATGTCGTGCTCGATCACGAGGATGGTGTAGCCGCCGACCGTCCGCAGCTCCCCGATCAGCTCGGTGATCTCGTGGGTCTCGGCCGGGTTCATGCCCGCGGCAGGCTCGTCGAGCAGGAGGAGGCGTGGGTTCGTCGCAGTGGCGCGCGCGATCTCGAGGCGGCGCCGGTTGGCGTACGAGAGCGAGTACGCGGGCTGATCCCAGCGGTAACCCATCAGCCGCTGCCCGAAGAACCGCAGCCGCTCCTCGGCGAGCGCCGCGATCTCGCGCTCCTCCCGCCGCATCCCGGGCGTGCGCAGCATCGAGCGGAAGACGCCGGCGCGGGTGTGGCCGTACGCGGCGGCCATCACGTTCTCCTTCACCGACATGTTCAGGAACAGGCGCAGCGTCTGGAAGGTGCGCGAGATGCCGCGCCGCGAGATCTGGTGCGGCTCGAGCCCCACGATGCTCTCGCCGTCGAAGACGATGTCGCCCGCCTCCGGCCGGTAGATGCCGGTGATCAGGTTGAAGAGCGTCGTCTTCCCGGCGCCGTTCGGCCCGATCACCGAGACGATCTCGCCCTCGTTCACGTTCAGGTCGAGCTGGTCGAGCACCCTGAGGCCGCCGAACGAGAGCGAGACCCCGCGCAGCTCCAGCAGGCTCATATGATCTCCACCCGCCGCTCGCCGAGGAGTCCGTTCGGGCGCAGGATCATCAACGCGATCAGGATCAGCCCGAGCACGATGTAGCGCGCGGGCTCGGGCTTCGAGAGCATTACGTTCTCCCAGACGAACGCCCCGAGGTAGAGCGTCGGCACGAGCGCGACGAGCCGCGGCAGCCCGCGCAGCATCGTGCAGAGGAGCGCAGCGCCGATCACCCCGACATACGAGACGGGCGGGATCCAGCGCGCGAGGTGCTCGGGCACGATCACCCAGTGGTCGACGAAACCGGCGAAGCCCGGTTGGTGCTCGCCCGCCACCCAGCTCGGGTCGATCGCGCCCGCGACCGCATGGACGAGGAAGCCCAGCACGAGCGTCGCCACCGCCACGATTGCGACCGGCCGCGACCGCCGCCCCATGAGCACGAGCGCGCCGACGAGCGCGACGAAGAAGATGATGCGCGACTTCGAGGCATCGCGCAGCAACTCGAGCAGCGGGCCGATGATCAGGGCGCCCGCGACGACGCCGGCCTGGCTGCCCGCTCCGCCGAGGATGACCATGGTGTAGACGGTGATCAGCAGGACGAAGTAGAACGAGAGCGGGAACACGCTCGCCGAGAGCGCCGCGAACAACGTTCCCGTCAACGCCGCGACGGCGGCTCCGAACGAGAAGCTGAGCAGCTTCAGCCAGTTCACGGGCATTCCCATCGCCTCGGCCGCGAGCGGGTCCTCGCGCAGCGACCGCCACGCACGGCCCGTGCGCGACTCGTTCACGAAGCGAAGCGCGACGTACACGACGGCGAAGAAGCCGAGCGCGACGTACAGGTACGAGACGGC
The DNA here is from genome assembly GCA_025934335.1 of Thermoleophilia bacterium. Classification (GTDB taxonomy): domain Bacteria; phylum Actinomycetota; class Thermoleophilia; order Gaiellales; family Gaiellaceae; genus PALSA-600. The sequence continues at coordinate 15,073 of JAICYG010000048.1, read as the reverse complement.
GAACACGCCGCCGTGTTGGACGGCGAGGTCATGCCCGAACAGGTGGAACGGGTCGACGTTGAGGATCCCGAACGGGCCGCCGGTCAGCCCCTGCGCGTTCGTCGCGATCGTCTGGAAGAGCTGCAGGAAGAAGAGCGTCACGATCGCCAGGTAGTCGCCCGTCAGGCGCCACGACGGCAGCCCGAGCATGAGCCCGACCACCGCCCCGATCGCGACCACGGCCGGGACTGCAACGATCGTCGGCAGGTGGATGCCGTAGTGCGGCGAGGCGAGCAGTGCGTACGCGTAGGCGCCGATCCCGTAGAAGGCGACGTAGCCGAGGTCGAGGAGGCCGCCCCAGCCGACCACGATGTTGAGGCCGAGCGCAAGCAGCATGTAGAGCACCGTGTCGAACGCGACACGCCGCACGTAACCGCTCGACTCGACCACCGGCAGGAGCGAGAAGGCGGCGAGGAAGACGATGAGCCACGCCCACCAGGGCACTCGGCGCAGCCGATCCTCGAGCGTCCCGAGCGGGCCGCCGCGGATGAGGCGCCGCTCGGCGTGGCGTGCGACCCACTCGTCCTGCCCGACGGCCGGCCCGCCGGCGGGGATGTGCCCCGAGTGCGGCGTGGAGTCGCTCACGTCATACCTTGCGGATGTCGGCGCGGCCGAAGAAGCCCTGCGGGCGGAAGATCATGAACGCGATCAGGATCACGAAGATGACGAGGTCGGACCACTGGGTGTGGTCTTTCACGTACGGGAAGTAGCCCTGCGTGTACGACTCGGCGAAGCCGAGCAGGAGGCCGCCCGCCATCGCCCCGGGGATCGAGCCGATGCCGCCGATCACCGCGGCGGTGAAGCCCTTCAGGCCGGCGACGAAGCCGATCGACACCGTCGTCGGCACGCGCAGCGCGAAGAAGACGCCCGCGGCACCTGCAAGCGCGGAGCCGACGACGAACGTGAAGACGATCACCCGGTCGACGTCGATCCCCATCATCGACGCCGCCTCGCGGTCGAACGACGTCGCCCGCATCGCCTTCCCCGCCTGCGTCCGGTTGACGACGAGCCACAGCGCGACCATCAGCACGAATGCAGCGACGATCGTGATCACGCGCAGGAGCGGCATGTGCACGTTGCCGATGTCGAACCCCGACGTGTAGAGCACCGCGTTGTGGATCGCGAAGGTGTCGTAGGTGCGGGGCGCCGCCCCGAACAGGAGCTGCATCGAGTTCGCGAGGAAGAACGAGACGCCGAGCGCGCTGATCAGCGGCGCGATCCGCGGCGCGTCGCGCAACGGCCGGTACGCGAACCGCTCGATCGCGACACCGAGCGCCGCGCACACCGCCATTCCGGCAAGCGTGACGAGCGACAGGAAGAGCCAGAGCGGCACCGTCGGGTCGGAGCCGCCGAGCGCCTGGAAGACGCCGAAGCCAGCGAACGAGCCGACCATGAACACGTCGCCGTGCGCGAAGTTGAGCAGCTTGAGGACGCCGTAGACCAGCGTGTAGCCGAGCGCGATCAGGGCGTAGACACTCCCGAGCGTGAGCGCGTCGATCGTCAGCTGGATGAAGGTGTCCACGTCCGTCCTACTTGCGGCAGGGGCGGCCCGGTTCCTCCGGGCCGCCCCTGCCTCGTGCCGTCGTGACGGGCTCTACCCGACGAGCTTGTAGCTCCCGTTCGGCTGGATCTGGAAGATGTAGAACTTCGCGTTCAGCGGGTCGTTCGACTTCGTCGACCAGCGGAACGAGCCACCCAGGATCCAGTTCTTGATCCGGACCTTCTTGATCGTGTGGAAGACGGCCGCGCGCGTGGTCGAGCCGTGGCCGGCCTTGCATGCCATCGAGATCGCCGTCATGGCGATTTGCGCGGCACCGTAGGCGGGCGGGCCGAACGAACCGACCGATTTGTTCGGGTTCTGCTTCTTCCACGCCGCGATGATTGCCGCGTCGGACTTGATCCCGGTGATGTCCGGGGCGAAGTTCGACACGTACGAGCCGGGCTGCTTGAACTGCGACGAGTCGTTCGAGCCGTCGCTGCCGAACACCTTCGCCTTCTTGCCCTGCTCGATCAGCTGCTGGGCGAACGTCTGCGCGTCGCCCGGCTTCTGCGTCGGGAAGAACACGATGTCCGCGTCGCTCGGCACCTTCGTCACGTACGCCGAGTAGTCGGTCGTCGTGTTCGGCGCCGAGAGGCGTGTGGTCGAGACGCCGCCCTTCTTGAGCGTGTTCTCGACCGCCGCAGCGAGCCCGAGCGAGTAGGGCTCCTGGAAGTCCATGATCACGACCTTCTTGACCTTCAGCTTGTTGATCATGAACTTGGCGTCCGTCGGGCCCTGGACGTAGTCGCCCGGCACGTCACGGAAGAACGCCGGCGTGGCGTCTCTCTTCGGGCCCTGTGTGAACGACGTCCGGGTCGCCGAAGGCGAGATGTGCGCGAGCTTTGCCGCGAAGTACGTCGAGCTCGACACGGCGACGGCACCCGAGGTGGCGGGGCCGAGGACGGCGAGGACGCTCTTGTCTGCCACGTACTTCTGGGCAAGCGCCTGGCCGGGCGTCGCGCCCTGCTCGACCGGGGTGTCACCGGTCACGAGCTTGACCTTCAGGCCGAGCTTCTTCGCCCACTGCTGGACGGCGAGCTTCGCCCAGCTCGCCTGCTCGGTCCCGAGGAAACCGGCGCCGCCGGTGATCGGGGTGACGAGCGGAAGCGTGATCGTCTTGCTGCAGCTGTAACCCGCCGCCGACTTGTCGGCGGCCGACCCGCTGCCCTGCGCAGACGCGGCCGCCACCGACGTGGCGAGCAGCGCGAACGCGAGGACGATCGCCTTTCTCATCTTTGTGTCCTCCTTGCCTGGGGGCACTCTTATTTTTCGTCCGGGGGGTGTGACGCTGAGCCGCGATCATGTTCCGTCGCGTGTTCGGTGTCAATGATCAAATCTCGATCAGGACGTAGGGTATGCAGGCGATGGAGTACGCCCTGCATGCCGACGAGCGTCCCGACGGCCGCCTCTTCGAGGTCGGGACGTTCACACAGCGGCTGGTCGATCTCGCGGGCGGGCATTCGCCGGACCCGGCGGACGAGGTGCTCTACGTGCTCTCGGGCGAGGGCCACGTGCGCCTCGGCGACGAACAGCACGTGCTCCGGCCGGGCGTTGCCGTCTTCGTCCCGGCCGGGGCAACCTGGTCGGCAGACGGGGGCGCCAGGGCCGTCTCGGTGCTCGTGCACGACCCGGAGCCGGGCGCCGGGCCCGCGGTCGTCGACCTCGCCGCCGTCGAGCAGGGCACGGCGACCGCCGGCCGGCATTTCCTGCTCGGGGCGACGCCGGAGGTCGGCTGCAACTCGGCGACGCAGTTCATCGGACTGATCCCACCCGGGCGCGCGCCCGATCACTTCCACCGCTACGACGAGGTGATCTACGTGCTCGAGGGCGAGGGCGAGCTCTCGATCGGCGGCGAGCGGGCGGCACTCCGGGCCGGCTCGTGCGTGCATCTGCCGAGGACGCTCGTCCACTGCCTCGCGAACACCGGCGACGCGGAGATGCGCGTGCTCGGCGTCTTCCGCCCGGCCGGCTCGCCCGCCGAGGCCTACTACCCGGACGGCAGGCCCGCGGCCGTCCCCGACGACGAGGAGTAGGAGCGATGCCGCGGATCGAGCGCACTGCGCAGGTGACCTGGGAGGGCAACGTCGCCCGCGGGAACGGCAGCATGACCGCCGCCTCCGGCGCCTTCACCGGCCTCCCCTACTCGCTGCCGGCCCGGATCGGGGCCGTCGCGGGGAAGACGAGCCCCGAGGAGCTGCTCGCGGCCGCGCACGCGGGCTGCCTGACGATGGGCATCGCGACCGAGCTGACCCAGGCGGGGACGCCGCCGGAGCGGCTCGAGGTGTCGTGCCGGATCGTGATGGACGAGGTCGAGGGGCAGGGGCACCAGATCGTCGCGTCGCAGGTCACCGTCCCTGCCGAGGTTCCCGCCGACCTGCTCGAGCGCGCCGACGAGAGCTGCCCGTTCTCGATCATGCTCCGGAACGCGGGCGTCGAGGTGACGATCAGCCGGACCTGATTGCGGGCCCGTGCTCGTCCAGGTCGGGCGGGCGCAGGCGCACCTCCGCCGGCGTCTCCGACAGCCTCGCCGGGAATGCGACCGTGCGCACGCCGCCGGTCTCGTCGACGACGTCGAGGCCGAGCGCATCGGCGAGCGAGAACGCCTCCGCGATCGTCTGCACGGGGCCGGCCGGGACGCCCGCCGACGCGAGCTCCGCCGACCATTCGCCCCGCGTCCGCCGGCGCAGCCGCTCCTCGAGCTGCTCCCGCAACGCGTCCCTGTTCGCGACGCGCAGCTCGTTCGTCGCGAAGCGGGAGTCGTGCGGCAGCTCGATGACCCCGGCGAGCCGCGTGAACTGTGCGTCGTTCCCGGCGCAGATCATCAGGTCGCCGTCGGCGGCCGCGTACGTCGCGAACGGCTCGATGCTCGGGTGGACGTTCCCGAGCGCGACGGGCACGTCGCCGCTCGCCAGGTAGCCGGACGACTGGTTCGCGAGCAGGGCGAGACTCGCGTGGAGCAGGTCGACCGTGATGCGCTGGCCACGGCCGGACTCGCGTCGCGCGTAGAGCGCGGCGAGCACGCCGATCGTGCCGTAGAGCGCCGCGACCACGTCGGTGACAGCGACGCCCGTCTTCGACGGCTCCCCCGGCGGGCCCGTCACGGACATCAGCCCGGAGAGCGCCTGGACGAGCGGGTCGTAGCCCGGCAGCGCCGCCCCGGCACCCTCGCCGAAGCCTCTGATCTCGCAGTGGACGACACCCGGGTTCTCCTCCGCCACCGTCGCGTGGTCGAGCCCGTAGCGTGCGAGCGTCCCCGGCAGGAAGTTCGAGACGACGACGTCGGCGCGCCCGCACAGCCGGCGCGCCAGCTCGAGATCGGCCGGCCGCTTCAGGTCGAGTGCGACCGAGCGCTTGTTGCGGTTCGCCGTGTGGTGGTATGACGCGCGGCCCTGCGCGTCCGCGGGCGGCTTCCAGCGGCGAGTGTCGTCGCCGAGGGGCGATTCGACCTTCACGACGTCGGCGCCGAGATCGCCGAGCGTCATCGCGACGAGCGGGCCCGCGAGGACGCGCGAGAGGTCGACGACGCGGATCCCGTCGAGTGCGCCGCCCACTCAGATCCGGCGGGCACCGACGTAGCCGGCGCCCCAGTCGGCGATTGCCGAGATCTTCACCACGTCGCCGGTCTGCGGCGCGTGCACCACCTGGCCGCCGCCGATGTAGATGCCGACGTGGTCGAGGCCGTCGAAGAAGACGAGGTCGCCCGGCTGCAACTGGTCGCGCGCCACCGGCGTCCCCAGCTGGTACTGCGCCGCTGCGTAGTGCGGCAGCGCGATGCCGAGCTGCGCATAGACGTACATGACGAGGCCGGAGCAGTCGAAGCCGGCGGGTGACGCGCCGCCCCAGACGTAGCGGACGCCGAGATAGCGCAGCGCGATCGAGGCCGCCTCCGGGTGGCCGGCTCCGGCGGACGGCGGCACGGGAGGCGGCGTCGGCGCCGCGGCGGTCGTGGTCGCGGGCGCCGGCGGCGGATCCGCGGCCGCCGTCGTGGTCGCGGCCGTCGTCGTGGGCGGCGCGGCGACGGTCGTCGTCGCCTCGCGCTCGCGCCGTGCGGCCTCCGCCTCCGCCGCACGCGCTGCCGTCTGCTGCCGCGCTCGCTCCGCGGCGGCGACGCGCTCCGCGGCGAGCCTCGCGCGCGCCTCGGCGGCGAGCTTCGCCTGCCGCGCAGCCTCCTCCTGCTGCAGCTTCGCCACCTCGCTCTGCACCGAGGAGAGCAGGCGCTTGCGCTCGCCGAGGAGCGCGCCGATCCGGCGGCGCTCCCGTGTCCGCTGCTCGAGCGCGACCGCCCGCCGCCTCGCCGTCGCGGCCGTCCGCCTGGCCGCCGCCGCATAGCGCGCGCGGGCCGCCGTCGTCTGCGTGATCAGCTGCCGGTCGGCGAACGCGACCGTGTTCGCGGCGTCGATGCGGTCGATCAGCTCGGACACGCTCGAGCTGCCCAGGAAGATGCCGAGCGTCGTCGGCTGGTCGCTCTCCTCGTAGAGCCCACGGACTCGCTGCTCGAGGCGCGCGACGGCGACGTGCCGCGCCTGCTGCGCGACGCGGAGCCGCGCGCGGTCGGTGACGAGCTCCTTCCGCGTCAGTGCGAGCTCGTAGCGGGCGCCGTTCCACGCCTCGACGCTCGCCTCGAACTGCCGGTCGAGGGTGTTCACCTGCGCGAGCACGGCGGCGGCCTGTGCGCGTTTCTGGCGCAGTCGCTGCTTCGGCGAGGCGGCCGAGAGATCGCCTGCGAGCAGCGCGGTCGCGAGCAGCGCGCAGAGCGCGACGACTGTCGTGCGGGGGATCGGCACCAGAGGCGTCCTTGGCTCCGCGGGACGCTAGTCCTTCCGGGGGCGGTACGCCAGTTGCGACCCGCGCCGTTCGGGAAAGCTGCACGTGTGCGGAAGGTGATCGTCGCCGTGCTCGCGTCGCTGTTGCTGCTTGCGCTGGCGGCGGTGGGAGTCGCCTACTGGCAGGCGTCGTCGGCGATCGACCAGCTGCACGCCGGCGCGAAGGGAGCGGTCGTCGCCGCCGTGAAGCCCGAGCTGCACCGGGCGCCGAAGCGCCCGCTGGTGGAGCTCCCGCCCGAGCCCTCGGCGCAGACGATCCTGCTGATCGGCTCCGATCACCGCTGGGAGGGCGGCACGGGGGCGCGCTCCGACACGATCATGCTCGCGCGGGTCCAGCCGGACCGGCATCGGATCGCGCTCCTCTCGATCCCGCGCGACCTGTACGTCGAGATCCCGGGCCACGGCCACGACCGCATCAACATGGCGTTCCGCTACGGCGGCGAGCGGCTGCTGACGCGCGTGGTGCGCGACACGCTCGGCGTCGAGATCGACCATTTCGTCGAGGTCGACTTCCACGGCTTCAAGGACGTCGTCTCGGCTCTCGGCGGCGTCTGGTTCCCGGTCGACCAGCGGTACTTCAACGAGAACGTCGGCACCGCCGCGACGAACTACGCGAACATCGACCTGCAGCCCGGTTACCAGAAGCTCGACGGCACGCAGGCGCTCGCGTTCGCGCGGTACCGGCACGACGACAGCGACCTCGTCCGCGCCGCCCGGCAGCAGCTGCTGATGCGGACGATCGCCCACGACGCGCTCGGCGCGAAGTGGGACATCCTCGAGGTGCGCCGCCTCGCGTTCGCCGTCGCGAAGGCGACCACCTCGGACATCGACGGCCTGGGCGAGGTGCTGTCGCTGGCGCGCGCCGTCCACGACACGCCGTCGAGCGGCGTCGTGCGCACGACGGTGTCCGCGTCCGACCTCGTCCTCTACGGCGCCGACTACCTGAGCGCGACCCCGGAGCAGCTGCGTGCGACGGTGCGCGCGTGGCTCGGCGTCAAGAGTCCGGCCCCGCGGACGACGCGGCCGGCAGGAGCGAGGCCCACGCCGGCCCCGCCGCCGTCGCTCTACGCCGACGGCGGCCGCGGCCGGGCGCTGCTTGCAGGCGTGGCGAACGGGATCCGCACCTGCGCGCCGGCCGAGCTGCCGCCGGGGTTCTTCTGGCGGAGCGACTCCGCCCGCGCGTACGCGATCGAGGGCCACCCGGCGATCGCGCTCTACGCGACGGCCGGCTCCGGCGACTCGCTGCTCTGGATGTTCACGACCTGGCAGGACCCGCCGATCCTTTCCTCGCCGACCACGACGATCCGCAGCGGCGGCCGCACGTACGACGCCTACACCTCGGGCGGTCGCATCCACCAGCTCGCCTGGCGGGTGGGCGCGACCCGCGCGTGGCTCACGAACACGCTGCGCGACACGCTGACGAACGCGCAGATGCTCGCCGTCGCAGGCTCGTGCCGTTAATCGCCCGGCGGAAGCCGCGACGCGAGATTCGCGATCACCTTGCGCCGGATCGAGCTCGAGTTGGCGACGATGTGGTCGAAGGCGCGGGCAGTGATGACAAGAGCGTCGACCCTGGTCGTCGTAATCACGGTCGCGTTCCGCGGCGCGCCCGTCAGGAGCGCCACCTCGCCGAAGTAGTTCGCGTCGCCCTTCGGCAGCAGCCGCCCGTCCCGCCGCACCTCGACGTCGCCGTCGAGGACGACGATGAACTCGCGGCCCGCGTCGCCCTGCTGGATCAGCGTTCGATCCGCCGGGAAGACGAGCTCGTCCGCAACGCCCGCGATCTCCTCGAGTTCCCGCTTGGAGCAGCCGGAGAAGAGCGGCACCTCCTTCAGGCGGCGCACCTTCAGGTTCTTCGCGAACACGGAAGCGAATCTACAGCTTGCCTTTGCGGACGTCTGCCCCCAGACTCTCATTCGATGGGGGAAGAGCCGAGCGACGCGGTTCTCGTCGCGCGCTGCCGGGCCGGAGACGACGCCGCCTGGGCAGTGCTCGTCGAGCGCTTCTCGCGCTACGTGTATGCGATCTGCATACAGGGCTTCCGGCTGCGCGAGCACGACGCCGAGGACGTGTTCCAGGACGTGTTCGCGAAGGCGTACGTGCAGCTCCCGAAGCTGCGCGACGACGGCGCCGTGCGGCCGTGGCTCGCCCAGCTGACGCGGCGGCAGTGCATCGACCGGCTCCGCGAGGTCAAGCGCGAGGCGCCCGTCGAGGACGTCGAGCCGGACGGTTTCGACGAGGTGCTGCTGGAGCTCGACGAGGCGCTCGCGGTACGGCAGGCACTGGCGAAGATCGGCGAGCCGTGCGGAGAGATGCTCGACCGCTTCTTCGCCCGGGACCAGAGCTACCGCACGATCGGCGAGGAGCTCGACCTGCCCGCGGGCACGATCGCGAGCCGCATCTCGCGCTGCCTGGAAAAATTACGCTCGGCGATGGAAGATTCCGGGGCTCTCGTCGGTCCTGAGGTCGGGTGATTCGAGAATGACACAGGACATCGAACAGCTCGGCCGTCTCATCGCAGCCTTGCCGCCGGCCCCCGAAGGGTGGGTGAGAGCGGCGCAGGAACTGCCCGAGGCGCGGCGCGGGCTCGACGATCTCATCGTCCGGGCCGAGGCAGACGCGCACCTGCGCGCGCGGCTCCTCGCCGATCTCGAATCCACTCTCTCGGAAGCCGGGATCGAGCCGACGCGACGGATCGTCGCCGACGCCCGGGCCCGGCTGCTCTCCTCCTGACGGTGGAGGCCCCTTTCACCGGGAGGCCGGCCGCCGCCGGGCCCGCCACTGCGCAGGCGGGTGCGGCGGCGGCCACCGTAGCCGCCGCGGCGGCCCGTGAGGCGGGCGACGCCGCCGGAGCCGCTCAGGCCTCCTCCCTCGCCGCACGGCTCGAGCGGCTCGCGGCAGAGGACGCCGAGGCGTACGCGGCCGCGCTCGCGGCGCTCCCGTCCGCCGAGCCGGCGCAGTCAGACGAGCGGCGCGACTTCGCGCTCGGGACGGCGCTCGACCGGGCAGCCGCCGTGCCGCTCGCGATCGCCGAGGCCTGCGCCGACGTCGTCGTGCTCGCGCGTGCTCTCGCCGAGCGGCTCGACCCGGCGCTCGGCCCGGATCTCGAGACGGCGGCGCTCCTCGCCGCCGGGGCAGCGCGCGCGGCGGCGCACCTCGTCGAGATCAACCTCGTCGTCGGGACGGACGACGACCGCGCGGTGCGGGCCCGCGCGGCGGCGGCGGCAGCGGAATGAGCGTAGGCTCGACGGAGCTCAGCGAGGAGCGGCGGTGGCGGCTTTGCCGCCGCCGGGAGCGGGAGCTGTGAGCGTAGGCTTGACGGAGCTCAGCGAGGAGCGGCGGTGGCGGCTTTGCCGCCGCCGGGAGCGGGAGCTGTGAGCGAGGCGAAGCCGTTTCCGGCGTGGTCGCTCCCGCGCGACGCCGCGGCCACGATCGACCTCGCGAACCCGCTGCCGGAGCGCGTCGACCGCGACTGGGCGATCGGCGGCTCGACCGGAGCGGGCGTGCGCGTCTGCATCCTCGACAGCGGCGTCGAGCGCGGCCATCCGCTCGTGGGCGAGCTCGCCGGGGCCGTCGCGATCACGGTCGACGAGGACGGCGAGACGATCGCCGCCGAGGACACCGAGGGCGATCTCTGCGGCCACGGCACCGCGTGCGCCGGCGTGGTCCGCGCGCTCGCACCGGACGCCGAGATCTTCTCGGTACGCGTCCTCGGCGCCGGCTTCAAGGGCTCCGGCAGGACGCTCGTCGCCGGTCTCCGCTGGGCCGTCGACCAGGGTTTCGACGTCGTCAACATGAGCCTGTCGACGACGAAGCGCGAGCTCGGCGACATCCTGCACGAGCTCGCCGACTCGGCGTACTTCCGGCGTACGATGCTCGTCGCCTCGGCGCACAACATGCCGGTCGAGTCGTATCCGTGGCGGTTCTCCTCGGTCGTCTCGGTGGGGAGCCACGAGGAGGACGACCCGCTCGTCTTCTATGCGAACCCGGACCCGCCGGTCGAGTTCTTCGCGCGCGGCGTCGACGTCGAGGTCGCCTGGATCGGCGGCGGCTCGATCCGCGCCACCGGCAACAGCTTCGCCACGCCGGCGATCACCGGGATCGCAGCGCTCGTGCTCGGCAAGCACCCCGGCCTGACGCCGTTCCAGGTGAAGACGGTGCTGTACCTGATCGCGTCGAACGTAGGAGGATGAGCTGAATGGCAGACGAGCGTCTCCAGGCGGCGGTCGCAGCGGCCGTGCTCCCGGCGGAGGAGGACTTCGGCGAGCTGCTGCGCTCGATCGTCGTCGTCGCGCGCGCGATCTTCGGCGCGCAGGCGTCGTCGATCTTCCTGCTCGACGAGGACACCGACGAGCTCGTCTTCGCCGCCGTCGCGCGTGACGAGGACCGGCACCTCGTGGGCAGGCGGATCCCCTCGTCGCAGGGGGTCGCCGGCTGGGTGCTGTCGGCGCGGACGCCGCTCGTACTGGAAGACGTCCGGAACGATCCGCGCTTCTCGCACGACGTCGCCGAGAACACCGGCTACGTCCCGAAAGGGCTGATGGCGGTCCCGCTCCTGCACGACGACGAGCCGCTCGGCGTCCTACAGGTGCTCGACCGCCCGGAGCGGTCGACGTTCTCGCTCGCCGAGATGGAGCTGCTCGGCCTGTTCGCGACACAGGCGGCCGTGGCGCTGTCGTTGCTCAGGAAGGCGCGGCGCGCACGGGCGGCGCTCGCCGGCGACGCCGATGCGACGAGCGTTGCCGCGGTCGCCGAGCGGCTCGAGCGGCTCGAAGGGCCGCGGCGCGAGGCCGGGCGCCGGCTCCTCGAGGCCCTCGCGCGCGTCCTGCGCTGAGCCCAGGACGACGAAGGGCTCCTCGCGGAGCCCTTCGAAAGGTTCTCGAAGCCGAAGGCCTAGTAAAGCTTGTGCGCCTCGACGTCGTCGTCGTCGTTGCGGCCGGGGCCGCTCTTGTAGCCCGGAGGCTGCAGGCCGCCCGGGGGCTGAAGCCCGTGCGCCTCGACGTCGTCGCCGTCGTCGTCGCGGCCGGGGCCGCTCTTGTAGCCCGGAGGCTGCAGGCCGCCCGGCGGCTGAAGCCCGTGCGCCTCGACGTCCTCGCTCTCGAGCTCTGGATCCTCGTTCTCCTGCAGCTTGTCGCGCTCGTCCGACATCTCGTGCGTCCCTCCTTCTGGGAAGTTCCGCGAGCCCCTCGCGGAAGTGACACCCACTAGACGGGCGCCGGTGAGGAAATCTTCCCTGCCCTTCCACTTCCCGTCAAACGATGCGAAGCTCAGCCCATCGGGAAGCTCCGGGCACACCTCGCCGAATCGACGGCCGCGCTCGGCCGCGTGTTCCGGAACCCGTCCCTCCGGCGGATCGAGATCGCCTTCGCCGGCTCGATCGTGGGCGTCTACGCGACGAGCGTCGTCGTCTCGATCTACGCCTACCACCACGGCGGTGCGACGGCGGTCGGCCTCGTCATGTTCGCCCGGATGACGGCCGCTGCGCTCGCCGCGCCGTTCGCGGCGACGCTCGCCGACCGGCGGCAGCAACGGCACGTGATGCTCGCGACCGACGTGACGCGGGTGGTGACCGTGTCCGCGACGGCGCTCGCCGCTGCGGCCGGGGCGCCGGCGCTCGTCTACGTCCTCGCGACCCTCACGTCCGTGATCAGCACGGCGTTCCGGCCGGCGGAGGCGTCGCTCGTGCCGCAGCTCGCAGCGTCGCCCGAGGAGCTGACGGCGGCGAACGTCTCGTCGAGCACGTTCGACAGCGTCGGCGCGTTCCTCGGGCCGATGATCGGCGCGTTCGTCTACGCAGCGGGCGGGCCCACCCCGGCGTTCGCGGTGGTCGCCGCCGCCTATCTCTGGAGCGCGACGTTCCTCGTCCGGCTGCCCGCGACGAAGCGACCGCCGGTGCCCGAGCATGCACACGAGGACTCGGAGGGCCTCGCCGCCGGCCTGCGCGCCGTCCGCGGCGAGCCGCGCCTGCGGCTGATCATCGGCCTCTACAGCGCACAGACCCTCGTTGCGGGCGCCTACGGCGTGCTCGTCGTCCTGATCGCGCTGCAGCTGCTCGACCTCGGCAACGCCGGCGTGGGGCTGCTCCAGGCGGCGACGGGCGTCGGGGCGATCGTCGGCGCGCTGATCGCGCTCGTGCTCGTCGGCCGCAGGCGCACTGCCGGTGACTTCGGTGTGGGCCTTTTCTGCTTCGGTGCGGGCCTCCTCGCCGTGGCGGCGCTGCCGCACGCCTGGGCCGCCGTCGTGGGCCTTGCCGTCCTCGGGGTCGGCAACAGCGTCGTCGACGTGTCGGCCGTCACCCTGCTGCAGCGCACGACGCCGCGCGCCGTCGCCGGGCGCGTGTTCGGCCTCCTCGACGCGGCGCTGATCGGCGCGCTCGGGCTCGGATCGGTCGCGACGCCGCTGCTCGTCCACCTCGTCGGCGTGCGAGCGTCGCTCGTCATCGCCGGCGCGATCCTGCCCATCTTCGCGATCGCCACGCGGGCGCTACTCGCGGACGTCGACCGCTCGGCCACCGTTCCGGACGAGCAGCTACAGGCGATCTCGACCGTGCCGTTCCTCGACGTGCTCCCGATCCAGCAGAAGGAGGCGCTCGCGACCGCGCTCGAGCGCGTCGAGCTGCCGGCGGGGTCGACCCTCTTCACGCAGGGCCAGCCCGGCGACCAGCTCTACATCGTCGCGGCGGGCGCGATCGAGATCGAGCTCCCCGAAGGCCCGAAGGTGGAGCATGCGCCGACGTTCACGGGCGAGATCGCCCTGCTCCGCGACGTGCCGCGGACGGCGACGGTGCGCGTGGTCGAGGACGCGACGCTGTGGACGCTCGAGGGCGGCCGGTTCATCGAGGCGGTGGGCGGGCACACGCGCTCCACCTCGGCGGCCGACGCGGTCGTCGCGTCGCGCGGAGTGGCGCTCAGCGCCTGAGGTTGTAAGCTCCGCCCATGCCCGCACCCATTGAGGTCCTCAAGCAGGTTCCGCTCTTCCACGGCCTTCCCGAGAAGCAGCTCAAGACGGTCGCCGCCGAGATGACGGAGCGGCGGTTCAGCGAGGGTCAGGAACTGACGGCCGAGGGCGGCGGCGGCGCAGGGTTCTTCGTGATCGAGAGCGGCTCCGCCAAGGTGACGATCGACGGCGAGGAGCGCCGCACGCTCGGGCCCCGCGAGTATTTCGGTGAGATCGCCCTGATCGACGGTGGTCTCCGCACCGCGACGATCACCGCGACAACCGACGGCGTTGCCTACGGGTTGACGCGGTGGCAGTTCAAGCCCCTGGTCGAGTCGAGCGGCGAGATCGCCTGGCCGCTGCTCGAGCTGCTCGCGAGCCGCATCCGGGAGCTCGACAAGCACTGAGCCGACGACGTGCGGGCGACCATCTGGGGTTGCCGGGGGTCGCTCGCGACGCCGGGCGAGCCGACGATCAGGTACGGCGGCAACACCACCTCCGTGGAGGTGCGGACGGCGTCCGGGAGGATCGTCGTGCTGGACGCAGGCACCGGCATCCGCCTGCTCGGCCTCGCACTCCGCGACGAGCGACCGTCCCGGATCGACCTGATCCTGACGCACCTGCACCTCGACCACGTCGAGGGCCTCGGGTTCTTCGCGCCGCTCTTCGACCCGGAGTGTGCGATCACGATCTGGGGGCCGCACCAGAACGGGTCGTCCCTTCGCGACCGCGTCGCCGCGTACCTCTCCCCTCCGCTCTTCCCGCTCCCGTTCGCCGAGTTCGGCTCACGCATCGAGTTCCGGGAGCTCGGCGCGGAGTCGTGGCAGCTCGACGGCCTGAACCTAACAGCCGCGCCCGTGAAGCACCCGGGCAGCACGCTCGGCTACCGGCTCAAGGAGGACGACCGCGTCTTCGCGTTCATCCCGGACAACGAGCTCGGCCTCGAGCCGGAGTCGGGCCTCGCGCTCGCCGAGCGCGCAGATGTCCTCTTCCACGACGCGCAGTACACACCCGAGGAGTACCGGAAGCGGCACGGCTGGGGCCACACGTCAATCGAGGACCTGCCGCGCTTCCTCACCGCCGCCGATCCGGCGCTCACCGTGATGTTCCACCACGACCCGACCCACGCCGACGCGGTGCTCGAGGAGATGCACGAGCGCGTGCGGGAGCTGACGGGCCGGAAGATCGAGCTCGCGGCCGAGCGCTCCTCGTACGACCTCTAGTACCAGTCAGGTCTGCGCGCGCCAGACGTGCGCGTCGACGTCGTCGTCGTCGTCCGCGTCGACGGCAGGCGCCTCGACCGGCGCCGGCTCGACCGCCGCCTCGTCCCGCGTCCCGTCCTCGTCCGCCATCCCGCGCCTCCTCGTCTCGGTTTCCACTCTCCGGACCCCGTTCCCGGCCGAAATCTTCCCGTATCCGGATCGGACTCAGCGCCGTTCCAGGAAGCGATGGCCTGGAGATTCCTCGAGCCGAAGCTCGCCCCGCCGCCGCCCCGCCCGCGGAAGCGCAATCGCGGCTAGTGATGTGACCGGTAACGTTGCCCGCTTCACGGGTCGCGAGCACCAAGCGATGCAAGGAGGCAGGGAGCGCCGATAGTTCTACTATCGGGGCTCCCTGCGTCCTTGCATCGCTTGGTGCTCGCGACCCGTGAAGCGGGCAGCGTTACCGGTCACATCACTAGCCGCGATTGCGCTTCCGCGGGCGGGGCGGCGGCGGGGCGAGCTTCGGCTCGAGG
>JAICYG010000116.1 GCA_025934335.1 Thermoleophilia bacterium | reverse complement strand
CTGATGCGCTTCCACACGCAGACGGCGGGTGTGTCGTTGACCGCGCAGCAGCCCGAGGTGAACATCGTTCGCACTGCGATCGAGGCGCTCGCGGCGGTGCTCGGCGGCACGCAGTCGCTGCACACGACCAGCTTCGACGAGGCGCTTGCGCTGCCGACCGAGGACGCGGTGCGGATCGCGCTCCGTACCCAGCAGGTGATCGCGCACGAGACCGGCGTCGTGAACACGATCGACCCGCTCGGCGGCAGCTACCACGTCGAGGCATTGACGAACGAGCTCGAGCGGCAGGCCTACGAGTACTTCGATCAGATCGGGAGGCTCGGCGGCGTCGTGGCGGCGATCAAGGAGAACTTCTTCCAGAAGGAGATCGCCGAGGCGTCGTTCCGCTACCAGGGCGAGGTCGAGCGCGAGGAGCGCGTCGTCGTCGGGGTGAACCGCTACGAGCTCGTCGACGAGCCGCCGCTCGAGATCCTGAAGATCGACCCGGCCCTCGAGCGCAAGCAGGTCGAGCGCGTGCAGGCGCTGCGGTCGGGTCGCGACTCTGTCGCCGTCGAGTCCGCGCTCGCACGCCTGAAAGAGGACGCGGCCCGCGACGACCGCAACCTGATGCACCCGATCGTCGACGCCGCCCGCAGCTACGTGACGATGGGCGAGATGTGCGACGCGTTCCGCGAGATCTGGGGAACGTGGCGCGAGACGCCCGTATTCTGAACCTCTACTAGAGCTTTAGCTCGAGGCCGTCGTAGGCGAGCTCGAGGCCGTCGGGCGTCTCGAGCTCGACGGGACGGTGGACGAGCAGCAGCCGGTGGGCCCGCGCGGCGAGCGCCGCCGCCGCCGCCTCGCCCGCGGTCAGATGCCCTCTGAGCCCGGGCTCACCCTGATCGAGGGTCGCCTCGCAGAGGAAGACATCTGCTTCCGCCGCGAGCTCGGCGAGCGCCTCGGTCGGCCCGGTGTCGGCGGAGAACGCGACGACCTTGCCGCCGGCCTCGATCCGGAGGCCCCATGTGGGCTGCGTGTAGTGCGAGACGGCAAACGGCGTCACCGTCAGGCCTCCCGCCTCGAACTGCTCTGCGGCCGGGTACTCGCGGATCGTGAACACCTCGTCGAAGCGCGAGCCGAGGAGCGCGAGTTCGGTGCGGCCGCCCGGCGGCAGCCAGAGGTCGGGCCCCTTCGTTCCCCTCGGCGGGACGTGCAGGTGACCCCACAGCCACGCGACGAGGTCGCCGCAATGGTCGAGGTGCATGTGCGTGATCGCGATCGCATCGATCTCGGGCCAGTGCGCGGCCTCGCGGAGCCGCGCGAGGACGCCGGGGCCGCAGTCGACGAGCAGCCGGCGGCTGTCGTGCTCGAGCAGGTACCCCGAGTGCGCGCGGCCGGGGTTCGGCCATGCGGGCGAGCAGCCGACGATCGTGAGCTTCACGTTCTTATACTGCCGACGGTGTCGGCGAAGATCCGCGTTGTCGTCGCAAAGCCCGGCCTCGACGGTCACGATCGTGGCGCGAAGATCATTGCGCGCGCTTTGCGCGACGCGGGCATGGAGGTCATCTACACCGGCCTGCACCAGACACCGGAGCAGATCGTCGAGACCGCCATCCAGGAGGATGCCGACGCCGTCGGCATCTCGATCCTGTCGGGCGCGCACATGACGCTCGTGCCGCGCATCCTCGAGCTGCTGCGCGGGCAGGGCGCAGAGGACGTGCTCGTGCTCGTCGGCGGCACGATCCCGACCGAGGACGCGGCCGCGCTCAAGGCGCAAGGGGTCGCGGAGGTGTTCGGACCGGGCGCGCCGACCGCCGCGATCGTCGAGTTCCTGCAGGGCGCGCTGACGGCCGCCTAGCCGTTCGAGAAGTGATCGAGCTCGAGCGCGCCGGGAGCTCCGGTCAGCGCTTCGACCGTTCCGGGCGCGGGCTCCGTCCACGCCACGATCTGCTCACCGGGGGCGAACGTCTCGCCGTCCGTCAGCGTCAGCGAGACCAGGGCGCCGAGCTTCGACTGCTTCACGTGCGACGGCCAGGCCGAGACGGTGTCGGCGACCATGGTCAGCTCGTCCGCCGTGGCCGTCGCGACCGTGCCCGAGAGCTTGAGCGTGAACATCCGACCTGCCGACGGGGCGGGGGCGAGCAGGCGCGAAGCCTTCCGGAGGTACGGGAACGGATCGACGGCGCGCTTGCCGTTCGGGTGCACCTCGAAATGCAGGTGCGGGTGGATGCCGTTCGCATCGCCCGAGTCGCCGACGTATCCGATCTGCTGGCCCGCCGTGACGCGCGCGCCGTCTGCAACTGCGTACGCGGTCCCGCGCACGCACTTCCCCTCGTTGTCGTTGGCGGCGGTCCGGTCGTTGTTCAGGTGGATGTACTGGTAGCTCGTGCCACTCGCTCCGTGGAGGTAGAGCATGCAGCCGGCGCTCGCCGACTGCGTCCAGTACTCGACCGTGCCGTCCTCGACTGCCACGACGGGCGCGCGCTTTGCGGCGAGGATGTCGTTTCCCTCGTGGCGCACGCCGCCACGGGGGTCGCCGAAGTCGTCCCCGTAGGTGACGGAGCCGACGACCGGGAAGACGAGGGGCGGCATCTTGCCGCGCGCCCCGGCGGCGACGCACGTGCCGACGAACACGAGCGCCGCCGCGGCAACCGCCAGATAGAGTCTCGCGCGCATGAAGGTCGCAGTTTGCGTCAAGGCGGTTCCCGATGCCGCGGGGGGCCGCCGCCTCGATCCCGCGACGAAGCGACTCGACCGCTCCGGAGAGCTCGCGATCTCGGACTTCGACACGTATGCGGTCGAGGAGGCGCTGAAGCTCAGGGAGGCTGCGGGCGAGGGTGAGGTCGTCGTCGTCTCCATGGGGCCCGACAGGGCGATGGACGCGCTGCGAAAGGCGCTCGCGATGGGCGCGGATCGGGCGGTGCTCGTGACGGATTCCGCCCTGGAAGGCGCCGACGCGCTAGGCACCGCGCGCGCGCTCGCCGGGGCGCTCGAGAAGGAGGGCGCCGACCTGGTGCTGTTCGGGCAACAGTCGGCGGACGGGCTCGGTGCCTGCCTGTGGGCAGCGGTCGCCGACCGGCTCCGCCTACCCGTCGTGTCCCAGGTGTCGGAGCTGACTGTCGGCGACGGCTCGCTCACGGGAAAGCGCCAGACAGAATTCGGCTACGACACGATCCGCGCGCCCTTGCCTGCGGTCGTCGCGGTCTCTGATGCGATCAATACGCCGCGCTACCCGTCGCTGAAGGGGATCATGGGCGCCAAGAAGAAGCCGCAGGAGACGCTCACGGCCGACGACGTCGGCGGCGCCGCCGAGTCGGGGACGTCGGTCGTCGAGCTGAGCCCGCCGCCTCCGCGCGGCGAGGCGCGCAAGCTCGAGGACGACGGCAGCGCCGCGGAGGCGATCGTCGAGTTCCTCGTTGAGAAGAGGCTCGTCTGATGGCGAAGACGCTGGTCTTCCTGGAGCACCACGAGGGCGAGGTGCAGAAGGGCTCGCTGGCCGTGCTCGCGAAGGCCGTGCAGCTCGGCGAGCACGCGGGCGTCATCGCGGGGTCAGGTGTGCGCGCGGTCGCGGACGGCATCGGCGGCACGATCTGGGTCGCCGACGACGAGCGTCTCGCGGCACCGCTGCCGCAGCCGCGCGTCGACGTGCTCGCGAAGCTCGTCCGCGACGAGGGCTACGACACGGTGCTGTTCGCGCAGTCGGTGCTCGCGGCGGACGTCGCGGCAGGGCTCGCTGCGCGCCTCGACGCGGGCCTCAACTGGGGGCTCGTCGACTTCGACGGCGAGCGGGGCCGCGCGCCCGCGTTGCAGGACACGGTTGTCGTCGACGTCGCGTGGACGTCGCCGGTTCGGATCGGTGTCTTCCGTGCAGGCTCGCTCGACGTCGGAGAGGTGGGAGGCGCGGCGGACGTGCGCGAGGTGACCGTCGAGCTCGAGGACTTCTCGACGGTCGCGGAGATGGTCGAACAGGCGCACGCCGAGCAGCAGGGGCCGTCGATCGAGGACGCCGACGTGATCGTCGCAGGCGGCCGCGGTCTCGGTGAGCCGGAGAAGTTCGCGCTTGCCGAGGAGCTCGCCCGCGCGCTCGGCGGCGCGGTCGCGGCCACGCGCGCCGTCGTCGACGCCGGCTGGTACCCGTACTCGGCGCAGGTCGGGCAGACGGGCAAGACCGTCTCGCCGAAGCTCTACGTCGCGCTCGGCATCTCCGGCGCGATCCAGCACAAGGTCGGCATGCAGGGCTCCAACGTGATCGTGGCGATCAACAAGGATCCGAACGCCCCGATCTTCGAGTACTCGGATCTCGGAGTGGTCGGAGACCTGCACGAGATCGTCCCGAAGCTGACCGAGCTCGTTCGCGCGCGCAGGTCGTGAGCGTCCGCCCGTCGGACTTCCCGCCGCCGTGGTCGCCGTCGGATGCCGTCGCGCAGCCGACCGACCCGGTCGACGAGCGCATCGAGGTCGGGTTCCTGATCGTCGGCGCGGGCCCGGCCGGGCTCGCGGCGGCGATCCGGCTCGGGCAGCTGATGGAGGAAGATCCGGCGACGGCCGGGCGGCTCGGCGAGGTGCCCGTCGCGGTGCTGGAGAAAGGGAAGGCGCCGGGCTCGCATCTCCTTTCCGGCGCGGTCGTGAACCCCCGCGGGCTGCAGCGGCTCTTCAAGGGGCGCAAGCGGATCGACGAGCTGCCCTTCTACGGGCCGGTGCACGCGGAGTCGGTGCTGTTCCTGACGAAGAGCAGGGCGGTCCGGATCCCGACGCCGCCGACGATGGCGAACCACCGCAACTTCGTCGCGTCGCTGTCGCAGCTCGGCCGGTTCCTCGCCGAGGAGGCCGAGGGGCTCGGCGTGACGATCCTCCCGGAGACGTCCGCGGAGCGGCTGCTCGTCGACGGCGGCCGGGTCGTCGGCGTCCGGACGGGCGACCGCGGTCGCGGCCGATCGGGCGAGGAGCTCTCGAACTTCGAGCCGGGCTCGGACATCGCGGCGCGCGTGACGATCCTGGCGGAGGGGACGCAGGGGCACCTGACCGGGGCCGCGTTCGAGCAGTTCGGGTTGCGCGGCGAGAACCCGCAGGTGTGGGCGCTCGCCGTCAAGGAGGTCTGGAAGGTCGCGAAGCCGCTCGACCGCGTCGTGCACACGATGGGCTGGCCGTTACGCGCCGGCCGGAAGTTCCGCGAGTTCGGCGGGTCGTTCATCTACCCGATGGGCGACGACATGGTCACGATCGGCATGGTCGTCGGCCTCGACTACCGGGATGCGGAGCTGTCGGTGCACGACCTGCTCCAGGAGTTGAAGACGCATCCGCGCGTGCGGCGGATTCTCGAGGGCGGTGAGCGGGTGCAGTGGGGCGCGAAGACGATCCCGGAAGGCGGGTTCGTCGCGCTGCCGAAGCGGTTCCACGCGCCCGGGCTGCTGCTGTGCGGGGACGGCGTCGGCCTCGTCAACGTGCCCGCGCTGAAGGGCATTCACTACGCAATCGAGTCGGGTCGGCTCGCGGCGGAGGCTGCGTGGCGGACGCTCGAGCGCGGCACATCGGCCCGGGAGGCGCTCGCGACGTACGACGCGGCCCTGCGCGACTCGTTCGTCTGGAGGGACCTGCGTGAGGTGCGGAACATGCGGCAGGCGTTCGGACGTGGCTTCTACCTGGGCGGCGCGCTCGCGGGTGCGATGACGGCGACCAAGGGCCGCTTCCCTCCGGGCGACACGCGCACCGAACGTGATGCGGATCAGTCGCTGATCCGGACGGATCGCGCGGAGTCGTATCCCGCGGCGGACGGCCAGCTCGTCTTCGACAAGCTCTCGAGCGTCTTCGCATCGGGGAACCGCACGCGCGACGACCAGCCGAACCACATTCGGATCCAGACCAAGGTGCCGCGCGAGCTCGCGGAGATGTGGTCGCGCATGTGCCCGGCGCAGGTGTACGAGGTGGGAGAGTCCGACGGCGACGGCACCGTCCAGCTGAAGCTCGCCCCCTCGAACTGCGTCCAGTGCGGAGCAATCACCGCCAAGGGCGGCCGCCTAACCCCACCGGAAGGCGGCAGCGGCCCGGAATACACGCTCACCTAGTCGCCGCACTTTTGTCACGGTGGCTGCCGCCGGACATGTTCGGGCGCGCCCTCGTCCAGGCAGTACACACGGAAGGCTTCGATCGCGCGGTCGGGGGTCGGCGCCAGGAACGCGAGGAGCTCGTCGCGCGCAAGCTGCATGTCGGCGAAGGCGAGACCGATCGTCGCGGCGTAGCTCGACCAGTGGTATCCCTCGAGCTCGTTGGTGATACCCGCCCTCCGCGGGTTCCGGACGATGTAGCGCGCGACCGCCATCAGCGACGCCTCAGTCTTCATGCGGCGGTTCCAGTAGCGCCGGCCGAACAGGTGGTTCACCCTGCCGTGCGTCGCGTTGAACGTCCGGGCATGGCCGGTGTTGAGCTCGCACATGCCTTTGTGAAGCCCCTCCTCTCCGACCCAGATCAGGAGGTGGTAGTGGTTGTCCATGAGGCAATACGCGAGGATCCTCCAGCCGTACTTCCGTGCGATCCGCTCCAGCGACAGGCAGAAGACGATGCGGTCGCGGTCGTCAAGGAAGATCCGTCGCTTGTTGTTGCCGCGCGTGACGACGTGGTGGTAACCGGGGCTCTCGTCGCGCAGCGCCAGGGACATGCTCCCGAGCGTAGGCCGCGAACTGTCACACAACCGTGCCCGCGCGAACTCGGTGCACTCTTGTCACCGTTCCGCGACGGTGGCTGCCACCAGACGTGGCTAGATTCGCCCTGCCCATGATCACGTCCGTCGACAATGCGCGCGTCAGGGAGGTGCTGCGGCTTCGGAAGGGGCGGGAGCGGCGGCACTCGGGGCTGTTCGTCGCCGAGGGGCCCCGTGAGGTTGAACGCGCCCGCGCGGCCGGGCTCCGTGTCCACGCCACGTACTTCGCGCCGAGCCTGCTCGCGTGGGACGAGGGGGAGGAGGTCGACGAGCGCGTGCTTCGCAAGATGAGCTACCGCGCAGAGCCCGAGGGCCTGGTCGCCGTCGTCGAGATCCCGCAGCACACGCTCCCCCCGGACAGCACCCTCCTCCTCGTCGCCGTCGGGATCGAGAAGCCCGGCAACCTCGGAGCGATGGCGCGCACCGCCGACGCGGCGGGAGCCGACGCGCTCCTCCTCGGCGACGCGCGGTCCGACCCGTGGAACCCGAACGCGATCCGCGCCTCGACCGGCGCCGTCTTCACGCTGCCGATCGTCGACGTCACCGCCGACGACGTCTCACGCCTTCCGCACCGGAAAGTCGCCGCCACCCTCGGCGCGCCGCACCGACACACCACACCGGACTACACGAGCCCGACCGCCTTCCTCGTCGGCACCGAGGACACCGGCCTGGACGACACCTGGCGCGCCGCCGCCGACACGCACGTCGAGATCCCGATGAACGGAGCGACGGCCGATTCGCTGAACGCGAGTGCCGCCGCCGCCGTCCTCCTCTACGAAGCCGTCCGCCAGCGCGCCGCGCGCCCCGACTAGCGTTAGCGCATGCCCGACACGCCGACACGGGACGACGTCGAGCGCGCGCGCGCGACGATCGGCGACCGCCTCCGCCGCACGCCGCTCCTCCAGAGCCGCACGATCGGCGCCCGCCTCAAGTGTGAGCTCTTCCAGCGCACGGGCTCGTTCAAGGTGCGCGGCGCGCTCAACAAGATCTCCTCGCTGACGGCCGACGAGAAGCGACACGGCGTGATCGCGATCAGCGCCGGCAATCACGCGCAGGCGGTTGCCTACGCCGCGGCAGCCGAGGGGATCGACGCGCTCGTCGTCATGTGGCAGGGCGCGTCCGAGCAGAAGATCGCCGCGACGCGCGGCTACGGGGCGAGGGTCGACCTCGAGGCGAGCGATCCGGGAGCCGCGTTCGAGCGGCTCAACGAGCTGATCGAGCAGACCGGCCGGACGCTCGTGCACCCGTTCGACGACCCGCTCGTCCTCGCCGGCCAGGGCACGGCCGCGCTCGAGCTGGAGGAGGACGCGCCCGACGCCGACGCGGTCGTCGTGCCCGTCGGCGGCGGCGGTCTGATCGGCGGCATCCACGCCGCGATCGGCGACCGCACACGCGTCATCGCCGTCGAGCCCGAGAAGAGCGCCGCCCTCCACGAGGCGATCGCCGCCGGCGAGCCGACGCCGGTCACTCCGACGAGTATTGCCGACGGCCTGAACGCGCCCTTCGCCGGAAAGATCGCCACCCAGACGTGCAAGAACCTCGAGCGCCACCTCGTCAGCGACGACGAGATCGAGCACGCCTTCCGCTTCCTCTACGAGCGCGCGAAGCTCGCCTGTGAGCCCGCCGGCGCGGTGGCGACAGCCGCCTGGCTGGCGGGCAAGATCGAAGCGCAAAACCCGGTGTTGATCGTCTCGGGGGGCAACGTCGCCGGCCGAACGGCCGCTGCTATCCTGGCCCGGCCATGAAGGCCGACATCCACCCCGAGTACCAGCTCACCACCGTGCACTGCGGCTGCGGGAACACGTT
>JAICYG010000049.1 GCA_025934335.1 Thermoleophilia bacterium | reverse complement strand
GCGCAGCGGATGTAGTAGCCCGTGTACTCCTTGGAGGTGAACGCGTTGAACTCGCCGCCGATCGAGTCGACCTCCATCGCGATGTCGCGGGCGGTCGGCCGGCGCTCGGTGCCCTTGAAGAACATGTGCTCGGCGAAGTGCGCGATGCCGCGGTTCGACGCATTCTCGTAGCGCGAGCCGGCGGCGAGCATGACGTAGCACGCGACCGACTGCGCATGGTCGAGCGGCGCGGTGAGGACGCGCAGGCCGTTCGAGAGGGAGTGACGCTGGTAGACGCTCATGCGCCCTACGCTAGACGACGGGCGAGCGCGCCCGGCGAGAGGTCGGCGAGCGAGTCGAGCAGCAGGTCGACGTGCTCGCCGAGGCCGAGGTCGGCAGTGACGTTGTTCGGGATGCCGACCACGTAGATCCCGGCGGACCTCGCGGCCAGCGCGCCGTTCGGCGAGTCCTCGAACGCGACGGCGTCCGCCGCCGGCACGCCCACCGCCTCGAGCGCCTCCAGGTAGAGCGCCGGGTGCGGCTTCGCGCGTGCCGGGTCGTGGTCCGCGGTGACGATCGCGTCCCAGCCGTAAACCCGCTCGAGGCGCTCGAGGTGCATGTCGATCCAGCGGCGCGATGAGCTCGAGACGATCGCCCGTTTCAGCCCGTGCCGCTCGGCGTAGCCGAGGTAGTCGGCGATGCCGGGGCGGAGCTCCTCCGCCTCGAGCAGCGTCACCTCGTGCGCGTAGCGCTGCTCGTTCCACGCCAACCGGTCGAGCGGCGCGCCGACGAGCTCCTCCAGATGGCCCCAGATGTCCCAGCCGTCGACGGTGCCGACCATGAGCGCCCACTTCTCGGGTGGCAACTCGTGCCCGTGCTCGCGGTAGAGCCACTGCCAGCCGGCGCGCGAGGCGGTCTCCGTGTCGAGGATCAGCCCGTCGAAGTCGAACAGGAATGCGCGGACGGGCACCGCGGCGATGGTATAGAGGCATCCGTGGCCGGCGAGACGAGACGCACGATCTTCGCCCAGCCCGACTGGCTGCGGTCGGTGCCGACCGACCGGCGCCTGCCCACGGACGCGACGATCGTCCACACCGGCTGCGGTACCTCGTTCCACGCGGCGCAGACCGGCGGCTTCGCGGTGCAGGCGCTCGAGGCGACGCTGCGGCCGCCGTACGCGGACATTCTCGTCTGCGTCTCGCACGAGGGGGCGACGCCGCTGACGATGGAGGCGGAGCGCGCGTTCGGCGGCGACGTCTGGCTCGTGACGGGGAATCCCGAGTCGGAGCTCGCGGAGCTCGTCGACGAGGTGGTCGTCTGCACGCCGGAGCTCGAGCGCTCCTGGTGCCACACCGCGAGCTACACCTGCGCCGTCGCGGCGCTCGAGGCGCTGCACGGCGAGGAGATCGATCACCTGCCGGCCGCCGTCGAGCAGGCGCTCACGCAGCGCGTCGATCCGTTCGAGGAGTCGCGCGTGATCGTTGCCGGGGCCGGCCGCGACTGGCCGACGGCGCAGGAGGCGGCGCTGAAGCTCCGCGAAGGCGCGTGGGTCGATGCGTCGGCGTACGAGACGGAGCAGCTCCTGCACGGGTACCTGGCGGCGGTCGACGAGACGGTGCGTGCGTACGTGCTGGAGGGGGAAGGCCGCGCAGCCGAGCGCGCTGCCGACGCCGCGACGGCGCTCGAGACGCTCGGCTGCCGGGTGGAACTCGTGCCGACGGAGCACCCGGTCGTCGACATCGTGCGCTTCCAGCTGCTGACGCTCGCCGTCGCCGAGGCGCGGGGCATCGACCCCGACCCGATCCGCCGGGCGCCGGGCTCGCCGTGGGCCGAAGCCGCCGGCGAGCCCTACCCCGGCTGACCCGGTCTCTCAAGCGTTCGCGCAGGTGACGGTCGGGTTCCAGTCGTTGTGCATGCCGAGCGGGTTGTTCTTCCAGATCCAGGCGTGCAGCTCGTAGAAGTCCGGCAGGCCGTAGCGGTTCCCGGCAAGGACCGGCTCGAACTCCTGGCCGAAGAGCGACGGTGCGGGCGCGCCCGCGCCGTGTGACGCCTCCCAGCCTTCCTTCGTCACGATGTACTCGACCGCGACGAGGCGCATCCGTCCGTTCGCGGTCGGCTCGTAGATGACGGCCTCGGGGGTCGAGGCATCCACGTTCCCGTCGACGAAGTGGCCGTTGACCAACCTGTCGAAGTACGCGGGGTTCAGGTAGTGGATGCCCATGCCGCCGGTGTGGTGCTCGATGTCGTCGATGCACGCGAGGCCGTTGAGGTCGATCACCTCGGCGCTGTAACCGGCTGCTACCGCGGCGTCGAACCGCTGGAACTGCGCGGTGGCGGCACGGGCTTCGCTGAGCCCGCCGGCGCCGGCGGTGGCGCTCGAGGCCGCAGCGAGCAGCAGCGCCGTCGCGGCGCATGCAGCAAGGAGTGTCTTCTTCATCGTCTCCCCTTTCGGGTTGGAGCGGTGGAAGGACGAGTCGGTGCGACCGTACGGGTAGACCGCCGCACGGGAAATCACGGAAACCCTCAATCTTTGACGGCGGACGTGATCGCTTCCGCGACCCGCTCGAAGGCGAGCCCCGCCCGCCGCGCGGCCTCCTCCACCGCCGTGGCCGAGTCCGCCTCGTAGAGGAGGAAGCACGTTTCGTCGTCCGGCACGAAGATCGAGGTCACGAACCGGACGCGCGGCCCCGAGCGCGAGAGCGCATCGGCGGCGGCGCGGGCGCGGTCGGGCCACCGCGAGACCGCCCGGTGGTTCGAGCGGGCGGCGTAGAGCTCGAGCAGGAAGTCGGCCACTGCCCCACGACGCTACGAGGCGCGCGCGACCGGGGAAATAGCGAGAAACCTCAATCTTTGGCCGCGCTCCGCCCGACCCGGGCTGCGAGCTGGGCACGCGACCGGACGCCGAGCTTGGCGTAGGCGTGCGACAGGTGCAGCTCGACGGTGTGGACGGTGACGTAGAGCCGGCTTGCGATCTCCTTGTTCGCGAGGCCGTCGGCCGCGAGCTCGACGACTCGAGTCTCGGCGGGGGTGAGCTCGCGCGCGCCGCGAGGAGCCCGGCCGCTCACGCGCGAGAGCTCTTCCCGGGCGCGCTCCGCCCAGAGCCCGGCGCCGAGCCGGTCGAGCTCGCGCGCCGCCTCCTCGAGGAGCTGGCGCGCGCGGCCGCGCCGCCGGGCCCGTCGTTCGACGAGACCTGCGACGAGAACGGCGCGCGCCCGCTCCAGCGGCATTCCGAGCGCTTCGTAGCCTGCGCAGGCTCGCTCCGCATGCTCGCGCGCCGCACCGGTGTCGCTTCGAGCCGCCGCGACGAGCGCGCGGACACGGTCCGCGGACGCCGCGCTCCAGCGGTGCCCGGTGCGGTCGGCATGGGTCGCGAGCGTGTCGGCGATCCGCTCGGCCCGCTCGAGGTCGCCCACCGCGACGGCCGCCTCACCCGCGTTCGCGTGCACCCGGAAGATCCCGGGCTCCCGGTGCCCGCCCGCCTCGACCAGCTGAAGGAGAGCGCCGTAGGTTGCGTCGGCTGCTTCCGCCCGGCCCAGCGAGAGCTCGAGGAGGCCCACCGCAGCACCCAGGTAGATGCCGTACACCTCGGCTCCGGCGGCACCGTGCTCCTCCTCGAGCGCAGCGGCGACGGCCCGCACCGTCGAAGCGTCGCCCGTGTGAGCGGCGACGAGTGCCCGCACCGCGAGCAGGAAGACGTTGCGGCTCCCGTGCTCCTCGAAGCGGGCGTCGACCCGGGAGAGGTGTGCCTGCGCAGCCGCGAGGTCGCCGCCCCAGAGCTCGGTGAGGACGAGGTGCATCCGCGCGACGGTCTCACCGACGTCGTTCCCCGTGTCGGTCGCCTCGTCGAGCAGGCCCTTGAGCAGCCTGCGCGAGGTCTCCAGGTCGTCGACGTGCTTGTGGAGGACGGCGAGATACGGCGACAGGGCTTCGGTCGCGAAACGCTCCGGCGGGAGCCGGCCCTCGAGCTCCACGACGCGCGAGAGCAGCGCGCTGTCGAGCCCGCCGCCGGAGAGGACGCCGTTGCGGACCTGTAGGCCGAGCGCGTGCGCGAGCGTTCCGGGGTCGGCGTCGACCTCGGGCCGGTCGAGCAGCTGCAGCGCTGCCGTCACGTGCCTCGCCGCCCGGTCGAGATCGAACTCGCAACAGCCGCCGACGTAGGTGTGCACGGTCGCCCGCACCTCGTCTGAAAGATCCTCGTCCAGCATGCGCTCCCCGAGCTCGACCGCCGCCGTCGCCCCGTCGGACCAGTACGTGGCGAGTAGCAGCTGACCGCGTGCCCGCGCCTCCAGCGCCGGCGGCCAGCCTGCCCAGCCCGCCGTGCCGGCGAGCACCTCGTGGGCGCGCGCCGGCTCGCCGGCGAGGCGAAGGAACGCCGCCAGGTCGAGCAACCGACGCGCTTGCTCCGGCGAGCCCGGCCCGCCGAGCTCGACCGCGAGCTCGGCGAGCTCCGCCGCGGCCGTGACCGCACCGCGGGAGAGGGCGTCCCGCGCGGCCGCGTGCGCCGTCGCCGCCGCACGCTCGTCGCGGACCTCGACCGAGAGCGCGATGTGTCGCGCCTGCTCCTCGAGCTCGTCCGAGACGGCGGCGAGCCGGCCGTGCATGCGTCGTCGCTCCGCCGCGGTCGCGGCGTCGACCACCGCCGCCGCGTGCAAGGGATGTGCGAAGACGATGCGGTCGCCCCGCAGGAAGGCAACGCCTTCTCGCTCCGCCGGCTCCAGATCGTCGTCGAGCGAGCGGCCGAGCAGCGTGCGCAGGGTCTCGGCGTCCGCCCGCGCGCTCAGCGCCGCCGCGAGCAGCAGCTCGCGTGTGCCTTCGGGAAGCGCCGCGACTCGCAGCCCGACGAGCGACGGGAGGTCCTCGGGGATCGGGAGCGGCTCGTTCGCCTGCGCGGGGCCGCGCGCCGCGAGCTGTCGCCCGATCTCGAGCGTGAAGAGCGGATTGCCCTGCGTCGCCGCATGCGTCGCGAGCAGCAACCGCCGGGGCGGCGTCAGGTCGAGCCGTTGCGAGAGGAGGCGCCGCGTCGCTCCCAGGCTGAGGCCGGCGAGCTCGACGCGCAGCGTGTCCGGCCCCGCGAGCGTCTCGGCGAGCGGTGACTGCGACCCCGTTCGGACCGTGACCAGCATCCGCGTGGCGCTGTTCTCGAGCCGGCGCGCCGCGAACGCGAGCGCTTCCTGCGAGGACCGGTCGAGCCACTGAGCGTCCTCGACGGCGACGAGCAGCGGCCCGCGTTTCGCGAGCGCGCGCAACGCGTTCAGCAGGGCGGTCGCGAGCGTTCGCGGGCCGTGAGCCCGCCGTCCCGGCTCGGACCGCAGCAGGGCCGCTTCGAGTGCCGACCGCTGCGGCGGCGGCAGCTCGGCGAGGACCTCGTCGGCGACCGCCCCGACGAGGTCGTAGACGCCCGCCAGCGAGAGCTTCGCCTCAGCGACGTCGCCGCGCGCAGCGAGCACCCGCATGTCGGCGGCGCGGGCGTGGGCGAGAGCGGCCTCCCACAGCGTCGTCTTCCCGATCCCGGCCGCGCCTACGACGACGAGCGCGCGCGCGGGCGTTGCTCCCGACACGAACGCCGTGATCTGCGCAAGCTCGCGCTCGCGCCCCACGATGCCTGCCGCGGGCTGCACACGTCGATCGTGATCGTTTCACCGTGCGTGTTCAACAGGCGAGCTCTGCGAGCGTCGCAAGCAGCCGGTCGACCTCGCCGGCGGTGTTGTAGTGCACGATCCCGATCCGCAGCGCGCCGTCCGGCAGACCGAGGCGCTTCATGATCTCGACGGCGTAGTAGTCGCCGTGCCAGACGGCGAAGCCGCGCTCGCCGAGCCGTGTCGCCGCCTCCTCGACGCCGATCCGCCCGTGGGTGACGGCGAACGTCGGCACGCGGCCGTCCATCGACGGGATCCCGTGCAGCGCCCAGCCGTCCGGGAGCCCGTCCAGGAACCGCTGCCCGAGCCCGCGCTCGTGCTCCTGGATGAAGTCCCAGCCGACATCGTCGAGGTACTCGACCGCGGCGACGAAGCCCGCGAGCAGCTCGTGGGCCAGCGTGCCCGTCTCGAAGCGGCTGTCCGCCGGCCGGACCTTGTACGGCCGCCAACCCTCGGCGACCTCTCTCCGAACGTACGCGAGGCCCAGGTGCGGCCCGTAGAACTTGTACGGGGAGCAGACGACCACGTCGGCGCCGGACGCCTGGGCGTCGATCGGGCCGTGGGGCCCGTAGTGGACGGCGTCGACCCACGCGAGCGCGCCGGCGGCGTGCGCGATCTCCGCGAGCTCGGCGACGGGCGTGATCGTCCCGACCGAGTTTGCAGCCCACGGGAACGCGACGACGCGTGTTCGCCTGCCGACGAGCGAGCGCAGATGGTCGAGGTCGAGGCGGCACTCGTCGTCGACCCGCGCGAGCCGGACGGCCAGTCCCTTGTCGTGCGCGAGCTCGAGCCACGGCGAGACGTTGCCGTCGTGGTCGAGCTCGGTGCAGACGACCTCGTCTCCTTCCCGCCACTCGCGAGCGGCCGCGCGTGAGAGCGCGAAGTTGAGCGTTGTCATGTTCTGGCCGAACGCGACCTCGTCCGGATTCGCGTTCAGGAACCCGGCCGCCGTCTCGTGGGCGAGCGCGACCAGCTCGTCGGACCGCTGCGACGTCTCGAACGGGCCGCCGAGGTTCGCGTTCGCGTCGCGCAGGTAGTCGCCGATCGCCTCGATCACCGAGTCCGGCACCTGCGTGCCGCCGGGCCCGTCGAAGAAGACCGGGTCGCGCTGCAGCGCCGTGAAGCGCGCGCGAACCGCGTCCACGTTCGTCAGGAGACGTGCCACTCGTACTCCGGCTTCACGGCGAGCGAGGCCCCGACGAAGCAGTCGCGCTCCGCCTTCGCGATCAGCGCGTCCCCGTCGTCCGGGCGTGGCTCGAGCTGCGCGTCGATCCGCACATCGATCGAGACGAAGCGGTAGCGATCGTCGGGTCCGCTCTTCGTGATCGTCCCCTGCGCGGAGCCGGTCGCGGTGACCGTATGCCCCGCGCGCCGGGCGTGGTAGCCGAAGCTGTCGAGTGAGCAGCGGACGAGCGCCGCGAGCAGGAGGTGGTCCGCCGTCCACCCCTCGGGCGGCACGAGTTGACCGCCCCCCGGGATCGTCGCACGGCCGCCCGCGTCGAGCTCGACGGAGTACTCGAAGACCCTCGCCCTGACCGTCACGGTGCGAACGCTATCCGTCCGGTCCCGGTCCTAGGGTTCGGACCGATGAGGCTCAGGACGCTCTCCGAGGCGGAGTGCTACGCCCGCTGCTACGGCGCCCGGAGCGAAGAGCGGGTGAGCGTGGTGCGCGTGCTGCGCTCCGGCGAGTCGAGGGTCGGCCGCGGTGAGCGGCTGCGCGAGCTCTTCGCGGAGCGGCTCGACGCACGCGGCCCGGAGGCCGAGGCGGCGTGACGCGCGCGTGCCGGACGTGGGCCACGCGACGCCGGCCGCCGGTCACGGTCGGCAGGCGTCCCGCGCCGCCGCTCCCGAGCTCGTGGGTCTGCACGGCCACGTGGACGCAGCGCGTGCCACGCTGTAAGCCGCGTGGCCGCTCCCACCCCTAGCGACGTTCCCGACGTCCTGGCGCCGGGGCTCGACTGCGTCTTCTGCGGGATCAACCCGGGACGTGTCTCGGCTGCAGCGGCGGCGCACTTCGCGAACCCTCGCAACGACTTCTGGCGACTGCTCCACGACGCCGGCTTCACGCCGCGCCTGTTCGACCCGCAGGAGCAGTTCGACCTGACCGGGCTCGGCTACGGCCTGACGAACGCCGCGTACCGCACGACTCCCGGGTCCGGCGACCTGCGTCGCGGCGACTTCGACGCCGGCGCGTTCGAGGGTCGCGTCCGCGCCGTCTCTCCGCGCGCGGTCGCGTTCGTCGGCAAGGAGGCCTACCGCGGCCTCTGGAACGAGCGGCCGGAGCCCGGCCCACAGCTTCGCTCGATCGGGCGCACCGGCCTGTTCGTCCTGCCGTCGACGTCGCCCGCGAATGCCGCCGTTCCGTACGCGGAGAGGCTCCGCGCCTTCCGCGACTTGCACGCATGGCTCGAGCCGGTCGCGCGCGAGGCCGTCCGTGCGCTCGTCCTCGACGCCGCGGCCCGCACGCTGCTCGTCCAGTACCGGAGGCCGGTCGGCGACGACACCTGGTGGGGGACGCCGGGCGGCGGTATCGACCCGGGTGAGGATCACGAAACCGCGCTTCGTCGGGAGCTGCGCGAGGAGGTCGGGCTGAACGCGTTCGACGTCGGTGAGCAGCTCTACGAGCACGTCGGCGAGTTCCCGTGGGCCCGCGTGCTCTACCGGCAGCGGAACGTGACGTACCTCGTTCGCGTCGACGCGCACGAGCCCCGAGCGACGATCGACCTCGATGCGGAGGGCGTCGTCGCGGTGCGCTGGTGGACGCCCGCCGAGCTCGCCGCGTCGCGCGAGCAGTTCGCCCCGGCCGACCTGCCGGAGCGCGTGCGTAGTCTGGTTGCGTGACTGCCGTCCTCGTCGCGATCCATCTGGTCGCCGCCGGCATCTGGTTCGGCGGGTCGACCGCGCTCGTCTTCGTCGGCGTCCCCGCGGTGCGCGTCGCCGAGGGCGAGAGCCGAAGCCGGGCGATGCGCGAGCTCGGCCTGCGCTGGCGGCCGCTCGGCTATGGATCGCTGCTCGTCGCAGCGCTCACGGGCATCTCGCTCGCGGCACGCGACTGGGAGTCGACGGCCGCGTTCGAGTCGGTGCTCGCGGCGAAGGCCGCGGTGTTCGCCTGCCTGCTCGGCGTCTCGTACCTGCACAACTTCGTCTACGGGCCGCGCGTGCAGGCGGAGGTGCGTGCCGGCGGCCCGCAGCCGACGCGTCGGCGCCTCGTCGTGATCGGCTGGATCAGCTACTCGCTGACGATGGCGCTGCCGATCCTGGGCGTCGCGCTCCAGCGGCTCGCTTAGCCCGCCCACCGATTGGTGATCGGCGTTCGCCGGTCGCGCCCGAACGCGCGAGGGCGCAGCTTCACGCCGGGCGGCGCCTGGCGGCGCTTGTACTCGGCCCGGTCGACCATGCCGAGAGCACGCTCGACCACGTCGGGGTCGAAGCCGTCGCGGCCGAGCTCCTCGCGCGAGCGGTCGAGCTCGACGAACGCCTCGAGCACGACGTCGAGCTTCGGGTACGGCGGCAGCGAGTCCTCGTCTCGCTGGTCGGCGCGCAGCTCGGCGCTCGGTGCGCGCTCGATGATCGACGTCGGGATCAGGTCGCGCCCGGCACGTTCGTTCAGCCACCTCGCGAGCCTGAACACGTCGGTCTTGTAGACGTCCTTGATCAGCGCAAAGCCGCCGGCGAGATCTCCGTAGAGCGTCGAGTAGCCGACGGACAGCTCCGACTTGTTGCCGGTCGCGATCACGAGCCACCCGAACTTGTTCGAGAGAGCCATCAGCAGCGTGCCGCGGACTCGCGCCTGCAGGTTCTCCTCCGTCAGGTCGGCCGCGCGGCCCTCGAACGACGGCGCGAGCGCGGCGGTGAACGCCTCGACCACCGGCTCGATCGCGAGCTCGCGGAAGTCGATGTCGAGCGACTCCGCAAGGCGCTGCGCGTCGCCGCGCGTCCCCTCGGACGAGTAGCGCGACGGCATCGAGACGCCGTGCACGCGCTCCGGCCCGAGTGCCTCGACCGCGAGCGCCGCGGTCAGCGCCGAGTCGATGCCGCCCGAGAGGCCGACCACGACGTCGCCGAAGCCGTTCTTCTGCACGTAGTCGCGCAGGCCGAGCTCGAGCGCGCGGCGCATCTGCTCGAGGTCGGAGAGCTGCTCCGCGAGCGTGCGCTGCACGGGCTGCGACTGCTCGCGCGGAGGCGCGAGCTCGATCTCGGTCGCTGTCACGCGCTCGCGCCCCCGCTGGAGGGCGCGCCGACGCACGTCGCGCAGCCGCCGTCCAACCGCCGCGACCGGGTCGACGTCGACGACGAGCAGCGCCTCCTCGAAGCCCGGAGCGCGGGCGAGCACCTCGCCCTCGTCGTCGAGCACCACGGAGTGGCCGTCGAAGATCAGCTCGTCCTGCCCGCCCACGGCGTTGCACAGCGCGACGAAGCAGGAGTTGTCGCGCGCGCGCACCTTCAGCATCTCCTCGCGCTCGCGGTCCTTGCCGACGTGGAACGGCGACGCGGAGATGTTCGCCACGAGCTGCGCGCCCGCGAGCGCGAGATCGGTCGCCGGCGGCCCGGGCTGCCACACGTCCTCGCAGATCGTCGGTCCGACGAGCACGTCGCCGAACCGCAGCAGGTAGAGATCGTCGCCCGGCGCGAAGTAGCGGTCCTCGTCGAAGACGCCGTAATTCGGCAAGTAGTGCTTCCGGTAGATGCAGCGAACCTCGCCGTGCGCCAGCACGTAGCACGCGTTGAAGAGGTCGGTGTCGAGCCGCGGCCCGCCGACGAGCGCCGTGATCCCGCGCGTCTCCTTCGCGATCCGGTCGACCGCGTCGTGCGCGGCCCGGACGAAGCCGGGGCGGAGGAGCAGGTCCTCGGGCGGGTAGCCGGTGACCGCGAGCTCGGGGAAGAGCACGAGGTCGGCGCCCTCGGCGCGGGCGCCCCCGAGCCAGTCGACGATCCGGGAGGCGTTCCCGTCGATGTCGCCGACGACGCTATCGATCTGGGCGAGTGCGATCCTCAACGGTTTTCGACTCTCGGTCGAAAACTCTAGCACGGCGCTCTGCGAGCGCCGCCCGCCGCCACCGCGCATAGACGACGACCGCGCAGAGGAAGACGGCGAAGCCGAGCCAGCCGAGGAACGCGGAATCGGTCTTGTTCGCGACGACGCTCACGATCGCCGCGACGACGAGAATCGCTATCAGCCACATCCGTAACGGCGTCGCCCGCATACTGGCCCAGTATGGCCATCGAGATCGAGCGCCGGTATCGCGGCCCCGACGAGTCGGGGAACGGTGGCTACTCGAGCGGGCTGTTCGCGCTCGCGCACGGCGGCGAGGTCGTCCAGGTGACGCTCCGCCTGCCGCCGCCGCTCGAGACGCCGCTCGAGCTCGAGGGCGGCCGCGTGCTCGCCGGCGGCGCAGTCGTCGCCGAGGTGCGCGAGGCAGAGCTGGGGGTCGGCGCTCCCGACCACGTCTCGTTCGGCGACGCGGCCGCCGCGGCGAGCCCCGACCTCGACTCGCCGTTCCCGAACTGCTTCGTCTGCGGCCACGCACGCGGGCCCGACGGGCTGCACATCCACGCCGGCCCGGTCGCCGACCGGCCGCTCTACGCCGCGCCGTGGGTCGTGCGCGACGACACCGTCGGGCCGGAGTTCGTGTGGGCGGCTCTCGACTGCCCCGGCGCCTACGCGACCGGCATCCCCGGCCGCGGCACGGTCGTGCTCGGGCAGCTGACCGCGCGTATCGATCGTGTGCCCGAGGCGGGCGAGGAGTGCGTGGTCGTCGCGCGCCACCTCGGGAGCGACGGCCGCAAGCACGGCGCGCTGACCGCGCTCTTCACGGCGTCGGGCGAGCTGCTCGGCCTCGCGCGCGCTCTCTGGATCGAGCCGCGCGCGTAGCCCCGTGGAGGCGCCGCCGCTGACGTGGCTCTTCGTGCCGGCGCACCGGCCGGACCGCGTCGAGAAGGCCATTGCCTCGCGTGCGCACGTGGTGATCGTCGACCTCGAGGACGGCGTGCCGGCACCCGCGAAGCGCGAGGCGAGGGAGCGGCTCGGCGAGCTGCTCGGCGGCGGACGCGAGCGGCCGGTCTACGTCCGCGTGAACCGAGGCGACGACGCCGACCTCGAGACGGTCGCCGCGCTGCCGCTCACGGGAGTCGTGGTGCCGAAGGTCGAGCGCCCCGAGGACGTTCCCGGCGGCTTCCCTGTGCACGCGATGATCGAGAGCGCGCGCGGTGTCGAGGCGGCGCTCGAGATCGCATCGCACCCGGGTGTCCGCGGCATCTCGCTCGGCGAGGAGGATCTCCGCTCGCAGCTCGGCGCCGTCGAGGAGGGACTCGACTGGCACCGGTCGCGAATCGTCAACGCGGCGGTCGCGGCCGGCTTGCCACGGCCGCCGCAGGCGGTGTACATGCGCGTTCGCGACCTCGAGGGCCTGCGCCGCTCGTGCCGCCGCGGCCGGCAGCTCGGGCACCTCGGCCGCGCCGCGATCCACCCCGACCAGCTCGAGCCGATCGAGCAGGCCTACCTGCCGAACACGGCCGAGGTCGACGAGGCGCGGGCCGTCCTCGAGACCGTGGCGCAGGACGGTGTCGGCATGGTCGGCGAGCTGTTCGTGGACGCCGCGCTGCTCGGCGCGGCCCGGACGACGGTCGCGCTCGCCGACGCCTACGGCGTCGCGTGACGCGCCGCGGCCCGCACCTCGCCGCCGGCGACGAGCCAGGCGACGTCGTCCGTCGCCACGAGCTCGACCGCGTCGCCGAGGTCGACGGGCTGCCGGTACTCGAGGATCGCGTGTAGCGGCGGCTCGAGCCGGCCGGCCCAGCAGTCCTCGAGCGGTACCCAGTAGGCGGCGTTGTTCACGTGGCCGAGCCGGTCGACGTCCGTCGGGCGGAACCGCCACCGCTCGCCGGCGAGGCCGTCCGGCGCCGGCAGAGTGAAGCGGGTCGGCGCACGGCGTCCCTCGGCCGAGATGCCGTAGATCGCGAGAAACCGCTCGTCGAGGCGCTTCGGTCGCAGGTCCTGGCCGAGATGGATCCAGATGCTCTCGGCCTCGACGAGGCCGCCGGCCGCGCCCGCGATCGAGTAGCGCCGCGCCGCGGCCGAGCCCGCGACGCCGCTGCACCACGTCCGGAGCTCGATCTCGTCCTCCGGCCGGAACGGCTCGCGCACCTCGAGCTCCGTCCGCCGCACGACCCAGACGTGCGAGTCGTGGTCGAAGCCGGCGTCCAGCCAGTCCTCCGACGCCGCATCCTGCAGGTGCCGTGCGATCGCATCGAGCCGAAACCGGCCGGTTGCGTCGGTGTCGGAGAGGCTGATCCGCTTGCGGGTGGCAAACCGCCTCACGCGCGGATGCGCGCCGCGACGGCCGCGGCGACGGCGGCGTGACCCGCCTCGTCGAGATGCTCGACGTCGTCGCCGACGACGTCGTAGGACGCGACGCCGTCCAGATCGAGCAGCTCGCAGTCGAGCTCGGCCGCGAACGACGGGCCGAGCGCGTGCCCGTCGAACGGCGGCGGGCAGACGACGAGCACGTCGGGTGCCCTCCCGCTCGGTCCCGCCTCCGACCCGCGGACGACGCGGACGAGCCGCGCGACGCAGCGCGCGACCCGGTCGTCGTCGACGAAGTTGACGTCGTTCGTGCCGAGGAAGATGGCGACGAGGTCGACCGGCGCGTGCGAGTGCAGGCACGGCAGGAGGTACGGGAGGCCGTTCCGCCCCTCCGAGTCCGGCCGCTCGACGGTCGCGGTGCGGCCGTTCAGGCCCTCGGCGATCACCTCCCACTCCTCGCCGAGCGCCGCCTGCAGCCGCACCGGCCAGCGGTGCTCGCGTGGGAGCCGCCTGCCGTTCGAGCCGGGGACGTAGCCCCACGTGTTGGAGTCGCCGAAGCAGACGAGTGTCTTCACCGGCGCAGGCGGATCGCATTCAGGTCGCGCTCGCGGATGTCGTCGATCCGCGCGAGCAGGTCGTCGACGTCGTCGTGCTCGGCGTGGATGTAGCGGCCGGCGAGCGCGTCGTAGCGTCCGGTCGCGAGCTTCCGCACGAGCTTCGGCGCGAGTTCGGGCGGCGTCCACGGGGCGTCCTCCGGCAGGTGCCCCACGGTCATCTTCGTCCGGACGAGCCCGGGGCTGAACACGAACACGGGCACGTCCCTCAGCCTGTTGTTCAGTGTCTCGGCATACCGGCAGACCGCAGCCTTCGACGCGGGATACGCCGTCGCCGAAGCTCCGGGCAGGTACGACGCGCCGCTGCCGGTGATCACGATCCGCGAGGCGCCTCGCGCGAGCGCGGCTTCGCAGGTCAGGTGGACGCCGAGCACGTTCACCTCGAACGTCCGCCACCAGTCGCTGTCGTCGTGGCTGCCGATGCCCGCGTTCGCGACGAGCAGGTCGACTCGGCCGATCTCGTCGAACCCCTGCTCGACGGAGTCGCTGTCCGAGACGTCCATCTGGACGGCCCGGCCGCCGGTTTCCTCCGCGACGGCGTCGATCTGGTCGCGCGAGCGCGCCGTGACGACGAGCGACCAGCCGTCGCCCGCGAGCGCGCGGGCGATCGACGCGCCGATGCCGCGGCCGCCGCCGGTGACGACGGCTGTCCCTTCAGGCAACCGCGGCTCCGATCGCGTCGAGGGCCTCGGGGTTCTCGAGCGACGACAGGTCGCCGGGGTCCGTGCCGAGCACCTTCGCCCGCACTGCCCGGCGCACGATCTTCGCCGAGCGCGTCTTCGGCAGCGCGTCGACGAAGAAGACGCGCTCCGGCCTGAACGCTTTCCCGAGCACGTTGCCCACATGCGCCGCCACCTCCTCCTCGGCCGGGTCCGCGCCGGGCAGCAGGCAGCAGAAGATCCAGGCCGTCTCGCCCTTGACCTCGTGAGGCACGCCGATCGCCGCGGCCTCGCGCACCGCCGGGTGCCCGACCGCCGCAGACTCGAGCTCGGCCGGGCCGATGCGCTTGCCGGCGATGTTGAGCGTGTCGTCGGAGCGGCCGTGCAGGAACCAGAATCCGTCCTCGTCGACCGAGGCCCAGTCGCCGTGCACCCACACGCCGGGCAGGCGCGACCAGTACGTCTCGACGAACTTGTCCGGGTCGCGCCAGAAGCCGCGCGTCATCCCCGGGAACGGCGCGCGGCACACGAGCTCGCCGACCTCGCCCGTGCCGACGAGCGAGCTGCCGTCGTCGGCGACCACATCCATCGCCATGCCGAGCGTGGGGCCGCCGACCGAGCAGGCCTTGATCGGCCCGATCGGCGTCGGCGAGAGGAAGCAGGCGCCGACCTCGGTGCCGCCGGTGCAGTTGATGACGGGGATTCGCGAGCCGCCGATCGTCTCGAAGAGCCAGCGGTAGGGCTCCGGGTTCCACGGCTCCCCCGTCGTCACGAACGTGCGGAGCGACGAGAGGTCCGCCGTCGGGTCGCCGTGCGGGCGAAGCGCGCGGACGAGCGTGGGCGAGAGCCCGAGCGACGTGACGCGCTCCTGCTCGACGATGCGCCAGATCCGGTCCGCCGCGGGCCAGTCCGGGGCGCCCTCCGCGAAGACGATCGTGCCGCCGAGCGCGCCGACCCCGACGAGCGTCCACGGGCCCATGATCCAGCCCATGTCGGTGGCGAAGTGCATCACGTCCCCCTCGTGCACGTCCGCCTGGTAGGCCGCCTCGCGCGCGATCGCGACGAGGAACCCGCCCTGCACGTGCACGACGCCCTTCGGCGTGCCCGTTGTGCCGGACGTGTACGTGAGGAGGTACGGATGCTCGCTCGCCACCTCGAGCGCCGGCAGCTCGCCCGGGCAGTCGTCGAGCTCGAACGGCGCGAGCACGACGGCGGCACTCGAGCCTGCCGTGCGTTTCGCCTCCTCGAGGATCGCGAGCATCGGCACCGGCTTCCCCCGCCGCGACGACTCGCGACGGGTGATCACGACCTTCGCCTCGCTCGCCTCGAGTCGCTGCGCGACCGCGGGCGCGGCGAAGCCGGAGAAGATCGGCACCTGCACCGCGCCGATGTGCGCGATCGCGTGCGACGCGACGGCCACCTCCGGCGACATCGGCAGGAAGACGGCGACCCGGTCGCCCGCCTCGACACCGAGCTCGACGAGCCGCTCGGCGAGCCGCGTGACGTCGCGTGAGAGCTCAGCGAACGTCAGCTCGCGGCGCGCGCCGTCCTCGCCGAGGCCGACCGCGGCGACGCTGTCGGGCCGCCGCGTCGCCCAGCGGTGCACGCAGTTGCGGGCGATCGACACCTCGCCGCCGACGAACCACGTCGTCCACTCGGGGCCGCGCGAGTCGTCGAGCACCCGCTCCCACGGGCGCGAGAACTCGAGCCCCAGGTCCTCCACGACGAGCGGCCAGAACCACGCGGGCTCCTGCCACGACCGTCGCTGCAGCTCCTCCCAGGTGGGAACTCCGGCGCGCCGCAGGAGCCGGGTGGCGTTCGCGTGCTCGAGCGTCTCCGCGTCGGGTCTCCAGACGACCTCTGCCATGCGGGCAAGCCTACTGTCGCCACCCTGTTAGCGTCTGCTAACTTAGCGCGCGCTAACTTGACGGGAGGAGTGGTCGGATGAAGCAGCGTCTCGTGACGCCGGAGAACAAGAAGTGGTGGACGCTCGCCGCCGTGTCGGTCGGGCTGTTCGTGATCATGCTCGACAACACGGTCGTGAACGTCGCGCTGCCGTCGATGCGGCAGTCGCTGCACATGACGTTGTCGGAGCTGGAGTGGGTCGTCGCGGGTTACGCGCTCACCTTCGCGGCCTTCATGCTCACCGGCGGCAAGCTCGCCGACTACCTGGGCCGGCGGCTCGTCTTCATGGCGGGTCTCGCCGTCTTCACCGGGGCGAGTCTCGCCTGCGGCCTCGCGCCGAACGGCGGCTTCCTGATCGGCGCCCGCGTCGTCCAGGGCCTCGGCGGTGCCCTGATGAACCCGGCAACGCTCTCGATCATCACGGCGACCTTCCCGGCGCGCGAGCGCGGCAAGGCAATCGGCATCTGGGCCGGCGTCTCGGCGATGGCGCTCGCGATCGGGCCGCTCGTCGGCGGCCTGCTGACCGAGCACGTCAACTGGAACTGGATCTTCTTCATCAACGTGCCGATCGGCGTCGCGGGCCTCTTCTTCATCCCGGTCTTCGTC
>JAICYG010000122.1 GCA_025934335.1 Thermoleophilia bacterium | reverse complement strand
GATCGACCGCCTCGCGCGCTAACGGAGACGAAGCGCGTGGCGTAGCGCCACGCGACGCACGCTCTCGCCGCGCCGGAAGCCGATCGTGCGGTCACGGAGCGGGAAGTCGGCGGGCGTCACGGGAACCCTGAGGCGCGGCCGGACCGGCACGAGGCTGACCAGCTCGCGGCTGCCGGGCGTCGGCTCGAAGGTCGCGCTCGGCAGGACGTAGATCGTGCCGTCCGTCCACGAGGGCTCGCCCTCCAGCGCGAACAGATACCTGGCGCAGTCGCGGCCGTGCTCGCACCAGTTGATCAGCCCGCGCCGGCCGCCCTGACGGTCGGCAGTCGCGAAGTAGAGCGGCCAGATCGCGTCGTCGGACGCGAACACGCCCTCGACGTGGCGGACGTTGTGGGCGTCGAAGTTGCCTCTCGGCTCGAACTCGGCGATCTCCCCGTTGTTCGACCCGTGCAGGACGAAGCCGCGGCCGACGAGGTGGTGCAGGAACCACCAGCGAGGCGGCTCGAGGCGGTAGTCGACGGCCGCGCCCTCCGCGGTGGCGTCGACCAGTTCGTCGAATGCGTGGGCGTGTGCGCCGAGCTCGGGGAACGGGACGCGGTGGAGGCGCCAGAGGTTCACTCGTCCGGGAGGGCGTGGATGCCGAGCGCCCGCGCGAAGAGCGGCGCGTTCTGCAGCAGGTCGTTCCACGGCATCCTCGCGCCGCGCAGCGCCTCGACGCCCACGAGCTCCGTGAGGTCGCAGCCGGAGAGCTGCAACCGCTCGATGCGCGCGGCGGCGAACGAGGCCCGCCGCAGCTCGCAGCGCTCGAACGCGACGTCCGTCAGCGTCGCACCGCCGAAGTCGGCCTCGTCGAGGCGGCAGTCGTGGAAGACGACCCGCTCGAGCTTCGCGAGCCGGAGCCCCGCGTAGTCCGCGCGGCACTCGGTCAGCACGACGTCGCTCCACGTCGACTCGGCGAGCTCGATTCCGGTCAGCCGGCAGAGGTGCAGCTCGACCCGGCGAAGCGACGAGCCGGGGGCGCGGCTGTTCGAGAAGTCCGCGTGCTCGATGCGCGCGTCGACGACGTCGTGCAGCGACTCCGGCTCGGGTCTCTCCTCGCCGAGATCGGGGGGATACGGGGTGCGCGGTGCGTCGCTCATGGCGTAATGGTGTCTGACACCTTGAAGGTGTCAGACACGTTCTGACGAGCGCGCGTCGAGCGCGCTCGTCAGAAGCGAAGCGCCCTTCTGCGTTCGAAGCGCTCGACGGCGTGGTCGGCGAGCCGTTGCAGGAGCTCCTCGTACGGGACGCCGGATGCCTCGAATAGCCGCGCGTAGACGCTCGTGGCGGTGAAGCCGGGGATCGTGTTCAGCTCGTTCACGAGCACCTCGCCGTCGTCGCGCACGAACATGTCCGCACGTGCCATCCCCTCGCAGTCGGTCGCCACGAACGCGCGTACCGCGAGCTCCTGCGCCCGCTCGATCTGCTCCTCCGAGAGACGGGCCGGGACGACGAGGTCCATCTCGCCCTCGTCGTACTTCGCCTCGAAGTCGTACCACTCGTTGTGCGTGACGACGATCTCGCCGGGCATCGATGCTTCCGGCTGCAGGTTGCCGAGCACGCCGACCTCCACCTCGACTCCCTGCACGAACCTCTCGACGAGCACCTTCTCGTCGTGCTCGAAGGCGAGGCGCACACCGTCCGCGAGCTCCGAGTCGTCGTGCGCCTTCGTGATGCCGACGCTCGAGCCGAGCCGCGCGGGCTTGACGAAGCACGGGTAGCCGAACGGGTTCCGGGGCTCGTCGCCGAGCCGGAGCGTGATGTTCTCGGTCACCGGGATCCCGTGGTCGCGAAGCACGGACTTGAAGACGTCCTTGTCCATGCAGAGGGCCGATGCGAGTACGCCGGCGCCGACGTACGGCACCCCCGCGAGCTCGAGCAGCCCCTGCACC
This sequence comes from Thermoleophilia bacterium, assembly GCA_025934335.1. Lineage (GTDB taxonomy): Bacteria > Actinomycetota > Thermoleophilia > Gaiellales > Gaiellaceae > PALSA-600. Next base: position 6,256 of record JAICYG010000122.1, on the reverse strand, counting down.
GTGCCGTCCTCGCCGAACGGCCCGTGCAGGACCGGGAAGACGACGTCCACGTCGCTCAGCGTGGTCGCCACCTCTCGCCCGGGGAGACGGGCGGGCAGCTCTGGCCGCGCGCCGGCACCGAGTTGCCAGCGCCCTTCGCGGTCGATGTGGATCGGGAGCACCTCGTCGCCGCGCGCCTCGAGGGCGCGCACGACGCTCGCCGCCGACGCCACCGAGATCGGGTTCTCGCTCGAGCGGCCGCCGAGGATGACCGCGATGCGGCGGCTCACGGTGTCGTCGTGGTCGTGCCGGTGTCGCCGCCCGGCGTTCCCTGCTGGAGCTGGCCGACGTGCATGATCACGACCTCGCCCGACTTCGCGTCGGAGCCGGCTGCCGGGTCGGTCGACTGGACGATGCCGTCCTGACTCGGGTCGGTGACCGGGTCGTAGACGACCGACGGCGTCAGGCCGGCGCCGGTGAGGATCGTCTCCGCGGTCGACTGGTTCTGCCCCGTCACGTCGGGAACCTGCGTCGTCGCGGGGCCCTTCGAGACCGACAGGGTGATCTTCGTCCCGCGTGGGACGTCCGTCCCGCTCGGCGGGTTCTCGGCGACGACCGTGCCCTGGGCGAAGTCGGACTGGATGTCCTCACGTGCCACCTGGAAGCCCTGACCCTCGAGCGCGGACTTCGCGTTCGCGTACGGCTGCCCCGTCACGTCCGGCACCGGTACCGGCTTCGCGCCGCGCGAGACGTTGATGCGGACGTTCGTGCCCTTCACCACCGAGTCGCCCGCGTGCGGCTGCTGGGCCGTCACGGTGTCCGGCTGCGCGCTGGAGTAGATCCGCGCGATGTGCGGCTGCAGCCCGGCGCTCGCGAGCGCCGTCAGCGCGGAGGCGACGTCCTGTCCGACGACGTTCGGCACCTTCACCTTCGGCTTGCCGGTCGAGACGGTGAGCGTCACCGTGGAGCCCTTGTTCCACTTCGTCCCGCCCTGAGGGTCCTGGTCCGAGATCTGCCCGGGCGGCACCGTGTCGCTCGTTCCCCTAACGATGTTCGGCACGAGGCCCGCCTGCTCGATCTTCAGCTTCGCCAGGTCCTTCTGCAGCAGCATCACGTCCGGCACCGCCACGGGCTTGCTGCTCGCGAGCTGGTCCTGGATCTTCGTGTAGAGGAACCAGCCGCCGACGCCCCCGGCGATGATCAGGCCGAGCGCGAGCAGCCACGGCCAGACCGAGCGGCCGCGCGGAGGCTCCTCGTAGTCGTAGTAGCCGGGCGAGCGGTACGCGGGCGGGGCCGGCGGCGGCGCGACCGCCGTCCGCGGCCGCTGGACCATCGTCTGCGCCGACGAGATGCCCGCGCCCGCGAGTACCTGCGTCATCGCGTCCTCGGTCTCGCGGGAGACGGCGACGCCGCGCGCGACACGGGCCAGGTCGGCGTCCATCTCCTCGGCCGAGGAGTACCGCTGCTCGGGATCCTTCGCGAGCGCCCGCATGACGACCGCGTCCAGGTCGTGCGGGATGCTCGGACGCAGCTTCGACGGCGGGTCGGGCACCTGCGACAGGTGCTTCATCGCGATCTCGACCGGCGTGTCGCCGGTGAACGGGACCTTGCCCGTCAGCATCTCGTAGAGGACGATCCCGAGCGAGTAGAGGTCGGAGCGCGGGTCGACGGGCGCGCCGCGCGCCTGCTCGGGCGAGAGGTACTGCGCCGTGCCGACGATCGATCCCGCCTCGGTCATCTGCGACGCGCCCGAGCGAGCGATGCCGAAGTCCGTCACCTTCAGGCGGCCGTCGCTGCCGACGACGATGTTGTGCGGCTTGATGTCGCGGTGGACGATCCCGTGCCTGTGCGCGAACGCGAGCGCTCCGAGGATCTGCCGCGCGTAGTCGATCGCGATCGGCACCGGTGTCGGGCCGTTCTTGACGAGCAGCTCCTTGAGCGTGCGCCCGTCGAGGTACTCCATCGCGATGTAGTAGGTGCCCTCCGCGTAGCCGCGGTCGAAGATCGAGACGATGCTCGGGTGGTTGAGGCCCGCGGCGCTCTGCGCCTCCCGCCGGAAGCGCTCGACGAACTGCTCGTCGGAGGCGTGCCGGTCGTCGAGCAGCTTCAGCGCCACCCGCCGGCCGAGCTCCTGGTCCTCCGCCAGGTACACGTCGGCCATCCCGCCGGAGCCGAGCTTGCGCTCGATCACGTAGCGGGTGTCGAAGGTGCGGCCGATCAGGGTGTCCGAGGCACTCATCCGGCTACCTCACTTCGACGGGGAGGGAAGGATCGCCTGCACGAGCTGCTTCGCGATCGGCGCCGCCACGGCGCCGCCGAACCCGTTCAGCGAGTGCTCGACGACCACCGCGCCCGCCACCTGCGGATTGTCGGCGGGAGCGAAGAAGATGAACCAGGCGTCGTAGTAGTGGCCGTCGCCGGTCTCGGCGGTTCCCGTCTTGCCGGCCCACTTGATCCCGGGGATCTGGACGCCGGTCGCGGTGCCGCCGGTGATCACGGCCTGCATCCCCGTGTTCAGCTCGGCTGCCGTCTGCGGCTTCATCGCGTGCTTCCACACCTTCGGCTTCGTCTTCATGACCGTCTTGCTGCTGCCCGGCGCCGTCACCTTCTTGACGAGGTGCGGCTCCATGATCGTGCCGCCGTTCGCGACCGCGGCCGCGACGAGCGCCATCTGGAGCGGCGTCACGAGCAGCTTGTCCTGCCCGAACGCGAGACGGCCCGGGTCCATCAGGCCGGGGTCGTCGAACAGCTCGTGCTTGCGGAAGTTGAACTCGCCGCTCGCCTCGACCATCGAGGACGGCAGCTCGATCGGCGGCTGCTCGTAGAAGCCGAAGTCCTTCGCCTTGTCGATCACCCGCTTCGCGCCGAGCCGCTTGCCGATGTTGCAGAAGACGGAGTTGATCGAGTGCTGGTAGGCCTGGAGGAAGTCGACGTTGCCGAAGGTCTCCGGCGCCTCCGGATTGCCGGCGTTCGACACCTTCTGGCCGTACTCCATGCAGTACCCAGGGTCGTCGAAGCGCGAGTCGGGCGTGTAGACGTTCGAGTCGAGCGCCGCCGCGGCCGTCACCGTCTTGAACGTCGAGCCCGGCGGGTAGAGGCCCTGCGTCGCCCGGTTCAGGAGCGCCGAGGTCGACCCCGGGCACGCGCTCGGCGAGCGGAGGATGCTCGCGTAGCCCTTGTTCGACTCGATCTTGTTCGGGTCGTAGGTCGGTGACGACGCCATCACGTAGACGGCACCGGTCTTCGGGTTCAGCATGACGGCCGCGCCGCACTTCCCGGCGAGCGCGGTCTCTGCCATCTTCTGCACGCCGACGCGCAGGTTCAGGACGAGGTTGTTGCCGGTGACCGTCGTTCCTTTCAGGTTGTCGGTGAGCTTGTCGAAGATGGTGCCCAGGTTCGCGTTCGACGCCGTCAGGTAGGCGTTCTCCGAGCGTTCGAGGCCGGCGCGGGCGCGGCCCTGCGTCGAGTAGCCGATCGTCTGCGACGCGAAGCCGTGCGTCGGGTAGGTGCGGAAGTAGAGGGTCTGTCCGGCGCGCTTCACGGCCCGGTTCTTCGCCAGCAGCGTCTTGCCGTCGGAGGCGTAGATGAGGCCGCGCTTGATCCGGAACTGCGCGACGCGCTGGATTGCGTTGTCCTGCTTCGCTGCGAGGCTCGGCGCGGCCCATGCCTGCCAGTAGGTGGTCGCGACGACGAGCGCCGAGAGCAGCACGAGGGCGACGAGGGCGAGGGCGGAGATCTGGCGGTTCACGTCATCCCTTCACGTTCGCGCGCTGCGAGACGAGGAGCAGGCCCGCGAGGAGCAGGAAGTTCGCGACCACCGAGGAGCCGCCGTAGGAGACGAACGGCAGCGTGATGCCGGTGAGCGGGATCAGGCGGACGACGCCGCCGACGATGATGAACGTCTGCGCTGCGAAGCCGAACGTGAGCCCGGCGGCGAGGAGCTTCGAGAACCCGTCGTCGGCCTGCAGCGCGATCTTCATCCCGCGCGCCACGAAGAGCATGAAGACGAGGAGCAGCGCGGCGGCGCCGATCAGCCCGAGCTCCTGCGCGAGCGCCGAGTAGATGAAGTCGCTCGAGACGTAGGGGATGAGCGGCTTGCCGTCGGCGGTCGTGAACGTGCCCTTGCCCAGACCGGCCCCGCCGAAGCCGCCGTTCGCGATCGAGTAGAGCGACTTGACGAGCTGGTAGCTCTGGCAGTCCTGGCGGAGCGTCTTCGTGCCCGTGGTCGGGCAGAACACCTTCTCGGTCGTCCACGGGTGCAGCCAGATCGTGATCCGCTCGCGGACGTGCGGGATCTCCCTGTACGCGCCCACGCCGCCGATGGCGAACAGCACGACTCCTGCTGCGACGTATGAGAGGCGCGCCGTCGCGACGTACAGCATCGAGAGGAAGATCCCGTAGTAGAGAAGCGCCGAGCCGAGGTCGTTCGACGAGACGAGCACGAGCATGCAGCCGCCCCAGATGAGGAGCAGCGGCCCCATGTCCTTGAGGCGGCCCTGCGCGAGCACCTCCCGCTTCTCGCGCAGGTACGCCGCGAGGAAGACGATCAGGAAGATCTTCGCGAACTCACCCGGCTGGAACTGCACCGGTCCCACGTGCACCCAGAGGCGGGCGCCGTTGACCGTCTCGCCGAGCCCCGGCACGCGGGGCAGGAAGAGCAGCGCGATCGCCGCGAGCCCGAACAGGTACTTGTAGTTCTCGAGCTCCCGGTAGTCGCGCCGTAGCCAGAGGAGCGCGAGGGCGAAGAGGCCGACGCCGATCACGATCCAGAGGCCCTGCTTGAACGCGTCGTCGGGCCCGAGCCGGTAGATCTCGGTCACCCCGATTGCGGTCAGGAGGCCCGCCATCGGCAGCAGGTACGGGTCTGCCTCCGGGGTCGCGAAGCGCGCGACGACGTGCGCGGCCAGGTACAGCGCGAAGAAGAAGACGGCGTAGCCGAGCGAGCCCCAGCTGACGAGCGACTGCCGCGCGATGTAGACCGATGCGAAGCCGAAGCCGGTCAGCACGCCGACCGCGGCGAGGTACAGCAGCTCGCGGTTGCGCCGGCCGAGTGTCAGCGGGCGAGCCCCCACCAGACGAGCACGACGATGATCGCGATCAGCGCCAGGATGACGAGGAGCGCGAGCAGCCGTCTGCCGATGCCGGCGTGGGGGGTCTCAGGCTCCTCGGCGGCCAGCGCGGCGTCGATTTCCGCGGCCGGGACGACCATCGTGTCGGCGGGCTCCGTCGCGTCGTCGCGTGGGGGCGGCGGCCGCACGCCGTCCTCCGGGTGCAGCGTGTCCTCCTCGTCCGGCGACACCACCATCTCCCGCGTCCGCTCGTCCGGCTCCTCCGGCACTGCCTCGCCCTCGACCAGCTCGAACAGGACGGCGGTGATGTTGTCGTCGCCGCCGCCGCGGTTCGCCGCCTTGACGAGCGCCTTCGCGGCGTCGTCGAGGTCGCCGCGGTGCCGGCGGAGGATCTCCTCGATCGTCTCGCCTGCGACCATGTCGGAGAGGCCGTCGGAGCAGAGGAGGTAGACGTCGCCGGCCTCCGGGCGCCACGTGAACGCGTCGACGTCGACGTCGGGGTCGGTGCCGAGCGCGCGCGTGATCACGGAGCGCTGAGGGTGCACCTCGGCGTCGCGGGCCGAGAGCTCGCCGCGGCGGACGAGCTCCGCGACGAGCGAGTGGTCGTCGGTCAGCTGCTCGAGCGTGTCGCCGCGCAGGACGTACGCGCGCGAGTCGCCGACATGACCGAACGTGAGCTCGCCGCTCGGCTCGACGAGCGCCACCGTCATCGTCGTGCCCATGCCGCTCGTCGCCGGGTCGTTCGAGGCACGCTCGTGCACGCGCCGGTTCGCCTCCTGCACGAGCTGCTTCACGCGCGCCTCGCCGCCGCCGCGCGCCTCGGCGTCCTTGAGCGCTCCCGCCGCGAGCTCCGACGCGATCTCGCCTGCGCGCGCGCCGCCCATCCCGTCCGCGATCGCGAAGAGCGGCGGGCGCACGACGAAGGCGTCCTCGTTCTGGCGCCGCTTCCGCCCCGGGTCCGTCGCGACCGCGTAACGACCGAGGCTGAGGCCCGCTCCGGCGCCGCTCATGTCGCCTCCGCTCCCTGTGAGGCTCCGTCGAGCCTACGCCTCGGATGGCCCGCTCCCGGCGCCGGCAGAGCCGGCACCTCCGCTCCTTGTGAGGCTCCGTCGAGCCTACGCCTCGGATGGCCCGCTCCCGGCGCCGGCAGAGCCGGCACCTCCGCTCCTTGTGAGGCTCCGTCGAGCCTACGCCTCGGATGGCCCGCT
>JAICYG010000095.1 GCA_025934335.1 Thermoleophilia bacterium | reverse complement strand
GGGAACCCCGTCTCCTCATCTCGTCTCCTCCACTTCCTGGGGGGTAGGTATGTCGGCCCAGCACCGCTCGAACGCCGCAGTCGCGTGTGCGAGCGTCTCCTCCGCCGGCGCCGCCCAGTACGAGTCCCCGTACTCGCTGCCGAACGTGCCGTCGTCGGAGAAGATCTCGATGTCGTAGAGGCCGTCCCAGCCGGCCTCGTCGAGCGCGCGCAGGATCCCCGGGACGCCGGCCGCGCCGTCGCCCGGCAGCGCCCGGTCGGCCCAGCCGCGCGTCGGCTCGCGCACGTCGCAGAGGTGGACGCCGACGAAGCGGTCGAGCTCGGCCGCGATGTCGTCGAACAGCGTCTCGGTGTTCCAGAGATGCCAGACGTCGAACTGGATGCCGAGTGCAGGTGGGTCGCCGGCGTCCTCGATCAATGACACGGCCTCGGGGATCGTCGAGGCGATCGTCCAGAGCTCGCCGCCCTCGCGCTGGTACGGCTCGAGCCCGACGCGGAGCCCCAGCCGGTCGGCCTCGTGGGCGATCGTGCGGAGGCCGTCGACCACGGTCGCGCGGGCGTCGTCGGCATCGCGTCCCTCGGCCGTGCCGGTCAGGCAGACGACGCCGCTCGGCCCGAACGGGGCGAGACGCTCGAGGCTCGCGCAGATCGCCTCGACGCGCTCGGCGGGGTCGTCCGGGCCGCCGAGGAGCGGCAGCGGCAGGATCGAGGGAACGGCCGGCACTGCCGACGCCGGCTCCAGGCCGCTCGCCGCGAGCTGCTCCAGCGCCTCGGCGTCGCCACCCTCCGGCAGCTTCAGCTCCCAGACGCCGAGCCCGTCCAGCCCCGCCGCGACATAGCGCCGCACGTCGTCGGCGAAGCTCGAGCGGAACGTCGTGATCTGGGACACGGAAACCCGCGGGGCCACGCCCCGATCTTCTCATGAGGTTTGACATCTGATCAAGGGTTATGGGACGGTCTGGTTACACATGGCACGTGTGGGCACACCCCAGGGCCCGATGCGCCACCGGACGATGGCCGAATACGCGCTCATGGAGCTGCGGGAGGCGATCATCCTCGGCGAGCTCCCGGCCGGCACCCCGTTACGGCTCGACGAGCTGGCGCGGTCGCTCGGCATGTCGATCTCGCCGATCCGCGAGGCGGTGCGGCAGCTGGAGGCGCTCGGGCTTGCGAAGCACGTCCCGCACCAGGGGGCGCGCGTCCTCGACTTCGACATCGAGGAGCTGCGCGACCTGTTCCAGGTGCGGCTCTCGCTCGAGTCGCTCGCCGTGCGGCGCGCCGCGGAGCGGTTCAGCGACGCGGACGCCGAGTCGGCGCAGGCACAGCTCGAGCGGTTCGACGCGGCGGCGGCCGCCGAGGACGTGCGCGAGACGATGCGGGCGCACACCGACTTCCACTTCACGCTCTACGAGGCCTCCGCGTCCCAGTGGCTCGTGGCGCTGATCCGGCCGGCATGGGACCGCTCGGAGCGGTTCCGGCCGGCGCTGCTGACCTCGAAGGACGGGCCGCAGGAGCGGCACCGCGCCTACGACACCGAGCTGCTCGAGGCATGCGCAGCGCACGACCCCGAGGCGGCCGCGGCGGCGCTGCACGATCACCTCGCGCTCGCGAGCGTGATCTTCCAGCACGAGCTCGGCGGCCGCGACATCTTCGACCACCGCTAGGCGAAAGGAGAGGACGGCAGGTGCGGTTCAGCCTCTACTCGGAGCTCCAGCTCCACCCGGGCAAGACGGCCGAGCAGCTCTACGGCGAGGTGCTCGAGCAGATGGAGAACGCCGACCGGCTCGGCTATGACGTCTACGCGATCATCGAGCACTACTTCTTCCCGAAGTTCTCGGTGTCGACGAACCCGACGGCGTTCTTCGCCGCGGCCGCGCAACGGACGAAGCGGATCCGCTTCCGGACGATGCTGCATGCGCTGCCGTACCACAACCCGACGGTGCTCGCGAGCGTGATCCACGCGACGCACCTGATCACCGGCGGCCGGTACGAGTGGGGCGTCGGGCGAGGGCACGGGTGGATCCCTCTGCCGGCCGGCGAGCCCCTCGACGAGGACGCACGGCCGAAGTACGAGGAGGCGGTCGACCTGCTGCTCGAGGCGCTCGAGAACGAGCGGTTCTCGCACGAGGGCACGTACTTCCACGTGCCGGATTCGCACGTGGTGCCGTTCGTCGACACGAAGTACCGCGTGTACCTCGGCGGCACGTCCGACCGCACGTACACGCTCGCGGCCGAGCGCGGCTGGGGCGTCGCGGTGCCGCCGCTCCTCCCGTATGCGGCGCTCGAGAAGCAGATGGATCTCTATCGCGCGAGCTGCGCGGAGCACGGCACGGAGCCTGACATCGTGTGGATCCACGCGTGCCATCTCGACGAGGACGCGGACACGGCGCACCGCGAGGCGGAGCAGTGGGTCCGCGGCTTCATCGACGGCAACGCGTCGCCGCTGACGGAGTGGCCGAAGCCGCCCGCCGACGCGCTGAACGCGGCGGGCTACGGGTTCTACGCGGCCGGGATCATGGAGTCGCTGACGGAGATCCCGTACGAGAAGCTCGTCGAGGACGACTACGTCTGGGTCGGCACGCCGGCGGACGTGATCGCGCGGATCGAGGAGACGCGGAAGGTCTGCGAGGGGATCCAGGAGATCGGCATCACCGTGAACGCGGGCGGCGCCCCGCACTGGATGGCGATCAAGAACCAGGAGCTGTTCGCGAGCGCGGTCATCCCCCACTTCGCCGCCGAGCGCAAGGCGGTCGCAGCCGCGTCCTGAGCCGTCCACGCCACGGCGTGGGCGGGGCTTGGCCCGAGCCGCGCACGCCTGTGGACGGATTGTCACACTCTCGGCACGTCGTTTGGCGAGGGGCCACGGCCCGGAGGGCCGTGGCCCCTCGGGCTCAGGTCTTCGCGAGCCAGCGGTCGGCGGCTGCGAGGCGGCGCTCGAGCTGCTCGGTCGTCGCCTCCGTGACGCGGCGGACGCCCGAGCGGCGGTTCAGCTCCGCGTTCACCTGCGCGTGCGTGAGGCGCGTGCGGCGGACGAGCTCGCGCGCGACGGCGGCGTTCTGGTCGCGCAGGACCCGCTTCTCCTCGCGGCGCGTCAGCGTCGCGGCGCCGGGCGCCTCCTCGCTGCCGCCGGCGAGCGGCGGCGGCGGCGGCGCCAGCATCAGCTCGATCTCCTCGCCGCCCGTCGCCTCCGGCTCGGGGTCGTACGGCAGATCGTCGGGCTCGTGCACATCCGTGGCGACGGCAGACAGGGCGGCGAACAGCGACATCTGCACGTCGTCGCCCGCCGCCGACTCGTCGCGCTCCACCCGCTCCGGCGCGTCGTCCTTCCGCAGCGAGTGCCGTCGCTGCTCCGCGACCCCTGACGCATGGGTGCGCAGCCTCGGGTCGTCGGGGATGTAGAGCCACGCCCGCTGCCGCGGCACGCCGCGCGTCCAGCGCACGAGTCGCCCGACCGCCTGCCGGAAGAAGAGCTCCGTCGTGGTCGTCGTCGCGTACACGCCGACGCGAAGCCGCGGGATGTCGACCCCCTCCGAGACCATGCGCACCGCGACGAGCCACGGCTCGCTGCCGGCGGCGAACGACGCGATCCCCGCCGACGCCTGCGGGTCGTCCGACGTGACGATGCGCGCCCCCACGCCCAGCCGCGCCTTCAGGATCGCCGCGATCCCGCGCGCATGCTCCTGATCGGTCGCGATCACGAGCCCGCCCGCATTCGGCTGCTCCGCGCGAACCGACGCGAGACGCTCGTGCGCCGCGCGTAGCACCGTCGGCAGCCACTCTCCCTCGAGCGACAGCGCCGTGCGCAGACGCTGCGACGCCCGCTGCGCGTCGAGCCGGTCGTCGAACGTGGCGCTCTGCACGGAGCCGTCGGGCGCCTGCCACTCCATCTGCCCGTTCGTCGCCGGGAAGTAGACCGGCCGGACGACGCGGCCGTCCGAGAGTGCGTCGCCGTAGCCGTACTCGAAGTCGGGAGCCGCCTCGTCGCCGCGGTAGCGCACGAACGGGATCGCCCGCGTGTCGGAGCGAAACGGCGTGCCGGAGAGCGCCAGACGTCTGTGCGATCCCTCGAACGCAGCGCGGACGGCGTCGCCCCACGCCCGGTCGTCGGCGGCGTGGTGGAGCTCGTCGAAGACGACGAACGCGCCGCGCGAGAGCGTCGCGAGCAGCCGCGAGCTCGTCGCGACCTGCTGGTACGAGGTGACGATTCCGTGCATGTCGGCCGGCAGCCGCCCGTCCGCCGCCGCCCATTGCGGATCGAGGTGGAGCCCGAAGGACGCAGCCGCGCGCGCCCACTGCAGCTTCAGGTGCGCGGTCGGCGCGACCACGACGAGCCTGCCCGGCCGCTGCGCGAGCTCGTGGCGCGCAGCCGTGAGCGCGAACGTCGTCTTGCCGGCGCCCGGCGTCGCGACTGCGAGGAAGTCGGGCGCACCCGCGTCGACGAACCGATCGAGGGCGGCTTTCTGCCACGGCCTGAGGCGGACGACGCGAGTCACGGGCCGCGGGACGTTACCGACCCGGTCCGCCGTCGCCGCACAGGCATGCTGAGCCGGTGACGATCCCGCCGCTCTCGATCCTCGACCTGGCGCCGATCCCCGAAGGAGCGACCGCCGCCGAGGCGCTCCGGAACACCGCCGACCTGGCCCGCCACGCGGAGGAGTGGGGCTACCGCCGCTACTGGCTCGCCGAGCACCACAACGCCGCGGGCATCGCGAGCGCCGCCACCGCCGTCGTGATCGCGCACGTGGCGGCCGCCACGAGCACGATCCGCGTCGGCTCGGGCGGGATCATGCTCCCGAACCACTCGCCGCTCGTGATCGCCGAGCAGTTCGGGACACTCGCCGAGCTTCATCCCGGCCGCATCGACCTCGGCCTGGGCCGCGCGCCGGGCACCGATCGACCGACGATCGCCGCGCTCCGGCGCGATCTCACCGCCGCGGACACGTTCCCGCAGGACGTGCTCGAGCTCCAGCACTACCTCGACGACCCAAAAGGCGCCCAGCTCGTGCACGCGGTCCCCGGCGCAGGCACGAAGGTGCCGCTGTGGATCCTCGGCTCGAGCCTCTACGGCGCTCAGCTCGCGGCCGCCCTCGGCCTGCCGTATGCGTTCGCGTCGCACTTCGCTCCCGAGGCGCTGCTGCCGGCGCTCGAGGTGTACCGGACCTCGTTCCGCCCCTCGCCGACGCTCGACGCGCCCTACGCGATGGTCGGTGCGAACGTGGTCGTCGCCGACGAGGACACGGAGGCGCGGCGGCTCTTCACGTCCGCGCAGCAGTCGTTCGCGAACATCGTGCGCGGCCGGCGCGGCCGCCTGCCGGCCCCGATCGACGACATCGACGCCTACTGGACGGACGCCGAACGGGAGCGCGCCTCCGCGATGCTCAGCCGCTCGTTCGTCGGGTCGCCCGAGACGGTGCGAGCCGGACTCGAGGACTTCGCAGCCGTGACGGCAGCCGACGAGATCATCGTCGCGGCCGCGATCCACGACCACGCGGCACGACTGCGTTCCTACGAGCTGCTGGCCGGGATCGCGCGCGGCGGCCCGGAAGACCGGCCGCCGCGCTGCCCGTGATGACCCCGTGCTGACCGGTGGGAGCCGCCGGTCGAGAAGACGTTCGACTGCGGGACTCTACGGCCTTCGCTGCACCCGCGACAACAGCCTGCGTGAGAGCGGCGGCTCGAGCAGCTGCTGCGCGACGAGCGCGCCGGAACCGCCGCCGAGGCCCGGCCCGGGATGCGTCGAGGCGCCGACGTGCCAGACCCCCTTCACCGGCGTCCGGTGGGGCGCCCGCCAGAGGAAGTTCTGGTCGAGCGCGAGCGAGCCGCCGTACGGGTCGCCCTGCACCAGGTTGACGTTCGCGCTCCAGAGATCGGCGGGCGACAGGCACACCCGCTCGAGCACCGCCGAGTCGAGGTTGCGCACGTGCTTCGCGACCCGCGCCTGGATGCGGTCGGCGTAGCGCTCGCGCAGTTCCTCGGTCCACGTGCCGTCTCCGACATCGAGCTCGCCCGCGGCGTCGCCCTTCACCTGCCACGGCAGTTCCTGCAGCTGGATCCAGAGGAGGCCCTTCCGCTCGGGCGCCCGTGACGCGTCAAGCGTCAGCGGCTGCCCCACGACCACCGTCGCCTCCGCCGGCAGGAGGCCGCGCTCCGCCTCGTTGACGGCGCGCGAGACACCGTCGAGCCCCGGCGTCAGGTGAACGATCGCAGAGCGGCCGAGCCGCTCGTCCCCCTCCCACTCCGGCGGCTCGGAGAGCGCGAAGTGGATCTGCATCTCGCTGCGCCCGTAACGGAACGGGGGCGGCGTGCCGCCGAGCAGCTCGCCATACAACTGCGTGGGCGTGACGTTGCAGACGACCGCGCGCCGCGCGCCGATCGTCTCGCCGCCGGCGCGGACGCCGCTGCCGAAGACACGATCGACGTTGACGCCCGTCTCGCACGTCCCCCCCTGCTCGCGGATGTACGCGACCAGCGCGTCCGCGAGCTTCGCACCGCCGCCGACGGGGATCGGCATGCCGCCCTCCTGCACCGCGACCGCGATCACCTGCGCCATGTAGCCGGAGGCGGCGGCGTCGGGGCCGAGACCCGTATGGAGCACCCAGGGCGCGAGCACGCCGTGCGCCTTCGGCGAGGCGAACGTCGTCTCGAGCCAGTCGCGCGCGGAGACGAGGAGCTGCCCGGCGAAGTCGCGGGCGCCCTCGCGGCCGAGCCTGCGCAGGAGCCGGAGGCCGAACGACGCACCGTGCTTCGACCACAACTCGGTCCCGAGCACGCCGAAGGCAAAGTCGGCGGTCGGGAAGAACGACGCGAGCACGCCGTGCCACTCCTCGCCCAGCTCGCGCGCGTTTCCCTCGGCGTCGCGCAGCAGAAACGCGCTCGAGCCGTCGGGGAAGGCCGTCGCCGTCGGCAAATCGGTGTTGACGTACTCGAGCCCGTGCCGCGCCAGGTCGGCCTCGAGCTGCGGATGCACGGGGCCGCCGACCCACAGCGGGTGCCACGCACTGAAGACGTCGTGCTTGAACCCCGGCCGGGTGATCTCGGCCGTGCGGATGCAGCCGCCGAACCAGCTCTGTCGCTCGAGGACGCAGACGTCCCAACCGGCCTGCGCGAGCAGGGCGGCACACGCGAGGCCGTTGACGCCGCTGCCGACGACGACTGCGTCGTGCTCAGCCAGCGACGATGCTCCTGAACTCGTCGTCCGTCACGAGGCGGCGCTGCTCCGCGCCGAGGTTCTTCACCGCGGCGAGCACCTCCGCGCGCCGCTCCTCCGGCACGTCGAGGCCGAGCTCGTCCGCCTTGATGCGGATCGAGTCGAGGCCGCTCTTCTTGCCGAGCACGATCGCCCGCTCGGCCCCGACGAGCTCCGACGAGTACGGCTCGATCGACGGCGGGTCGTGGAACTGCGAGGCGACGGCGCCCGACTCGCGCCGGTACAGCGTGTCGCCCGTCACCGGCTTCCACGGCTCGAGCTCGTAGCCGGAGAGCTCGCGCACGCGCTCGGCGACGGCCCGGATACGGTCGAGGCGCAGGTTCGACTCGACGCCGTAGAGCGCGCGCAGCGTGAGCGCGACCTCGCCAAGGTTTGCGTTGCCGGCGCGCTCGCCCATGCCGTTGATCGTGCCGTGCACCCAGCTCGCGCCCGCGCGGACGGCGGCGACCGCGCTCGCGGTCGCGAGCCCGAAGTCGTTGTGCCCGTGGAAGTGCACGGGGAGGCCGTCCACGTACTGCCCGGTCGCGCCGACGAGATCGGTCACCGCCTCGGGCGATGCGATTCCCAGCGTGTCGACGACGACGACCTCCTTCGCGCCCGCTTCGACCGCGGTCTCGTAGACCTGCCTGAAGAACGCCGGGTCGGCGCGGGTCGAGTCGACACCGAAGAACGCCGCGTGGATGTCGTGCTCGGCGGCGAACCGCATGGCCTTCGCGATTCGCTCGAGCATCGTCTCGCGCGAGACGCCGATCGCATCGAGTTTCAGGTCCGAGATCGGCGACTCGATCACCGAGTACTCGACACCGAGCTCAACGAGCGCTTCCAGGTCGGCAGGCACGGCGCGCGAGAAACCCCAGACCTCCGCCCGCAGTCCGGCAGCGGCGATCTTCGCGACGGCCTGCCAGTCGTCGTCGGACACGCGCGGGAAGCCCGCTTCGATCCGCTCGATTCCGAGCTCGTCGAGGAGCCGTGCGATCTCGAGCTTGTCGTCGGGGTCGAGGACGACGCCGACCGTCTGCTCGCCGTCGCGAAGCGTCGTGTCGTAGAGGCCAACGCTGCCGCGGATCGCGTAGCGGTGGTTCAGCGAGCCGGTCCAGATCAGCTCATCCACAAACGACCACTCCGTCCGGGAACGGGGAGAGCTTCTCTGCCCCGTCCGCGGTGATCAGGAAGTTGTCCTCGACCCGCAACCCGCCGCCTCCTTCCCAGTAGCACCCCGGCTCGATCGCGAGCACCATGCCCTCCTCGACCGTGCCGCGCCCGGCGCGGTGCGCGTACGGCGGCTCGTGGGCCCGCGCCCCGACACCGTGGCAGATCGGGTGCGTCGGCTGGCCGCGGTAGCCGAGCTCGGTGAGGCCGTCGCGGACGAGCACGTCGAGCTCGGCGAGCGACGCGCCCGGCGTGCAATGCGCGACGGCCCGGCCGTAGACATCCATCAGCCCCGTCTCCAGCTCGCGGTAGTCCGCGCGCGGCTCGCCCGGACAGAGGAGCTTCGTGTGGTCGCACCAGTAGCCGTCCGCGCACACCCAGATCTCGAAGAGCGTCGGCTCGTCCTCCCGTACCGGCAGGTCACCGGTCGCGGTGAACGTCTTGATCCCGGCGCCCGCCCAGACGAGCGAGAACCCGAACGCGAGCTCGACCTTGCCCTGCCAGCCGGTGCCCTCTCCGTGCACGAAGCCCTGCCAGAGCGCGGCCGCCTCGCTCTCCCTCATACCGGGTCGCAGGCGCTCGGCGACGTGCTGCATCGCGGCCGCGCAGATCTCGTTCGCAAGGCGCATCCGCTCGACCTCCTGCTCAGACTTGATCGCCCGCGCGACGTTGAGCACGGGCATCGCGTCGCCGGCGCCCGGCCACGCGTCGAACCAGCCCTTCGTGAACGTCGTCGGCTCACCGACCATCCGGTCCGTCGCCTGCGTCCCCATCGAGAGCTCGAGACCGACCTTGCCGTAGTCGCGGGAGGCGGCGAGCGCGGCCTCGAGCGTGCGCGCCGGTACCGGGCGAGGGTCGTCGGGCGCGTAGCCCTGGATCAGGCGGACGTCATCCGTCCAGGAGGTGCGCGCGGCGTCCTCTTCCGACGCCTCGATCGTGATCAGCACCGGCTCGCCCTCGCGTGGGAAGACGCACGCGTCATAGCCCTTCATCCCCCAGAAGCTCGTCAGGTAGAGGACGTTGTCCGGCGCGCGGACGACGAGGGCGTCGAGGTCGTGCTCGGCCATCAGCGCGCGAACGCGGTCGAGCTTTGCACGGTCTTGAGGCCGGCTCATTCGCGCGGCCGGCTCACGCGTTCTCGCCCCAGGGCCGGATGCGCGGCCGCGGCGGCTCGCCGTGCGCCTCCTGCCACGAGACGACCGGGTTGCGCAGCACGCCGATCCGCTCGATCTCCGCCTCGATCACGTCACCCGGCTTCAGGTAGAGCCGCTTGCGCTCCTCTTCCGACTTGAAGCCGGCGACGCCCGCGACGGTGCCGGTCGAGAGCACGTCGCCTGCGCTGTAGCCGAGCGCCGAGAAGTTCGAGAGGATCTCCGGGATCGTCACGCTCATGCGGCTCGAGTGCGACTCCTGGCGCACCTCGCCGTTCACGCGCAGCTGCATGCGCAGGTCGTGCGGGTCGCCGAGCTCGTCGGGCGTCACGATCCACGGCCCGAGCGGGCAGAACGTGTCGATCGCCTTGCAGAAG